>NZ_CP083954.1:1200000-1545000 GCF_006442975.2 Mesorhizobium sp. B2-1-1 | reverse complement strand
CCGGCGTGACCTCAAGCGTGCTGATGGGCGTGGCGCTGTTCGCCGCCCTCGACGGGCGCCAGCAACTGGCGACGCCACCCGAGATCGCCGAACTGATCGGCCTTGCCGGCAATGGCGATTCGGGCGAGATGGCCAAGACCACCAGGCTGGTGGCGCCGCGCCAGATCGCCAAGGCCAAGGACCGTCGACGCATGGAAGTGTCGATGGTTACCAAGGTCGGCGACCGCGATGTCATCCACACCATGCCTTTCGTGCAGATCAAGATGGCGCTGGCCGCCGGCCATACCACCAACCGGCCCTACCCGCCCTTCGATCCGATGCAGGTGTTCGGCGACGACGGTGACGACGCATCGGCGCAACCGGCGACGGCCGCCGCTACGCCGGGCCAGATCTACGGCACCAAGGTCGAAAGCGAAATGAGCCTGAAGACCGTCGACTTCCCCATTGAAACGGCTTCATTCGATGAAAAGAGCGACCTTTCCGCCGACGAGGTGGAAAAGGTAGTGCGCGAGGCCGGCACCGATCTCAGCGACGGCGCCGTCCAGGTCGCTTCGCTCCACTATGTCGACCCGCAGCGATTTGGCGAGGCCTTTGCCGAGAGCATGGCCGGCTCCTACGACGTCAGGATCGTGCCGGAGAACGTTTCGGTCGCGCCACGTGCCAACGCCGATGACCAGGCACCGGCCTTCGCCGAGGAAATCATCCCTTTCACCAAGGATCTCGCCATCACGGAAGCCTTCGCAGATTCGGGCTATACGGGCGAGGACGCCGCCGGCATGGCCGAGGCGATCACCAAGCTCTTGAACGCCCCGGCGCTCAAGGCTGGAACCGTGCTGCGTGTTGGTCTCGAGGTCCATGGCGACGCCGCCAAGGTCGTGCGCACCAGCGTCTACGATCGGACCCAGCATATCGTCACCATCGCGCTCGACGATCGCGGCCAGTATGTGCCGGCGCAGGAACCGGAGCCCAATCCGGAGTTGCTGACGGCGTTCGATGATTCGTCGGCGCCAGTGGTGGTGCGCGGCAACCTGCCCAACGTCTATGACGGCATCTACCGCGCCGCCTATTCCTACGGCATGTCCAAGGCCATGACGCAGCGGCTCATCAAGCTGTTGGCTTCCGATGTCGACTTCCAGTCCCGCCTCAATCCGGCCGACCGCCTCGAAGTGCTGTTCTCGCAGCCCGACGGCGACGACCAGACCTCGGACAATTCCGAACTGCTTTACGTCTCGGCGACCTTCGGCGGGCAGACGCGCAATTTCTACCGTTTTCAGATGCAGGACGGCAGCACGGATTATTTCGACGAGGACGGCTCGAGCGCCCAGCAGTTCCTGCTGCGCAATCCGTTGCCCGCCGGAAAGTTCCGCTCCGGCTTTGGCGCGCGCAGGCACCCGATCCTCGGCTATGTCCGCATGCATACCGGCGTCGACTGGGCAGCCCCCATCGGCACGCCGATCATCGCCGCCGGCAATGGCGTCATCGAGAAGGTCGGCTGGGCGGGCGGCTATGGCAAGCAGATCATCATTCGCCATGCCAACGGCTATGAGACCTCCTACAATCACCAGAGCGCTTTTGCCAAAGGCATCGAACCGGGCGTTCACGTCCGCCAAGGCCAGACCATCGGCTATCTCGGCCAGACCGGCCTCGCCACCGGCCCGCATCTTCACTACGAGCTGATCGTCAATGGCACCAAGGTCGATCCGATGCGCGTCCGCCTGCCGGTCGGCAAGGTGCTGAAGGGCGAGGACCTTGTCGCCTTCAAGCGTGAACGCGAGCGCATCGACGACCTGCTGAAGCAGGAAGACAGTGATTCGCTGAAGGTCGCGAGCGCCAAGATCGAAGGATAGTTCCTTCGATCCACCCGTCAGTCGCTAGGGTTTTCGGCGGGCCGGCGCCATGGCAATGATTCGCCTGAAATCGTCATCCAGGCGATGACAGCCGAAAGCAGGCAAAGCAGCGCCGTTACAAAGGAAACAGCCGAGAATGCGGCGTCGCTGGCGGCGAGCCGTGCGGCGTCGACAGCCGGGGCCAGTCCGGTCGTCGCCGGTTCACCGAACCCCGGCACGCCGGGCAAGGCGCTGCCATCCAGGGCCTTCGCGTAGACCCAGGCGGCAAGCGACCCCATAGCCGCAACCGCAATCAGGCCGCCTATGCGCGAGACGGCATTGTTGATACCGGAGGCCGCGCCCGTATCCTTGTCTTCCACCGCCGTCATGATCGCGGTCGACAGCGGCGACACCACCAGCGCCATGCCGAACCCCATCAGCGCCATCAGCGGAAATGTTCCGGTCCAGAAATTGTGGATACCGGCATGCGTCAACAAGCCAAGCCCGGCGAAGGCGAAGGCAACCACCAGACTGCCGCTGGCGATCGGAAAACGCGGTCCGATCCGGTCGGACCACTGGCCGACAGGCCCAGACAGCAGTGCGATCAATGCAGACAGCGGCAGGAAGATGAAGCCGACCTCGGCCGTGCTCAGCCCCCAGCCGGCGATCAAAAGCATGGGCAGGTAGAAAAGATTGGCCGACAGCGCGAAATAGAGGAAGAAGGTCGCGAGATTGGCGCCGGCGAAGGCGCCGATGCGAAACAGATTGAGATCGATCATCGGCTCGCGCTGCCGGCGCTCGTAGAAAATGAAGACGAAAAGCAGGACCACGCCGGCAACGATTGCCGAACCCGACATGAATCCGGCAGCCTCCGCGTTCATCGCCGTCAGCCCGTAGGCCAGCAACCCGAAGGCCAGTGTCGCCAGCGCTGCGCCGCCAAGATCGAGGCTGCGCTTTTCGGTCGGCCGATCCGCCGGGATCTTGGCGAGCAGCAGGTAGATCGAAACCAGCCCAAGCGGCAGGTTGATGGCAAATATCGCACGCCAGATTCCATTGCCGAGGGTCGACAGCACGAAACCGCCCAGCACCGGACCGAGTGCCGTGGTCAGCGCCGAAGCGGCGGCCCAGATGCCGATTGCGCGGCCGCGCTCCTTTTTCGGATAGGCCTTGGCGATGATGGCAAGGCTGCCCGGCACCATGATCGCCGCGCCGACGCCCTGGATTGCACGAAACGCGATCAGCACCGCCGGATTGGGCGCCAGCGCGCAGGCCAATGAAGCGGCGATGAACAGCGCGATGCCGGCGACGAAGGCGCGGCGCAGGCCGAAGCGGTCGCCCGCAGCACCGCCGGCAAGGATGAGCGCCGAAAGCGTCAGCGCGTAGGCATTGGATATCCACTGCGCTTGCGCCAGGCTGGCGCCGAGATCGACGCGGATTGCCGGCGTGGCGATGGCAAGGATCGAACCGTCGATGAAACCAAGCGCTGAAGCCAGGATCGCGGCGATCAGCACATAGCGCCGCTGCGACTGCGGGCAGAACGTACCGTTGGCGGTCGGCGGCGGGACGGCAGCGGCTTTGCTCGGTGAATGCATGCAACCTGCATAAACCCGCGGCGCGCCCGCAACAACCAGCCAGCGGTCCCGGTGGTTGAAACCAGCTGCGCAGCCACCTGGCCGCATTGGCAGGTGCCGGCCCACGCAGGTGCAAACAAGCGCCGGCATGCTAAGCTTTCACGCGGCATCGGACGGGAGCCGATCAGACAGGGGGAGAAAATCGATGAAGCGACCGCTCGAACCATCCCAGTCCGGGCTCCACCGCGTCGTCGGGCTGACCGACGGCGTCTTCGCCATCGCGCTGACCCTGATCGTTCTGGAGATTCGTGTACCGACGCACGAGGCGATCCATTCCGAAGGCGATCTCCTCGACGCCGTCCTGGCGTTGGCGCCGCGCTTCCTGACCTATGCGCTTTCCTTCCTGACGCTGACCATCTTCTGGTTCGGCCAGCAGGCGCAGCATGGGTTGATCACCAGATCCGACAGGCGGCTGGCAACGCTCAATTTGTGCTTTCTCGCCTTTATCGCCCTGCTGCCGTTCTCGACCGATCTTCTGGCCGACTTCCTCGAATTCAGAACCGCGGTCGCCGTCTACTGGCTCAATCTGCTGATGCTCGGCGTCACCCTGATCGCCAGCTGGCGCTATGCGGAGAAAAATGGCCTTCTGGCGGATGATGTCGACGTCGAAACGAAACGCACGGTCTACCTGCGCATCGTCAAGGCGCAGCTTCTGTGGGCGGTCGGCGCCCTGCTCTGTCTGGTCACCCCGCTGCTCAGCGTCGGCTTCATTCTCATGGTGCAACTGATTTATGCCGCGACACCGAGCGCGAAATGGTTGCGCAGGATAATCGGGTAGAGCAATTCCAGGAAAAACGTGGCGGTTTCCCGGGAAAAGCGCGCAGCGCTGGAGCGGCTCGGAAGTCCATCGAACACTGAACCGCTCTAACCAGCGACGAACGCCGCATCGTCTCAGTCGACGAATTCCACCGTCACGCCGGGCGAAACCAGCTTGGCCAGCTCGCGGGCATCCCAATTGGTTAGTCGCACGCAACCATGGCTCTCGGTCTTGCCGATCTTCGAGGGATCCGGCGTGCCATGGATGCCGTAGGTCGGCTTGTCCAACGCGATCCACACCGAGCCGACAGGGCCATTCGGGCCGGGCGGAATGGTCAGGACCTTATTGTTCTCGCCCTGTTTGAAATTGATGTTGGGGTTGTAAGTGTAGTTCGGATCGAGCGCGACACGGGACACGGCATGAATGCCGGACGGCGACGGCGTGTCGGACGAGCCGATGGTGGCGGGATAGGCCGCGACCAGCTTGCCCGCCGTATCATAGGCAAAGACCTCTTTCTTGCCCTTGTCGGCGACGATACGAGCCACCGGCGACGACACCAGTCTGCCGAAATTGGCAACCTTGATGATCGTTCCGGGACGGTTGAAATTGGCCTCCGGGTTGAGCGCCTTGAGATAGTTCTCGTCCATGTGGAAGCGCTCGGCAAGCGCTTCCGTGACCGACGTATAGCCCATGCGGTCGAGCTGCGCCTTCTGGCTGTAATCTTCCGGGATCGACGCAACATAGGGACCGGCCGCATCCTCCGGCGTGATCGTGTAGTTGGCCAAGGCATCGCCGCCCGATTGTGCAAGGGCCGCCTGGATGCCGACGGCGTCGGTCGATCGCAGATTGCTGCCGGTGATCTGGTTGTAGGCAGCCAGCGCCTTGTCGACATTCGAACCGAAGCGCCCGTCGATGACGCCAGGCGAAGCGCCGCCGCGATCAAGCAGCACCTGCAGAGCCGCGACATCCTGGCGTGCTCCGAGCGAAAGCGACGGGTCGACCACAGTCTTGCCGCCTGCTTTCGGCGGTAATCCCGCCTCCTCTGCGGGCGCCGGCTGCGCGGCGGGAGCCGTGGGCTCGACCGGCTCTATCGAGGCCTCGTTCAGCGGCTGGCGCTTGATGGAGGGCGGCGTTGCCGGCTGGGGCGCTTCCGGATAGTTGTCGTAGACGCCGTCGCCGCCGGGGGCCGGCGGGTAGGCCTCGACGGAATTGTCGCCATAGGGATCATATTCCTGGACGGGCGGCGCGATGACCCGGCCTTCGTCTTCCATCTGCCTGCGGCGGAAGCGTGCCATGTCTTCCGGATCGTCGAGATAGTAGCGGTCGTCGTCGGCGGGAACGCGGCCGAGTTCGCGCAGCCGTGTCTCGCGGCGCAGCGCGCGTCGGTCGAGCCTGGTCTGCGGCGGTTGGATGGCGATGACCTTGCCCGTGTCCGCATCGACGATGACGCGGTTGCCCCTGGCGTCGTAATAGATGTCGAGATTGCCGTCCTGGGCCAGCAGGATGCCGCCGTCAGCGGGGCGGACGACCCGCGGCGAAGCGTCCTCGGTCGGCGCGGCGAACGCGCTTGAAAACGCCAGTCCGGCCGCAAGTGCCGAAAGGGTGAAGATCGTCCGCAACATCGTGGGCAAACTCTCCGGTCCGTAATTGCCGTCGCCGGCGGCTTTCGCGCGTAGCGAGTCCTTCGCCAGCGAACCACCGCCCGACCATAAGGTTCCAATATGAACCGGGCATGAAGATGGCGGTTTTCCGGCGCCTCGACGAATATCAGCTAAATGCATATCATCCAAAAGCGGCCCGGTTTGGGGCGAAAGATATGCATAGAACAAAAAGCTAAAGCGCGTCGCCTGAATCCGTCGAGCGTGACGCGTTTTAGCCTCAGGCAAGTCCCAGTTCCTTTCGCGCCTGCTTCGTCAACTTCAGGGCGACAAGACGATGGCTCTCGCGCAGATAATCCTTCAGCGCGCCATCATCCATGCTCTGGCTTGTCTGGCGCTGGATCCATTTCATGCCGCGCGAGGCAAGGTAGGGTGCGGGCCGCAAGCCCGGCTGCTCCTTCAGCACATCATAGGCAATGTCGGAGCATTTGAAGGTAATGAAAGGGTCGCGGCCCTCGCTCCAGCCGCCGATGGCAAAGACCTTGGCGCCGACCTTCCAGACATGGGCGCCGCCCCACTGGACGACATGCGATGTGGCGGGCAGCGAGGCGCAGAAGCCGTTATAGTCGTCCAGCGTCATGCGTGCTCCTGCCGAAAGACGCGAAAAAGCCGCGCGCCCGTCCTGGGCGCGCGGCGTTCAATCAGGCTGCCGCTTCGGTCGCGACGACCGTCGGCTTCGAACGGAAATTCAGCCGGTCGGAGCCGGCGGTCACCTTGACGGTCGAGCCGTCGAGGATCTCGCCGAGCAGGATCTTCTCCGCCAGCGGATCCTGCAGGTCTTTCTGCATCACCCGCTTTAACGGCCGCGCGCCATAGGCGGGGTCGTAACCCTTGGATGCCAGCCAGTCGATCGCCTCCTGGTCCAGTGACAGCGTGATCTTGCGGTCGACCAGCAGGTTTTCCAGCCGCTTGAGCTGGATTTCGACGATGCGGCCCATATCCTGCCGGCGCAGCCGATGGAACAGGATCACCTCGTCGACGCGGTTGAGGAACTCCGGCCGGAACGACGCCTTGACGACGTTCATCACCTCGTCGCGAACCTGGTCGACATCCTGGTCCTCGCCGAGATTGACCAGGTATTCGGCGCCGAGGTTCGACGTCATGATGATCAGCGTGTTGCGGAAGTCGACCGTGCGGCCCTGCCCATCGGTGAGCCGGCCGTCGTCGAGCACCTGCAGGAGCACGTTGAACACGTCGGGATGCGCTTTCTCGATCTCGTCGAACAGCACGACCTGATAGGGCCGGCGCCGCACCGCTTCGGTTAGCGCGCCGCCTTCCTCATAACCGACATAGCCGGGAGGCGCGCCGATCAATCGGGCAACCGAATGCTTCTCCATGAACTCCGACATGTCGATGCGCACCATCGCGCTCTCGTCGTCGAACAGGAAGTTCGCCAGCGCCTTCGTCAGTTCGGTCTTGCCGACGCCGGTCGGGCCGAGGAACATGAACGAGCCGATCGGCCGGTTCGGATCCTGCAGGCCGGCGCGAGCGCGCCGCACTGCCTTGGAAACCGCTTGCACCGCCTCGCCCTGGCCGACGACGCGCTTGCCGATCTCGTCTTCCATGCGCAACAGCTTGTCGCGCTCGCCTTCCAGCATCTTGTCGACCGGAATTCCGGTCCAGCGCGAGACGATGTGGGCGACATGATCGGGCGTGACCACTTCCTCGACCATGCCAGCCTTGCCGTCCTGGGCCTCGGCTTCCTTCAGCTTCTTTTCCAGTTCCGGGATCTTGCCATAGGCAAGCTCGCCGGCGCGCTGGAACTCGCCCTTGCGCTGGGCGATGGCCAGTTCGTTGCGCGCCTCGTCAAGCTGCTTCTTGAGATCGGCGGCGAGCCCGAGCTTCTGCTTCTCGGCCTGCCATTTCGAGGTCATCTCGGTCGATTCCTCCTCAAGGCTGGCGAGGTCCTTCTCGAGCCGGGCAAGCCTGTCCTTCGAAGCCTCATCCTTCTCGACCTTCAGCGCTTCGCGCTCGATCTTGAGCTGCATGATGCGGCGGTCGATCTCGTCCAGCGCTTCGGGCTTGGAATCGACCTGCATGCGAAGCCTCGAAGCGGCTTCGTCGACGAGGTCGATCGCCTTGTCCGGCAGGAACCGGTCGGCGATGTAGCGGTTGGACAGCGTCGCCGCCGCGACCAGCGCCGAATCGGAAATGCGCACCTTGTGGTGCTGTTCGTATTTCTCCTTCAGGCCGCGCAGGATCGAGACCGTGTCCTCCACCGTCGGCTCCTCGACGAAGACCGGCTGGAAGCGGCGGGCGAGTGCGGCATCCTTCTCCACATGCTTGCGGTATTCGTCGAGCGTGGTGGCGCCGACGCAGTGCAGTTCGCCGCGCGCCAGCGCCGGCTTCAGAAGGTTGGACGCATCCATGGCGCCGTCCGCCTTGCCGGCGCCGACCAGGGTGTGCATCTCGTCGATGAACAGGATGATGCCACCAGCAGCGGCAGTGACCTCGGAAAGCACGGCCTTCAGCCGCTCCTCGAACTCACCGCGATATTTGGCGCCGGCGATCAGCGCGCCCATGTCGAGCGCCATCAGCTGCTTGTCCTTCAGCGATTCCGGCACGTCGCCATTGACGATGCGCAGCGCCAGGCCTTCGGCGATCGCCGTCTTGCCGACGCCCGGCTCGCCGATCAGCACCGGATTGTTCTTGGTGCGGCGCGACAGCACCTGGATGGTGCGGCGGATCTCGTCGTCGCGGCCGATGACCGGATCGAGCTTGCCGGCGCGGGCATCGGCGGTGAGATCGCGCGCGTATTTCTTCAGCGCGTCATAGCCCTGTTCGGCATTCGCCGAATCGGCGGTGCGGCCCTTGCGGACGTCGTTGATCACCTGGTTGAGCGCCTGCGCGGTGACGCCGGCCTTGGCCAGTATGTCTGATGTCTTGGCTGATTTCTCGACCGCCAGCGCCGTCAGTAGCCTTTCGACCGTGACGAAGCTGTCACCGGCCTTCTTGGCCAGTTCCTCGGCTGTCGAAAACACCTTGGCCAACGGCTGTGCCAGATAGAGCTGGCCGTTGCCGCCCTCCACCTTGGGCATCGCTTCGAGTGCCGTCTCGATGCCGAGCTTGACGTCGCGGACGCTGCCGCCGGCGCGCTCGATGAGCGACGCAGCCAGACCCTCGTCGTCATCGACGAGCACTTTCAGGATATGTTCGGGGGTGAATTGCTGGTGGTTGCGCGAGAGCGCCATGGTCTGCGCGGATTGGATGAAGCCGCGCACGCGCTCCGAGTATTTCTCGAGATTCATACCTGTCTCCTTCCATCACCGGCCCGCTTTGCGGCACCGGATCAGTTTGCGGTGACGGACCCGCCCGTGAGAGCCGGGTCCAGTTGAGGCTGATATGGTGCGCAACCCGCGAACCCTCAAGACATCTTGATGTCTGCGAAGGCATAATATTCGACGGCCGCGCAAACGAAAACGGCGGAGATTTCTCTCCGCCGTTCAATGTATCGAGGCGTCGCCGCTCAGTTGTCGATGTCGGCGATCGCGGGGTCGGCGTTGCCATTGTCGACCGGGGCCGCCGCCACCTCGCCAGCGTCGGCATTGTCGTTGCCGCTGGTGATCTGGTCGGCATTGCCGCGCGGGCGGCGCGGACGCCTCGGACGACGGCTGGGACTAGTCTCCGCGGCCGTCTCATTGAGTTCGGCCTGGGCAGCGAGCCCGGCCGGCGACAGGTTCTCGAACAGCGGCGCCGCCTGCTCGACCGGCGCGACGGATTCGGCTGGCGTGACGGCCTCGGCCTGTTCGGCCGTCTCGTTGCGCTGCTGCTGGGCACCCTGCTCGGCGGACGAACCATAATCGCCGCGCTGGCTGTTCTGGCCATAGCCGCCATTGGGGCGGCGGTCGCGATGGCGTCCGCCATTATTGTCGCGGCCGCCACTGTTGCGCCCGCCATTATTATCACGATCGCGGCCGTTTTCCCGGTTCAGCGCGACTTCGGCCGGCATGCCTTCGATAACCGGCTGCGGACCCGCGCCGTGATTGATCACCGGAACCGGCGCATCCGCAACGTTGTTGCCGGCGTTGCCGGCATTGTCGAACTCGTCGCGATCCTCATCGCCATCATCGTCGAATTCGTCGCGATTCTGCTGGACGTTCTGGATCGGCATCTGCGCCTGCGCGGCCGCAATGATGCGATTATAGTGCTCGGCGTGCTGGAGATAGTTCTCCGCCATCACCCGGTCGCCGGAGCTTTGCGCATCACGGGCAAGGGTGGCGTACTTTTCAGCGATCTGCTGAGCAGACCCACGGATCTTCACGTCCGGGCCGTTGCTCTCGTAGTTGCGCGTCAGGGGATTTGGCCCCTTGCGGTTGTTGTTATTGTTGTTGTTGCCGCCGCCGCCATTGTTGTTGCGACCGCGCATGCGCCTGTTCTGCTGTTGTGGCCTCATTCGACTCTCTTCATATTGAAATTTTCGAAAACTCTTCACGAACGGTGGCGCTCATGCAGCCAGCCGTTTCGTTTCTTCACCGGCGTTCGCCCGCATCAATTGCGTTGGCGCCACGTGCCATCCTGTTCCGGTTACATCACTTGCCGGACGATTCCCGCACGAAGCTTGGGCGTCGTTTGCGCAAGAAGGCAGCTATTTCCAAGGAAAACCGAATCGCTAAGAGCACTGCCTGCTTCGTCTCATCCGGTTAACGCGACCCTAGCCGCATTCCCCGGCATTGCCAAGCGGTTTTTTTCGCACTGCGTCAAGGCTTTCCCCGTTGAAAGACAAGAACCCTGTCGTTTCCGCCGAGGTCGCCGAACGCACCAGCGACCGCATAGCCGGACGAGCAAAATATAGCGGTGACCTCGATGTGCTGTGTGTAGCCGATCTCGACCGCAATCCTGCTTCCGGCTTCTAGAAACTTAGCCGCCTCAGCGGCGATGACCCTGTAAGGGGCCAGCCCATCCGCGCCGCCATCCAGGGCCAGGCGTGGGTCGAAATCGCGGACTTCATCCTGCAGATTTCCGATGTCCTCCGATCGTATATAGGGAGGGTTTGCGACAATTACATGGTATCGACCAGAAACTTTTTCAAACCAGTCGGACAGCAGCGCCGTGAACCGGTCGCCAAGACCCAATTGCGCGGCATTGCGCGTTGCCGTCCTCAACGCCCCTTCCGAGAGGTCGACCCCGGTGGCAATCGCTGCCGGCACGGCGCTGAGCAGCGCCAGCGCGATGGCTCCGCTGCCGGTTCCCAGATCGAGGATGCGGCACTCGCCCTCGCGCATGACGGTTGCCCTGACAAAGGGCAGTATGGCCTCGACCAGCGTTTCGGTGTCGGGCCGCGGCTCGAGCGTTTCCGGCGACAGCGACAGCCGCAACCCGTAGAACTCCCGATAGCCCAGGATGCGGTGCACGGGCTCGCCGCCCGCGCGGCGCCTCAAGGCGCGGTCGATCTGGACAAGAGCGGCGGCATCGACCGCATGTTCGGGATCGGCAATGGCCTGCGTGCGGGTCGTACCTGAAAAGTGCTCCACGATCAGTCTTGCATCGAGCGCGGGATCATCGACCGCGGCCAAGCGCGCTCGCGCTGCCCGCAGCAGCGGCCCCAGCGCCTGGGGCAAAGGATCAGCCATCAAGACCGATATCGGCGAGCAGCTTCGACTGGTGATCGGCGATCAGAGCGTCGATGACTTCGTCGAGTTCGCCCATCATCACCCGGTCGAGCTTGTAGAGCGTCAGGTTGATGCGATGATCGGTGACGCGGCCTTGCGGAAAATTGTAGGTGCGGATGCGTTCCGAGCGGTCGCCGGAGCCGACCTGCGACTTGCGCGATTCCGAGCGCTCCTCATCGGCCTTGCTGCGTTCCAGGTCGTAGAGCCGGGCCCGCAGGATCTGCATGGCCTTGGCCCGGTTCTGGTGCTGCGATTTCTCCGCCTGCACCACCATGATGCCGGTCGGCAAATGGGTGATGCGCACTGCCGAATCGGTGGTGTTGACGTGCTGGCCGCCCGAGCCCGACGCGCGCATCGTGTCGATGCGGATGTCTTCGGCCCGGATGTCGATGTCGACTTCCTCCGCCTCCGGCAGCACGGCTACCGTCGCCGCCGAGGTGTGAATGCGTCCGCTGGCCTCGGTCGCGGGCACGCGCTGCACCCGGTGGACGCCGGACTCGAATTTCAGATGCGCGAAAACCCCCTTGCCGGAAACCGTGGCGATGATTTCCTTATAGCCGCCGGCATCGCCCTCGCTGGCCGATACCGTCTCGAACCGCCAGCCACGCGAAGCGGCATAGCGCTCATACATGCGAAACAGGTCGCCGGCGAACAATGCTGCCTCGTCGCCGCCGGTGCCGGCGCGGATTTCCAGGATGGCGTTCTTGTCATCGGCCGCATCCCTGGGCAAGAGCAGGATCTGGATGTCCTT
The DNA here is from genome assembly GCF_006442975.2 of Mesorhizobium sp. B2-1-1. NCBI lineage: Bacteria > Pseudomonadati > Pseudomonadota > Alphaproteobacteria > Hyphomicrobiales > Phyllobacteriaceae > Mesorhizobium > Mesorhizobium sp. B2-1-1. Next base: position 1,532,768 of record NZ_CP083954.1, on the reverse strand, counting down.
CTGCAACGCTTCGATGCGCTCATCGACCTCTGGCAGGTCGGCCTCGGCGAGAGCCCGCATCTCGGCATCGGTGCCCTTGTCGGCGAGCATCGCCTCGAGATCGGCCTGCTCCTGCTCGGCCGAGCGCAAGGCTCTGACCTTGGCAACCATCTCCTGGAGCTCGGCATATTCCGATGCCATCTTAACATAGGCATCCGGCGCCGGGCCGGCCGACATCTGCGCTTCGAGCATTTCGAAACGCTTGACGACTTGATCCATGCGGTCGCGGGGAAGGGAGATCATTGCAAAGGTGCTATAACGGAATTGAGCGGTCGTCGGCGAAGGCCTGCAGCAGCGCCCGCATCGGCAGCCCCTGGGCCGGCGCCATCAGATTGTCGTCGAAGAACGCTTTCAACGCCTCCAGCGGCAATTCGGTCAGCATCGCCTTGACCGGACCGATCGAAGCGGGCGACATCGAGATAGAACGGAAACCGAGGCCGACCAGCGCCATTGCCGAGATCGGCTTGCCGGCGAGTTCGCCGCAGAGTGTGACGGGCGTGTGGTTGCGGGCGCCGGCATCGGCGATGGTCTTGAGCACCCGCAGGAACGGCGTCGACAACGTGTCGAAGCGATCGGAAAGCTGCGTGTTGCCGCGGTCGACCGCCATCACGAACTGGAACAGGTCGTTCGAGCCGACCGAGACGAAGTCGACCGCCTTCATCAACTCGTCAAGCTGGAACAGGAGGGACGGCACCTCCAACATTGCCCCGAGCTTGAGGCTGGTCGGCAAATGATGGGCAAAGCGCGACAGATGCCGCACCTCGCGGTCGATGATTTCGCGCGCCTGGGCGATCTCGCCGAGCTCGGTGACCATCGGCAGCATCAGCTTGAGCTCCCGCCCGCCGCAGGCTTTCAGCAGGGCGCGGATCTGGGTGCGCAGCAATCCCGGACGGTCCAGCGTCAGGCGGATCGCCCGCCAGCCGAGCGCCGGGTTCTCTTCCTGGATGGCGCCTTTGAAATAGGGCAGCACCTTGTCGCCGCCGATGTCGATGGTGCGGAAGGTCACCGGCTTGCCGCGCGCGGCATCGAGCACGTCGCGGTAGAGCCGCTCCTGCGCCTCGGCACGGGGAAAGGTCGAGGCGACCATGAACTGCAATTCGGTGCGGAACAGGCCGATCCCGGCGGCACCCGACTCGGCCAGTTGCGGCAGGTCGACGGCAAGCCCGGCATTCATCAAAAGGTCGACCGCAACGCCATCCTTGGTCACCGACGGCTTCTTGCGCAGTTCGCGGTAGACTTCCTGCCGGCGCGCCCGGAACCGCACCTTTTCGGCATAGGCGGCTTCGAGATCCGACTGCGGACGAAGATGGATCGCGCCTTCCTCGCCGTCGACGATGATGGCATCGCCGTTTTCCGCCATGGAAACGGCGCCCTTCATCTGCCCGGCGACGGGAATGCCCATGGCGCGCGCGACGATGACGACGTGGCTGGTGGCCGCGCCATCCTCGAGCACCAGCCCGCGCAATTTGTCCCGGGGATAGTCGAGCAGTTCGGCGGCGCCCATCGAGCGGGCGACGATGATGGCATCCTTCGGCAGCGAGGCCGCGACATCGTCAGGCCCGCGTCCCATCAGCTGGCGCAGAAGCCGGTTGGCGAGGTCGTCGAAATCGCTCATCCGCTCGCGCAGATAAGGATCGGTCATGTGCAGCATGCGCGCGCGCATGTCGCTCTGCACCTTTTCGACCGCAGCTTCCGCCGTCAGGCCGTTGCGGATCGCCTCTTCCAGCCGCCGGACCCAGCCGCGGTCGTTGGCGAACATGCGGTAGGCTTCCAGCACCTGGCGATGCTCGCCCTCGAAGGCGACGTCGCGGCGCTCGAGCATGTCGTCGATGGAAAGCCTGAGCGAGCCGAGCGATGCCTCGAGCCGGCGGACTTCCTCTTCGCTGTCCTCGTTGAACAGGTTGGTGACGACGATCCGCGGTTCGTGCAGCACGACATGACCGAGCCCGACGCCCTCGTTGAACGACAGGCCGGTGAAGCTGACCGGGCGGCGCAGGTCGAGCTCGAGGCCGGGCCGCGTCAGCCGCGCCAGATCGCCGGTGGCGATCATCTCGGCGATAACCATGGCGGTGGTTTCCAGCGCCTCGACCTCGTCGTCGCGATAGTGGCGCATGGTCTTGTTCTGCACCACCAGCACGCCCAGCGTGCGCCCTGCCCTGAGCACCGGCACGCCGAGGAAGGAATTGTAGATCTCTTCCCCGGTTTCCGGCAGGTAGGCGAAAGCCGGATGTTCCTGCGCATTGGATAGATTGAGCGGCCGCGCGCTGGCGGCGATCGTGCCGACCAGGCCTTGCCCCAGCCTGAGCTGCGCCAGGTGCACCGCGTTGGGGTTCAGGCCTTCGGTGGCGTAGAGTTCGAGCACGGAATCGGCGCGCAGCACATAGAGCGAGCACACTTCGGCGACCATGTTGGAGGCGATGTCGCGCACGATGCGATCGAGCCGCTCCTGCGGCTCCAGCGGCTCCTGCATGAGCTCGCGGAGCCGTTTCAGCAGAACGCGCGGGCCACTGGCCGGGTCACGCATCGCGGCTTCTTCTCCAATAGGCTTCCTGCCGGCGCAGTTTCGGCCGCCGCCGGCACGCACGCAACAACTGATTCAGTCTGCTACTGCTTATCCAGACCGTAGACGGAATGCAAAGTGCGAACCGCGAGTTCCGTGTACGGACCGTCGATCAGTATCGAAATCTTGATCTCGGAGGTGGTGATGGCGCGGATGTTGATTGCCTTCTCGGCCAGCGCCTTGAAGGCGGTGGCGGCAACGCCGGCATGGCTTCTCATGCCGATGCCGATGACCGAGACCTTCGACATGCCGGCTTCCGACTGCACGACGTCGTAGCCGACATCGGCCTTCAGCCGGTCGAGCACGGCCAGCGCTTTGTCCACGTCTCCGGAGGGCACCGTGAAGGTCATGTCGGTAAGCTTGCCGTCCTCGGAAATGTTCTGGACGATCATGTCTACGTTGATGTTGGCCTCGGCCAGCGGCCCGAAAATGCCGGCGGCGACGCCCGGCCGGTCGCCGACACGCCGCAGCGAAATCTGCGCCTCGTCCTTGGCATAGGCAATTCCGGTGACGACCTGCTGTTCCACGATCTCTTCCTCGTCGCAAATAAGCGTTCCGGGCGGATTGAGCAAATCCCCCATTCCGGGCGCGTCGGGATCGTCGAAGGACGACCGCACGAAGGTACGCACCCTGTGCACCATGGCAAGCTCGACCGATCGCACCTGCAGAACCTTGGCGCCGAGCGAGGCCATTTCAAGCATTTCCTCGAACGATATCTTGGCCAGCCGCCGCGCCTTGGGCTCGATGCGCGGATCGGTGGTGTAGACGCCGTCGACGTCGGTATAGATGTCGCAGCGGTCGGCTTTGACGGCGGCCGCGATCGCCACCGCGCTGGTGTCGGAGCCGCCACGACCAAGCGTTGCGATGCGGTTGTCCGGTCCGATGCCCTGGAAACCTGCGATGACGGCCACCTGGCCCTCGCCGAAGCGCTTGATCAGGAAAGCGCCGTCGATATCGAGGATGCGTGCCGCGCCATGCGCGTTGTCGGTCTTGATCGGGATCTGCCAGCCCTGCCAGGAGCGGGCGTGCACGCCCATGTTCTGCAAGGTGATCGCCAGGAGGCCTGCCGTCACCTGCTCGCCGGACGCAACCACGGCATCATATTCGCGCGCGTCGTGCATCGGCGAGGCCTCGCGCGTCCAGCCGACCAGTTCGTTGGTCTTGCCGGCCATCGCCGAGACCACCACCGCCACCTCGTGGCCGGCATCGACCTCCCGTTTGACGTGACGCGCCACATTGCGGATGCGGGCGATGTCGGCGACGGAGGTTCCGCCGAATTTCATCACGATGCGCGCCATGGAAGCGAAATGCCTTTGACTGAAGCCGGCTCTGCGCCGAAAAACCGAGGAAAGCGCCCGGCTGGCGCCGGCCGCTGAATGCGCGGCCTCCTTAGCCAAAACATCCAGGCTTCGCAAGCGACGGCTCATAAGAAGAGCGCCGCGCGGGCTGAACGGTAACTTCATTTTGCGCAGGGCCCAACCGGCAAGGCTCACACGGCGACGGGCGTCAGCCCAGGCGCACGATGCTTTTCCACAAATGTGGATAGTCGAGCACGAAGCCGAGTGGAGAGACCTCCAGAACCGCCTCATAGCCGAATGCCGGCGCGGCATAGGCGTAGCGGGCCGCGTCGAGGCGCCGATAGGTCTGCTCGAGCCGCATCATTCTGAGCTCGGGAAAGGCCAGATAGGCGGCCGGCGCGGGCGTCGCTTCGCCGACGGCGAGCGCGAACCGGCGGATCGCCAGGAGGTTCGAAGCCGGCGTGAAGCCGAGATCGACGTCTATCAGGCCGGCCACCTCCGGCTGCGGCTCGCCATTCAGCGCCCAGGAGCCGTCGGCGCGGCGTTCGATCCCCAGGGAAAGCTCTTGCGGGCCGAGAAAGCCCTCGACCCGTGCCGAGCGCGTGTGCCAGCCGGCATCGCAATCCACCTCGTAGGCGATGCAACACGGCCTGTCGTCTTGCAGGAAGATGGCCTGCCCCTTCAGGCCGTGCCCACTGGGCCGCTGCGAGAGCATGCAGGAATCGTGACCTTCAAAGTCGAGCCTGCGCCAAAGGATCGATGCGGTCTGAGCCACGGCCATCTCCTTTTTTCAACACGATCTTCCCTTTTTCGCACACCGCCGCGATTTTGTTTCGGCCGAGATGCCCTGAGCTGACACGTCCTGACAGAGCGCCGCCGGCAATACAGGGCGCTTGTCGGCGGTGCCGGCCTCGCACTGTCAGCAGGCGAAAATGCAGCCTTGACTTTCCCTCCCCCACGCCCGACTTGCTAGCGTCCGAGGAGACCAATCGATGCCAGAGCCCCGACGATCGACGATCGATGCCGGAGAAGTGGAGCGCTTTTCCGCCCTTGCCGCCGAATGGTGGAACCCAAACGGCAAGTTCCGGCCGCTGCACAAGTTCAACCCCATCCGGCTTGCCTACATACGCGACCAGGTGGCAACGCGCTTCGGCCGCGATCCGCGCGCGGCACGGCCATTCGAGGGCCTGCGCTTTCTCGACATCGGTTGCGGCGGCGGCCTGCTGTGCGAGCCGATGGCGCGGCTTGGCGCCGAAGTGGTCGGCGCCGATGCTTCCGCCACTAATATCGAAGTGGCCAAATTGCACGCCGCCGAAGTCGGCGTGCCGATCGACTACCGCGCCACCACGGCCGAGGACCTGGCCGACGCCGGCGAAAAATTCGACGTTATCCTCAATATGGAAGTGGTCGAGCATGTCGCCGACATCGACCTGTTCGTCGCCAAATGCGGCGAGATGGTCAAGCCCGGCGGCATCATGTTCGTGGCCACGATCAACCGCACGCTGAAGGCGCTAGGGCTGGCCATCATCGGCGCCGAATATGTGCTGCGCTGGCTGCCGCGCGGCACTCATCAGTTCGGCAAGCTGGTGCGCCCGGAAGAGCTGGAAAAGGCGCTCGGCGGCGCCGGCCTGACCGTCATCGACCGCACCGGCGTCGTCTACCACCCGCTCGCCGACCGCTGGCAGCGGTCGAAAGACATGGACGTCAACTATATGGTGCTGGCGGAAAAGGGCACGGTCTGAACCGGCTCACGCCGCCTGACTCTGCGCCTTCGCGCTGGGCCGGCTTTGCGCCTTGGTGGTGATGAACACGCCGGCCGTGATGATGACAGCGCCTGCCCAGGTCAGCAGCTGATAGTGTTCGCCGAGGAAGATCGTGCCCGCGAACAGCCCGACGGCCGCCGCCACATAGCCGATCTGGCTGAGATAGACCGGGCCGCCCACCGCCTGCAGCCGGAAGAAGAAGGCAAACATTGCCGAAGCCGACGCCATCTGCGCGACGACCACAGACGGTACCGCGCCCAGCGGAACAAACGCTTGCCAGCCGAAAAGCGTCAGGATGCCGAGGAGAAGCAAGGTCGCCGACGCCAGATGGCTGCCCACGGCAAGCTCGATCGGGCCGGTTCCTTCGGGCCAGTCGACGGTGCGGTAGATGTTGCCCGCGGCAAGGCTGACCGGGATCAGCAATCCGATCGTTACCCAGAAATAATCGGCCGGTTGGCCAGCTTCGCCGCGTGTAAGCGCGACCATGACCGCACCGATGAAGCCGACCGCAATGCCGATGACGCCGAGCAGGTTGGGGCGCCGAACGCCAAGCAAGATCGAGAACACGAGCGTGATCACCGGCGATAGCGTGAACATGATGCCCGTATATCCCGCGCCGAGATGCGGGATGGCCGAAAACATCAAGAGGTTGGGAAAGGCATAGGATACCGCCGCCGTGACGAAGAAATAGCGCAGCTTGCGCGCCGTAAGCTTGATGCGCTCGCCACGCAGCAGGAGAGCCAGCAACAGCACGCCGCCGGCACCGAGCGAGATGACGAAGGCCCAGACCATGGCCGGAACGCCGGCGGCGGTCGCAAGCTTGCCGAACGGCAGCGTCAGGCCAAGCAGGGCGCCCGTCACGACCAGCAGGCCAAGCGCCGAATCCCAGAGAAATTTCATCTGATGGTCCTCGTCATCGTCGCCGGCACTTGGCCGCCACTTCATTTTCCGATAAGATAACGAAAAGATTCTTAACGTCAAGATACATGGCAGAATAGATGGACAGGGCAGCAAAGGCGATCGAACAATGGAACAGGGAGAGGCCGGACCTTGACGTCTCGCCGATGGGCGTGATCGGGCGGTTGAATGAAGCATCCTCGCTGATTGCCCGCGAGCGCCTCGCGCCGTTGTTTGCGCGCTATGGATTGCAGGCCGGCGAATTCGACGTGCTGGCCACGTTGCGCCGCTCGGGCGCGCCCTACGCGCTGACCCCGACCGCCCTTTACGAGGCGACGATGGTGACCTCGGGCGCCATGACCAACCGGCTCGACCGGCTCGAAACCTCAGGGTTGATCGTGCGCGGTCCGCACCCCAATGACCGGCGCGGCATCGTCGTGCGGTTGACTGAAAAAGGTCTCGCTTTGATCGACGAGGCCATTGCTGCCCACGTCGCCAACGAGCACGAGATTCTTTCCGGCCTGACGCAAGCCGAACGGGAAACGCTTTCGCGCCTGCTTGAAAAATTGATCGGCAGCGTAAGCTGACCGCTCAGTTCCGATCCTCCGGAAACACCGGGATCGGCATGAACTCGACGCCGTCCTCGGCCAGGCTCTTGGCCTCCTCCAGCGTCGCCTCGCCATAGATGCCGCGCGGGTCGGTCTCGCCGAAATGGATCTTGCGCGCTTCCTCGGCGAATTTGTCGCCGACGTAATCGGCATTCTCGCGAACCTTCTCGGCCATTGCCTTCAGTTGCGCCAGCGCCTGCTTCTGCGCCTCGCCCATGGCGAGCGCTATCGTTTCCTGCTTGCGCGCCGTCGACACGGCCGGCGCCATCAGGGCTTTCTCCACCTTGTGCGAGCCGCAGCTCGGGCAATCGACGAAGCCACGCTTCTTCTGCGTGTCGAAATCGTCATTGCTGCGGAACCAGCCCTCGAACTCGTGCTCGTTTTCGCAGATCAGGGAGAAGCGGATCAAGAGGCCGCTCCCCTGAGACGCGATGTCTCGGACGAACCGGCATTGACAGCGAAATCCCGCGCATTTTTCAGATTGGGGATCTTCTTGCGAGCCGCCAGCGACTGCGCGGAGTCGATCTCGGCGACGATCACCGCCGGCTCATCGTGCGCCGCCTCCGCGATGACGCGGCCCCATGGATCGACGATCAGCGAATGGCCATAGGTTTCGCGGCCGTCCTCGTGAAGGCCGCCTTGCGCAGCAGCCACGACATAGGCGCCGTTCTCGATGGCGCGTGCCCTGAGCAGCACGTGCCAATGCGCCTCGCCGGTTTGGCGGGTGAAGGCGGCGGGCACGGAAAGCAGGTCGGCGCCGGCCAGCGCCTCGGCGCGGAACAGTTGCGGAAACCGCAGGTCGTAACAGACGGCAAAGCCCAGCTTGGCGCCTTCGAGGGCCGTGACGACCGCCTCGGTGCCGGGCTCGTAGGTCGCGGATTCGCGCCAGCTCTCGCCGTTGTCGAGATCGACGTCGAACATGTGGATCTTGTCATAGGACGCGAGCATGGCGCCGTCCGGGCCGAACAGCAGCGCCCGGTTGGCGAGCTTGCCGTCGGCGCGCAGGATGGCGGTCGAGCCGATATGCAGGTGGACGCCAAGTTCGCGGGCCAGTCGGCGGGCGGTCGCGACGATGACGTCCTTGTCCTCTGAGGTGAAAGACGCGGCCTTCTTGTCACGCACCAGCGCTCCGGTCATTTCCGGTGTCTGGATGTAGCTGGCCCCCTGGCCGGCTGCCTCGCGCACCAGCCGCTCGAGCTCGATTGCGTTGCGCTCTGGCCTCTCGCCCGAACGCATCTGGATCGCGGCCGCCTTGAAAACACCCATCGTCATATCCTCAATTCGTCGAGCCATTGGCGAGCAACTTGTCCAGCCGGCCTTGCGCCTCCAGCTCGTGGAGGTCGTCGCAGCCGCCGACATGCGTGTCGCCGACGAAAATCTGCGGAAAGGTTGTGCGGCCATGGGCGCGCGAAATCATCTCCTGGCGCAGTTCCGGTGAAAACGACGCGTCATGCTCCGTATAGGCGATGCCCTTGCGCTCGAGCAGCCGCTTGGCGGCCGTGCAGTAGCCGCACATCATGCGTGTATAGATGGTGACGTCGACCATGACGAATTTCCACTGTTTGTTGCCGACTTATATAGTCGTGGACTCGTCGGCCCGAAAGTCCCCCGGCAGCACGCGTGCGAAGGTCAGCACGTCGACGGCGCCGGCCCCTGCTTTTTTCAGCGCCTTGCTGGCGGCGCGAACCGTGGCGCCCGTGGTGTAGACGTCGTCGATCAAAAGCACGCGGCGGCCGGCGATCTCGATTTCCGCTTCAGCAGGCACGCGAAAGGCGGCCCGCACATTCTCCTCGCGGTCCTTGCGCTCCAGCCCGACCTGCTGGCGCGTGAGCTTGACACGCCGCATGGCCGAGGGTGCGAAAGACAGGCCGCTGAGCTCGCAGACCGCCCTCGCCAATTCCGCCGACTGGTTGAACCGCCGCCTGAAGAAGCGACGCCAGTGCAGCGGGACCGGCACCACCACATCCGCCTCGGCAATGAGGTCGGCGCCGGCGCGCAGCATCCAACGCGCCATCCACGGCGCCAGGTCGGTGCGATCCTGGTATTTCAGCCCCTGCACCATCTGGCGGGCGACGCCGGAATAGGCGACGGCCGCCCGCGCCCGCTCGAAGGGCGGCGGATCGGCGATCGCCTCGGCCGACAGAAAGCCCTCACCCATATGGTGGGTGAACGGCGTGCCCATCACCGGGCACCAGGGCCGCTCCAGGAGGCGCAGTTTCGGCCAGCAGGCGCCGCACAGAACGCCGGGCTGCGAGACATGCCTGCGGCAGCCGGCGCAGACAGGCGGGAACAGGATGCGCGCCGGCCAGTTCGCCGCCGACCGTGCAAGGTTCCTGATGTCCAGAGGCTTGATCTTGGGCATGGGATCGGCCACGTGGTGGGTGCTGTGCGCCACTATATCAACTCCATCGGGGAATGGACAAACAAGGATCTGCCCGTTTGCTGCCGATAATGGACACCTCACTGTGGCTGGCGCACAAGCGGCGCGCGCTCGATCATCCGGTCGGCGGCGCGGATTTCCTGATGCGGCGCAGTGCCGACGATCTTGCCGACCGGCTGGGTGCCGTGGAGCGCCGGTTTAGCAAGGCAGCGGTGCTGTTTTGCCAGACGTCGGCCGCAGCCGACATCCTCGCCGCGAGCGGCAAGGTGGCGAACATCGTCCGTGTCGAGGCGGATGCGGCTTTCCTGGGCGATTCCGCCGGCATGGTCGCGCCGCTGGAAACCGTGCCCTTCGAGCCGCAAAGCCTCGACCTGGCGGTGTCGCTCCTGTCGCTGCAGGCCATGAACGACATTCCCGGCATGCTGGTGCAGATCCGCCGTGCGCTGCGTCCGGACGGGCTTTTCCTCGGTGCCTTCGCCGGCGCCGGCACGCTCGGCGAGTTGCGTGAAAGCCTGCTGGCGGCCGAGACCGAGCTTCACGGCGGCGCCAGCCCGCGCGTCATTCCGTTCACCGACGTTCGCGACGCGGGAGCGCTGCTGCAGCGCGCCGGCCTGACTCTGCCGGTCGCCGATGTCGAGACGGTGACGGTGCGCTATGACAGTCTTTTCAACCTGATGGCCGATTTGCGCGCCATGGGCGAAACCAGCGCGCTTGCCGATCGCAGCCGGCGGCCGGGCACACGCCAGCTGTTCGCCCGCGCCGCGCAAATCTACGCCGAGCGGTTTTCGGATCCCGACGGCCGCATCCGCGCAAGCTTTTCGATGGTCTGGATGTCCGGCTGGGCGCCCGATGCATCGCAGCAAAAGCCGCTCAAGCCGGGTTCGGCCAAGATCTCGCTGAAGACTGTGTTGGAGCAGCCCAAGGGGCAATGACAGTGTCCGCGGACGCGGACAGCCAGATCAGGGTGCGAAAGCGTTGGCAAGCCTGCTGCCATTGTCGCTGAACAGCCAGGTGATCGCGTTGAAGACCTGGCTGATGCCGCCGACGATCGTCAGCGACAGTACGGCGACGATCAAGCCGTATTCGACGGCCGTGGCGCCCTTTTCATCGTTCAGGAAACGCAGCAGCACTGTTTTCATCACGTCGATCCCTCTTGCCGGAACCATACCGCCGACCTGTTAAGAAAGGTTAACGGCACAGGCTTAATAGGCGATGAAACCGCCGCCTCTGAAAATGTCTTGGACCCGATCAGCAGTCGCCGCTGGTCCGGCCGTCGGATCGGATGATGCAGACCGAATCGGGCTGCGGCTGAAGCACGCTGCGGCGCACCGTATAGGTATCGCGACGAGTGATCGAACCAGTGGCAGTCATGTCGAGACCGCTGGCAAAATTCCGAGCCGATTGCGAGCGCGTCTGGCTCTCGAGGAAGGGCGTTGCGATCAGGGCCAGCGCCACCGCGGCCGACCCGAACAGCAGCGTGACGCGCAGCACGCCCATGCCCGCATCCGCGGCGCGAAAACTGCGGTCGGGCCGGATCGAATCCCAATCCCTGTCTAGGCTCATGCTGTCGCTCCCCAGAAAATCGCCGGCACGGCCGCGACGAGGCAGCCTTGCATCAATTTTTCATGATGAGATAAATCTTCCATTAATGCTGGCTTATGCGCCCCGCAGCTCCGCTCAGCCACAGGCCGCTAGCGGTTCTGTTCGCCTACAGGAGGTCGATCAGGAACGGGATCAGCGGAGCGTCGGCCGGCGGCATCGGGTAGTCGCGCATCTGCCTGGGCCGCACCCATTTCAGCGCCTGCCCCTCCTTCGGCTGGGCGATGCCGCGAAAGCGGCGGCAGATGAAAAGCGGCATCAAAAGATGGAAATCGTCGTAGCTATGGCTGGCGAAGGTGAGCGGTGCCAGGCACGGGATGTCGGTCTCGATCCCGATCTCCTCATAGAGTTCGCGGATAAGGCATTGCTCCGGCGTCTCGCCGGGCTCGACCTTGCCGCCGGGAAACTCCCAGAGCCCGGCAAGCTGCTTGCCCTCGGGCCGCTGCGCCAGGAGCACGCGCCCGTCGGCGTCGACCAGGGCGCAGGCGGCGACCAGGAGCAGGCGCTTGCCGGCGATCGTCACATCATTCATGCCCGATTTCACCCATGAACAGGCGGCCGGCGGTAGTGGTAGCGATAGACCTCGTCGAAGCCGAGCGAATGATAGAGCGCCAGCGCCGGCACATTGCCGGCCTCGACCTGCAGCCAGGCTTCCCGCGCGCCGCGCAGCCGCGCCCATTTCAGCGCCGACAGGATCAGGTTGCGGCCGTGGCCCTTGTTGCGTGCCGACTTGTCGGTGGCGACCTCGAACAGGCCGGCGAGATCGCCGTCATGGACGCAGATCAGCGTGGCCAGTGGTTCCGCTCCAGCCTCGAGCGCGAACAGCCCGGCCTCGGGCTGGATGGCGCCGATGATCTCCGACAGGCCTGGCCGCAGCGACGCGTCCGAGCCGCTGACCTTGAGCGATGCGCCGATGAAGCGGCTGATGTCCTTCAACGGGATCTGGTCCATGGCGGCATCGAGCTGGGCATCGGCCAGCGGCAGCCGCATCACCAGCGATTCGTCGAACCGGCTCCAACCCTCGCGGTCGAGATGGCTGGCGAGATCCGGACCCGATAGCGGCGACATGCGGAAGGTCAGCGGCCTGCCATAGGCATCGAAACGACGGCTGGCGCGACCGATGCGGTCGGCAATGTGCTGGGTGTCGCCGGGGTCGAGCGGATTGACAGAATTCAGCCGCTTGGCCGGATGCCCGGCCGTCAGCCGCACCACCCAGGTGCCGTCATAATGGACTGCCGCCGCGGGCCAGGCGCGGAACCCGGCCGCCTCATAGCGGCGCACTGTCGCCAGCATGCTGGCCGGATGTTTGGAAACCAAGTCCGTCAGCTCCGGTAGTCGCCATTGATGGCGACGTATTCCTTGGTGAGGTCGCAGGTCCACACCGTCGCCTTGCCGCGGCCGATGCCGATATCGGCGCGGATGCGGATGTCGTCGCGCTTCATATACGCCGAGGTCGCTTCCTCCGAATAGGCCGGATCGCGCTCGCCCTCATGCGCCAGCCTGTTGTCGCCGAACCAGATCGACAGGCGGTCGCGGTCAGCCGGCTCGCCGGCCTTGCCGACGGCCATGACGACGCGACCCCAATTGGCGTCCTCGCCGGCGACCGCCGTCTTGACCAGCGGCGAATTGGCGATCGAGAGCGCGATGCGCTTGGCCGAGCGCGCCGATTTCGCGCCGGTAACGGTGACTTCGACCTGCTTGCGGGCGCCCTCACCGTCGCGCACCACTTGCAGCGCCAGCGACTTCAGCACTTTGCCGAGCGCACGGCGGAAGGCCCCCAGACGGGCATCCTTGGGGTCGGTTATCTCCGGCGCGCCGCGTTTGGCGGCCTTTCCGGTGGCGAAGAGCAGCAGCGTGTCGCTTGTGGAGGTGTCGCTGTCGACGGTCACCGCGTTGAAGGTCTTGGCCGTGCCGCGCGACAGCAGATCCTGCAGCACGGGGGCGGCGATCGGCGCATCGGTGGCGACAAAGGACAGCATCGTGGCCATGTCGGGTGCGATCATGCCGGCGCCCTTGGAAATGCCGTTGATGGTGACATCGGTCTCGCCGAGCTTAACGGTCTGCGTCGCCACCTTCGGATAAGTGTCCGTGGTCATGATGGCCTTGGCCGCCTCGGTCCACAGGTCGGGCTTGCCGTTGCTGACCAGACCAGCCAGCAGATGGCTGAACTTGGTTGTGTCAAGCGGCTCGCCGATGACACCGGTCGAGGCCAGGAACACCTCGCCTGGCGTGCAGCCGGCAGCCTTGGCTGCCGCTTCGCCCGTCAGCGCGGTGGAGTCCCGGCCCTTCTTGCCGGTGAAGGCGTTGGCGTTGCCGGAATTGACGACGAGCACCCGGGCCTTGCCCGCGGCAAGGTTCTGCCGGCAGAAATCGACTGGCGCCGAGGGGCATTTCGACTTTGTGAACACGCCGGCGACCGCCGTGCCGGGCTCGAAGACCATGGCCAGGAGATCGGTGCGGTTCTTGTATTTTATCCCCGCTTCGGCGGTGGCGATGCGCACCCCCTCGATCTCAGGCATCTTGGGGTATTTCTTCGGCGCGAGCGGCGAAATCGTCGTGGACATGGAACCTCGGACGGGAAAAATCGGCGGAGAAACGCCGGTTTGCCCGATACGGCGCGCCCGCGCAAGGCGTTTTGGTGGCGGCGTGAGAACCGGAATTGGCCTTGACCGGTTCGCAGCCGGCTCCGTTGCAGTTCGCTGGCACCGCCCTGCCCAGGTTGCGATCTCTCCCGAGGGCAGCTTCTGACCCTGGCCCTGGTATTTCTGGGAGCCGTTGCGACTCGGCGCGGGAGCGCGGGCAGAGTTGGTCAGCACCGATGGCGGCCTGCGCATCGTGCGGGGGGACATGGCAGGCAAATGTCTCCTGCCTCAGCCGCCAAGAACGGGCCGTTTCGTTTCATCGCCGGATCACTTATATTGCCGGCCTAAACCGACGGCGAGGGCGACAGGATGGCCGAAGAGGCGGATACGGCGCGTAAGTCCATCGGTGCGCGGCGCAATCCCGACAGCGCGGAAGCCATTCTCGATGCCGCCGAGGCGGTGTTGGTCGAGGCCGGCTATGCCGGCTTCTCGATCGAGGCCGTGGCGCGGCGGGCGCGTGCCGGAAAGCCGACCATCTATCGCTGGTGGCCGAGCAAGGCCTCGCTGCTGCTGGAGGTCTACCAGCGCCAGAAACGCGTCGATGTTCCCGATACGGGAAGACTGGAAGAGGATCTCGTCGGCTTCCTCAAGAACCTGTTCGCGCACTGGCGCGAGACGTCGTCGGGCAGCGTGTTCAGGTCGCTGATCGCCGAGGCGCAGTCGGACGAAACGGCGGCCACGGCCCTTGCCGGCTATACCGGCGGGCGCCGGGCCCACACCGGCCAGATCATCGAGCGCGCCAAGGCAAGGGGCGAGGTCGCGGCCGATGTCGATCCGGCTGTGGCCGCCGACCTGGTGGCTTCCTATGCGTGGCGGCAGCTCCTGACCAACCGGCTCGACGAAGACGAGGCGACGATACGCAAGGTGGTCCGCTATCTCCTGCGAGGCATAGAGGGGCCCGACGGCTGAACTGACGCAACAAGGGCGCGGCGCCCTTTGGCCACCGCGCCCCTTTTTCGAAACCGTTCTGGTTTACTTGGCGCTTTCCAGCGTATCGACGGCCTTCTTCAAATTGGCATCGGGAATTTCGACCTTGGCATCGGCGCGCAGCGACTTGACCAGCGCGAAATACTTGTCGCGGATGACCGCCTGCTTGGCCTGGTCCTTGACGTCGTCGAAGGCCGGCGGCTGCTTGGTGCGCTTGTCCTCGAGCTTGATCACATGCCAGCCGAACTGCGACTGCACCGGCTGCTCGGTGTATTTGCCGACCTCGAGCGCGAAAGCGGCCTTGTCGAATTCCGGCACCATCTGGCCAGGTCCGAACCAGCCGAGATCGCCGCCACTGGTCTTGCCGCTCGGATCCGAGGTGTGCTCGTTGGCGAGCTTCTGGAAATCGGCGCCGCCGTCGAGTTGCTTGATAATCGCCTCGGCCTCTTCCTTCGTCTTCACGAGGATGTGACGGGCATGCACCTCGTTGACCGGCGGCGTGTTGGCGATCTCCTGGTCGTAGCGGGCGCGGATCTCGGCGTCGGTGACCTTGTCAACGACGCCCTTCTCGACCATCTCGCCATGCAGCGCGCGCTGCTGCAGGAAGGCCATGCGGCGCTGGAAATCGGGATCCTTGTCGAGACCGGTCGAGACGGCCTGGGCGGCCATGACGCGGATCTCGATTGCGGCCGAAAGCGCCGCGGCGCGGCGTTGCTCGGCCGGGAGTTGCGCGAACTGCTGCGACAGCTCGCCTTCGGCAAGCACGAGATCTGCTTCGGTGAGGGGTTGGCCGTTGACGGTGGCAACCACTGTATTCGGATCGACCGGTGCGGCCGGTGCCGCTGGTGGTGCCGGCTGGGCTGGTGCGGTTTCCTGCGCCATCAGCGGCGACAGGCAAAGAGCCGACAGGCCGACGGCCAGGCCGAGGCTGGCGAGCGACGCACGGCGGAACAACAAGGACATTAAGATGACTCCGATGAGGATGTGAAGGACGGGAGGCTTCCAGATCAGCCAGATTGTGGCCGAATTTGGCGCGACCGGCAGGGCCAGCGCGGCGTTGACATCAGTTGAGCCCCCTCTTATCTGTCCAACGACTTTGCGTCCAGAACCGTTTTCCGGGCGCTTTTTGCGTTGCCCGTATACAGGCGGCGCATTCACGTGGATTTGATGGGGCCGGCCGGCGCTCGTCTCAGTTTGAGAATTCTATCGAAAGGACCATTGGATGGTCAGTCTCGGCGGTCTCGCCCGTAAGGTTTTCGGCTCCTCCAACGACCGCAGGGTCAAGTCGACCCGGCCCCGTGTCGAGGCGATCAACGCCATGGAAAACGAGATGCGGGCGCTCTCCGATGCAGAGCTCGCCGGCCGCACGGAAAAGTTCCGCCAAGACATCGCCAACGGCGCCAGCCTCGAGGACCTGCTGATCCCGGCCTTCGCCACCGCCCGCGAGGCGGCGCGCCGCGTGCTCGGCATGCGCCCCTTCGACGTCCAGCTGATCGGCGGCATGGTGCTGCACAATGGCGGCATCGCCGAGATGCGCACCGGTGAGGGCAAGACGCTGGTCGCGACCTTGCCCGTTTATCTCAATGCACTGGCCGGCAATGGCGTCCACGTCGTCACCGTCAACGATTATCTCGCCACCCGCGACTCCGAATGGATGGGCCGTGTCTACAAGTTCCTCGGCCTCTCGGTCGGCGTCATCGTCCATGGCCTGTCCGACGAGGAGCGCCGCGTCGCCTACGCCGCCGACGTCACCTATGCCACCAACAACGAACTCGGCTTCGACTATCTGCGCGACAACATGAAGTACGAGCGCGCCCAGATGGTGCAGCGCGGTCACAACTACGCGATCGTCGACGAAGTCGATTCCATCCTGGTCGACGAGGCGCGCACCCCGCTGATCATTTCCGGTCCCCTCGAGGACCGTTCGGAAATGTACAACACCATCGACACTTTCATCATCCAGCTGCAGCCGCAGGATTATGAGATCGACGAGAAGCAGAAGACCTCCATCTTCACCGAGGAAGGCACCGAGAAGCTCGAGAACCTGCTGCGCGACGCCGGCCTCTTGAAGGGCGAGTCGCTCTATGACGTCGAGAACGTCGCCATCGTCCATCACGTCAACAATGCGCTGAAGGCGCACCGCCTGTTCCAGCGCGACAAGGACTATATCGTGCGCAATGGTGAGATCGTCATTATCGACGAGTTCACCGGCCGCATGATGCCCGGCCGCCGCTATTCGGAAGGCCTGCACCAGGCGCTTGAAGCCAAGGAGCATGTGGCGATCCAGCCGGAGAACCAGACGCTCGCCTCCGTTACCTTCCAGAACTATTTCCGCCTCTACAAGAAGCTTTCCGGCATGACCGGCACCGCGCTGACCGAGGCCGAGGAATTCGGCAACATCTACGGCCTCGAAGTCACCGAGATCCCGACCAACCTGCCGGTCATCCGCAAGGACGAGGACGACGAGGTCTACCGGACGGTCGAGGAGAAATACAAGGCGATCGTCAAGGAGATCCGCGAAGCCAGCGCCAAGGGCCAGCCGACGCTGGTCGGCACCACCTCGATCGAGAAGTCCGAGCAACTGGCCGAGCGGCTGCGCAAGGAAGGTTTTAAGGATTTCGAGGTGCTGAACGCCCGCCATCACGAGCGCGAGGCGGCGATCGTCGCCCAGGCGGGCAAGCCCGGCGCCATCACCATCGCCACCAACATGGCCGGCCGCGGCACCGACATCAAGCTCGGCGGCAATGCCGAGATGCGCATCGCCGAGGAACTGGGCGACATGCCCGAAGGGCCCGAGCGCGAGGCGCGGGAAAAGGAAATCTATGCCGACGTCGAGCGCCTGAAGGAAAAGGCGCTGGCTGCCGGCGGCCTCTACGTGCTCGCCACCGAACGCCACGAGTCACGCCGCATCGACAACCAGCTTCGTGGCCGCTCCGGCCGCCAGGGCGACCCCGGCCGCTCGAAATTCTTCCTGTCGCTGCAGGACGATCTGATGCGCATCTTCGGCTCCGAGCGCATGGACGGCATGTTGCAGAAGCTCGGCCTCAAGGAAGACGAGGCCATCATCCATCCCTGGATCAACAAGGCGCTGGAAAAGGCGCAGAAGAAGGTCGAGGCGCGCAACTTCGACATCCGCAAGAATCTTCTGAAATATGACGACGTCTCGAACGACCAGCGCAAGGTTGTGTTCGAACAGCGCATCGAGCTGATGGACGGCGAAGGTCTGTCGGAGACCATTGCCGAGATGCGCGAAGGCGTCATCGACGAGATCGTCGCCAAGGCCATTCCCGAGAACGCCTATGCCGAGCAGTGGGATGTCGCCGGGCTGAAGGCCGAGGTCGCCGAGTTCCTCAATCTCGACCTGCCGATCGAGGAATGGGCCAAGGAAGAAGGCATCGCCGAGGACGACATTCGCGAGCGCATCACGCAAGCCGCCGACGCCGCCGCCAAGGAGCGCGCCGAGCGCTTCGGGCCCGAGGTGATGACCTATGTCGAGCGCTCCGTGGTGCTGCAGACGCTCGACCATCTATGGCGCGAGCACATCGTCAATCTCGACCATCTGCGTTCGGTTGTCGGCTTCCGCGGCTACGCCCAGCGCGATCCTTTGCAGGAATACAAGAGCGAGGCGTTCGAGCTGTTCCAGGCGATGCTGGGCAATCTGCGCCAGGCCGTCACCGCGCAGCTGATGCGCGTCGAACTGGTCCGCCAGGCTGCCGAGGCCCCGCCGCCGGAAGCCCCCGACATGTTCGGCACGCATATTGACGGTACCACCGGCGAGAACGATTTCGAAGGCGGCGAAACCGCCCTTCTGGTGCGCCAGGAAAGCAACGCCATCGTCGCCCCCGAAGACCGCGACCCCAACAACCCCGCCACCTGGGGCAAGGTCGGCCGCAACGAAGCGTGCCCCTGCGGCTCCGGCAAGAAATACAAGCACTGCCACGGCGCTTTCGCGTAAGGAAAACCCGCAGGGCTCACATTCCCGGATTTCTGATCCGGGCGCGATTCCTACGTGCTCAGATCAGCCCGGAATCGCGCGCGGCGGCGGTCGCCTCGCCACGCGAAATGGCGTCCAGCTTGCCCAGCACCGCCGAGACATGATGATCGACGGTCTTCGGTGAGATGGTCAGGTGCTCGGCTATTCTCTTGTTGGAAAAACCGCGTTCGATCAGTTGCAGGACCTGCATCTGGCGCAGCGTCAGACCAGCTTGATTGGCGCGCGTGCTCTGCCGTGGTCCCCTTGCAATGTTATTGACGCCATTCTGCCGCATGACGGCGCGGACGTGCTGGGCGACCGGCCGGGCACCGAGCCCCTCGAATATATCCAGGGCCAGGCGCAGGGCCGGCTCGTCGCCGCGCAGCAGGGCGAGCGCCTGCTCGAACGGAGCACCCAGCCGGGCCCACAGCGTCGCGGCACCGTGCCAATCGCCGGCGAGCAGCAGGCGATAGGGCTCCGCCATGCCGGTCGTATCGCCAGGGTCGCTTTCAGGCGACAAGAGCAGCCGCCAGACGGCCAGTTCGGCGAACATCGCCCTCGTCGGCGACAGGCTTTCTGCCAGCTCGATCAGGCGAAGCGCCTCACTGGCGTCGCCTTGCCCAAGCCATGCCAGTTCGGCCATCGACGCCGTGTAAGGCACCAGCCGCTGCAGCTCCATTCCCCTGTCCAGGAACCGCTTCATTTCCTCCAGCACAGGCCCAGCCGGATCGCCTCGCCTTATGCGCAGTTTCGCCAGCGCGACCAAGGATGGGTAACGCACCAGGGCCGTCGTTGCAGCATCGTCGATGACGTCGAGAGCCATGGCGGCCGCATCGTCCCAAAGGCCGCGTCGCAAAAGCAGCTGCGCCTGCACGCCCCGCATATAGTCGCGCCAGGTCGCGAGGTCGTTCTCAACGCAATAGGCAATGCCGCGGTCGAGAAAGGATTGCGCGCGCATAAGATCGAGCTGGTTCATTTCGGCGCAGGCGCAATTGGTGAAGCCGCGTGCCGCGTGCTCCTGGAAATTCTGCACGAGCGCGATTTCAAGGCTGCGGGCGAGGTGAAGCCGGCCTTTGGCCAGGTCAAGCCACTGCTCGGCCGAGCCAAGATTGTTGAGCGCGTGGCAGATTATCTCCGGCTTGTTCAACCGTTCGGCCAGAGCGACTGCCTTGCCGCCAAGCAGCAGCGTCTCATCGAGCTTCTCGGCCAGCATCGCCAGCTGCGAGAGATTGGAATAGGCCATGGCAAGCTCCGGACTGGCAGGCGCCTGTTCCAGCAGTTCCACTGCCTGGGCCCCGAACAGGTCCGCCTGTTCGCGGTCACCCACCAAATAGGCGAAGCGCGACAGGCATCTGAGGCTGTCGCCCTCCCTGAGCGTGTCGCCCAGCGCCTGCTGTAGCCGGCGCGCCTGGCTCTGCGCCTCGATGGCCGCATCGATGCGGCCGATCAGATGGCATTCAAACGCATATCCTTCGTAAAGCCTCGCCCGGTCGCTCATCGGCAGGCTGTCGGCATGCCGCAAGGCGACCTCGTAGTAGCCGGCGGCATCGCGATGCGCGCCGACGCGGGAAGCCTCGCGCGCTGCGAGCGGGGCAAGCTCGCGCACCGCCTCCAGATTCTGGGCCTCCACCGCGTGGTGCACAAGCCTTGCGGTAGCCACCTCGGCGTTTTCCTGCAGTGCGGAAAGCGCGCGTTGGTTGAATTCGCGCCGACGGCTCGAGGTCAGCGCCATCTCGATGGCGCGACGGGCGATCTCGTGCCGGAAGGCATAGCCATCGCCGAGATCGTCGAGCAAGCCATTCGAGACACATTCCGCCAGCTGGCCGGCGCTGGCGACGCCACAGAGGCCGCGCAGCGCCCAGGCATCGGCGCGGCGTGGAAACACAGACACCGCGTCGAGCATCGAGCGCGCTCCCTGCGACAGGCGCTCGGCACGCGCCAGCACGGCGTCGCGGACGCTGGCCGGCGGGATCATCTCGCTTTCGGCAGCCAGCAATTCGGTGACGAAGAAGGCGTTGCCCGCGGTGGCGCGATAGATTGCGCTGCCGTCGCGGTTGGCTGCTTCGGCAAGCGACAACACCGCCGCCTCGCTGAGCAGTGGCACTTCGATGCGCTGGACGTTGCCGGCTGGAATTTCGCCGAGCACCCGGCGCGCACGCATCTGCCCTTCGCTGCGGTCGGTGCGTGCCGTGAACAGCACCAGCATATGCGTGTTGGTGATGCGCCGGCCCAGGAAACGGACGAAATCCAGGGTCGCGTCGTCGGCCCAGTGCATATCCTCGATGACCAGCAAACCCGGCCGAGACCTCGCCTCGAAAACCTCGAGAGCGTCTGAAAACAGGGGCAGCCGCTGACCTTGGCGGTCGTCGATTGCCCGGGGCAGTGCCCACTGCGCGTCCCGGGCCAGATCATAGAGCGGTCCAAGCGGATCGGGAATCGACAGGTCCTCGCAAGCGCTGCGGAATATGGAAACGTGCTGCCCGGCACGGGTTACGAACGCCTCGACGAGTGCCGTCTTGCCGGCGCCGGCCTCGCCCAGCAATGCCGCCACGCGGCCGCGACCGCGCGCGGCCTCCGCGAGCAGTTCCTCCAACTGATCGAGTTGTGCCTGCCGTTCCAGAAGCATCGTCACTGGCCCATAAGTATCGTCGTCCCTCGACCCTTCTCCAAAAATACCCCCGCTTCGGTATCCGCAGTGTGGCTCCCAGACCAAACGTCGAAAACATAGGGAATCGTCCCGCGCAATATGGGGAAAGGCTCCGATGTGCGCTTTCGACGATCGTGATTTTTCTCCAACCGCGCTCATTTCGAGCGTGAATCAGTCACAAAAGGAAGCCACTCCATGCCTCGCTATCTGATCGAACGGACATTCCCCGACGGGCTCAACGTGCCGACGAACGACGTCGGCGCGACGGCGCTCGGCGGCATCATCATGCGCAACGCCGAGAAGGGGGTCACCTGGCTGCACTCCTTCGTGTCGCCCGACAGGAACAAGAGTTTCTGCATCTACGACGCCCCCTCGCCGGAGGCGATCCGCAGCACGGCGCAGAAGAATTCGCTACCGGTGGACAAGATCACGGAGGTGAGGGTCCTGGACCCTTACTTTTATCGCTGACCCTATGGACCAAGGATGGAACAATGAGCGTGAGATCGTCCTGGGCAGCGATGGGTGTCGGCTTTCCGTGCTGTTTCCTCCCGAAACGGCAGCCGCCGTCGTGGCGTTCGACCATGCACCCTCCCGGCGTGGTCTCGCATCGCGGATTGTCTCCGCGCTGCTCGCGCCATTGCGAAGCCGGCGCAGGCGCCTGCCACCGCAAGACGATTATTTAAGGCGGGACGTCGGCCTGCCGGAGCACGAGATGCGGCGGGACTACTGGGAATATTGGTGGTGGCATCAATGAGACCGCCGCCCGGCTAGAGAGGAACGGATCGGACCCGTCCCGCAACTGACGATCCAACGCGCAGGCATGGCAGCAGGGCCTTACAGGCCGGTCCTGCCGCCTGCGCGTCACCAACAACCAATGGAGAATAAAATGAACGTCAATTTCTGGCGCCTTGCCGCGCTGTCCATCATGGCGATCACCGCCACTGCCGCATCTGCGGAGAGTGGCAATCGGCTGGCCGCCGAGGTGCGGGCGGCCAACGGCCGCTTCGTGAATGTCGCGGCGGCCACCGCCGAGGGCTATGCGCCGATTCCCTGCGCCAGCGGCATCACCGGCGGCGCGATGGGCATTCACTACGTCAATGGCGCCTATCTCAAGGACGATGCCGTCGACCTCGCCAAGCCGGAGGCCGTGATGTACGAGCCGATGGCCGATGGCAAGCTGAAGCTGGTGGCCGTCGAATATATCACCGCGAAGGGTCCTGCGTCGCTCGAAGGCCAGCTGTTCAACTTCGACAGCGCTCCCAACCGCTACGGCCTCGGCCCCTTCTACGAACTTCATGTCTGGGCCTGGAAGCCGAACCCGACCGGCGCCTTCGCCGACATGAACCCGAATGTCTCATGCGATGCCATGAAAAAGGCCGACTGACGGCACCGGCCTGCCGGAACAGTGCCGGCAGGCCTTTCAGGCGTCGCGAGGAGAAACCATGCCCGAGATAGCTATCTTCCTGGCAAGGCTGCGCGCCCCACCGTGGCGGCTGATGGCCATCCTCGCTTGGCTGGCGCGCGGACGGCGCCTCCGACATGAGCGGCGTCACCTGGAGGCCATGCCCGATTTCATGCTGAAAGACATCGGCATCAGCCGTTCCGAGATCGACTATGTCGCAACTCACGGCGAAGCGCGCCGCTCTTAGGCTTGGCTGGGAGTTGGAACGACAGAGCGCCTGTCTCCTGCCTGCGGCATGGAACCCACACCGGTCGTCCTCGCTGGCCTCTCTGCCATTGTGTATGCCTCTTCCACCCACCCTTTCTTAAGGTGTCTCCGCTACACCAAAGCCTGGAAAGAAGCGGAAAACGGAGAACAATCGGGGTGCGCTTTTCCGCGGCCACGACAGCCGGGCGGTTCTTGCCGCAGCGTTTGGCGCTGCGCGTGGAGCCGTTGCTTGGCCGCGTCGACGCCGTGCTGTTCACCGCCGACGAGCGCGGCGAGGCCGGCCGCATGTCGGTCATTGCCTTTTCCATCCGCATCGTCAGCGCCGTCATCGCCTTCGTCAGCCAGGTGTTGATGGCACGCTGGATGGGCTCGTTCGAATACGGCATCTTCGTCCTTGTCTGGGTGACCATGGTCATCGTCGGCAATCTCGCCTGCCTCGGCTTCCACACCTCGGTTATCCGCTTCATTCCCGAATACCGCGAGCGCGGCCTCATCGACGAGTTGCGCGGTATCGTCGTGGCCAGCCGCCTGTTCGTCCTGATCGCTTCGACGGTCATCGCCGGGCTCGGCGCACTCGGCGTGTGGCGCGCTTCGTCATGGACTGAAAACTACTATGTCCTGCCGTTCATCCTCGGCGTCATCTGCCTGCCGATGATAGCGCTGTCGGACCTGCTGCAAGGCCAGGCCAGGGCGAACAGCTGGGCGCTGTTCGCCCTGGCGCCGACCTATCTGATACGGCCCGTGCTGATCCTGCTGTTCATGGCGCTGATGCTTTTCGCCGGCTACGCGCCCGACGCGAAGACCGCGATCTTCGCCTCGATCGCCGCCACTTACGTCACCACGCTCGCCCAGCTTATCGGCGTCACCCGGCGCATGGAAAAGCAGATTCCGGCCGGGCCGATGAAGGTGCATTTCGCACAATGGTTCATTGTCTCGCTGCCGATCTTCCTGGTCGAAAGCTTCTTTTTCCTGCTCACCAATGCCGACGTGCTGATGGTCGGCGCCTATATGGACCCCAACGACGTCGCCGTCTATTTCGCCACGGTCAAGACACTGGCGCTGGTGCATTTCGTCTACTTCGCCGTCAAGGCAGGCGTCGCTCAGCGCTATGCCCAGTTCACCCATGGCGAGCCGGAAAAGCTCGCCGCCTTCGCCCGCGAGACGGTGTCGTGGACCTTCTGGCCATCGCTCGCCATGGCTCTGCTGGTGCTGGCGCTTGGCAAACCGATGCTGATGCTGTTCGGTCCCGAATTCACATCGGGTTATCCGCTTCTGTTCCTGCTCGTCTTCGGCGTCGTGGCGCGCGCCGCCGTGGGCCCGTGCGAAAGCCTGCTCACCATGAGCGGCAACCAGAATGTCTGCGCCGCCGTCTATGCCATGACGCTGGCCTTCAACATTGGCCTGAACGTGGTGCTGATCCCGCTCTTCGGCCTGTGGGGCGCCGCAATGGCCACCGCCTTCGCCATGATCTTCGAGGCCGGCGCGCTGTCCTTCACGGTCTGGCGCAAGCTCGGCATCGTCATGGCGATCTTCGTGCCAGCCAAAGGAGCCGCGTGATGGCCGCCATCCCCTTGCTCGAGGAAACCAGCGGCGGCCCCGCCGGCGCCATGGTGTCCGGCCTTGCCGGACTGGGGCGCGACACCGACCCGGCCCATATCGAGATCCTCGCCAACAACCGGCCCGAGCGGAAACTGGCCATCTATCCGGCGTCGGCCGGGTTCGACCTCGTCGAGGAGCTGGATTATCTGTGCGCCCGCACCATCGAGCCCAACGTCTTCTTCAACCCGCGTTTCCTCGCGCCCGCAATGCCCCGGCTGGAAGACCGCGAGGTGCGTCTGGCCGTCATCCGTGACGGCGATGAATACCGCAACCGGCTACGCCTTCTGGTGCCGTTCTCGGTGGAGCGGCCGGTGGTGCCGCTCGGAGTTCCGGTCATGCGCACATGGTCGAGCCCGTTCGGCCCGCTCGGCACCCCGCTGGTCGACCGCGACGATCCGGTCGGTGTCCTCGAGGATTTCTTCTCGATGCTGTCGCGCCCGCATCTGAAGCTGCCGAAAGTGTTCGTCCTGCCCGACATCAGGCTCGACGGCGCGGTGGCGAGCCTGGTTGCCACTGTGGCCGAAACGCGTGGCCTGATGTTGGTCACCACCGGTCACGCCCAGCGTCCGCTGCTCGAGAGCGAACGCGACGCCGAGGACTATCTGAAGGCTTCGCTGCGCGCGCACCATTATCGCGAGTTCCGCCGCCTCAAGCGGCGGCTGGGTGACCTCGGCAAGCTTGAACATGTCGTGGCGCGCGGCCCCGACGAGATCCGTCACGCCATCGAGAGCTTCCTGACGCTGGAGGCGGCCGGCTGGAAGGGCCGCGAGCGCACGGCCATGGCGATCGACCGCTACCGCGCCGCCTTCGCCCGCGAGGCCGTGCACAGGCTGGCCGAGCAGGACCTGTGCCGCATCCATTCGCTGACGCTCGACGGCCGCACCATTGCGTGCCTGATCGTCTTCGTCGAAGCCGGCGTTGCCTACACCTGGAAGACGGCCTACGACGAAACTCTGGCCGGCTATTCGCCAGGCACGCTGCTGATGATCGAGGTGACCAGGCAGCATCTCGACGACCCCAACATCATGATGACCGATTCCTGTGCCGTGCCCGACCATCCGGTGATGAGCAGGCTGTGGACCGAGCGCAAGCCGATGGGCACGCTGGTGATCGGCCTGACGCCGGACGCCGACCGTCTCGCCCGCCAGGCGGCCTCGCAACTGCATCTCTACCGGGAGACCCGCAACATGGCCCGCCTGCTGCGCAACCGGATGAAGAGCCTGCTCAAGAGACGATAGACGCGCTCGCATCTTCTGGAGTGCGTGGATGCTTGCTTCAAGCCTGAGCATTTGGTTGCTTCATGGGATAAACAGTCACTGTATTGATAGCGTTTATTCGCCAGCGCCTGCTTGAGCAACAGTCACAATCTTTCAACAAAGCGCGACAAAGGTGATACGATTTTGGGTATAATTCATGTCGCTTGCCGGCGGCGCATCCGTTTTTCTTGAGCGCTTTTCCTCGTGGCGGACATCAGAATTAGCTAATTCATTCGAACATATAAAGGACATTCACGGAACTTAAGTGGTAACATAAGACCTTTGGGACCAGGCCCTGGGACTTTGGTCCGCCTTCACGAAATCCGGCAGCGAGCATGAGGCTAATCTTCATTGCTCTTCAGGAACTTGAAACGGCCGACCAGATCTAACTTGAGCCACTCGTCCTCTTTCTTCCACGGCGCTTTCGGCGGTGGCGCGCGGATTGCGAGGAACAGGCGCTGAACGCGAGAAATCCACCTGCCGGAACCAGCGGGTGAGCCGCCATGGGAAAGCTGCCGGCGCCAGAATCCTGGACGCGTAGAAGCCCGCCACGGAGCCCTACGGGGACGGTCTTGGGCGAGCGAGCGCCATGTCGAAAGTGTCCGGCAGGTGAGGATGCGCGCCGGTCCGTCTCACCGAAGCCGTGGTCATCGCGTCGACCGGGAGAATAATCGACATGCGAGCATAGTGGTCCGGCCACAGCGGCTTTCCAAACAGGAAGAACACGATCGCGAGAAAACAAATCAGCAGCAGGACGGCGAAGGTGTTCGCGATGATCTCGCCAAGCTGCATGTCTTTCTCCCCGAAGTCGGACACCCGCCGCTCGCAGCAACGGCGGGCGTCCAGGGACCGTCGATGAAGGGACTTTACTCGACGGCTTCCACGCCAATGAGGAACGGCGGCTTATGTTCAGGGTTTAGGACCAATGCGTCGATGCTTCGGACTTCAGTCCCAATTGCGGGTCCGAGGAGAAGGAGACAGTCTGCCTTTCGCACCGGCTAAGCCCTCCACCAAGGTACCTGACAGCCGGGAGCACAGCCCGGCCTGCTCGCCAAGTGCCGAACCTACCGCCAAAAGCAGGCCGGGCTCCTTCTGTCGATAGTCAAGATCGTCGCCCAACAGGGAAAATGACCAGCTACAAGGTGGAGGAAATCCTGGGCGAGAGAATTATCGGCACGCACGAGGTGGCGGCTTCAAGTCCCGCAGGGGCTGCCAGACGGGCAACCGGTCATCCGATGCAACCCCGCATTCCAGGCGCGCTGTTCGTTCGGGTCACCAGAGAGGACGGCACGGTCGCCGAATTCAGCTTCGCGGGATTTCCTTGTTGAACCCGGATGCCGTCGGATAGGACGGCACGAGTGGCGTTTCTTGCGACTATGGCCGGTGTCTACGCCGACCCATTGGCGCGGTTCGGCATTGAAGGAACCCGCTCGCTCTGACCCTTTGTATTCACGTGAATTCCGAAGCTCGTCGATGAATCGTTTCGACGCGACTTGCACCAGAATTGCGTTAGCGTCCCAGCGGCTGTCTGGATGCCGAAACCAATTCGTCCTCATCCCTGATCCCGGCCATGTAATTCGCGATTATGCGGGATGAAATCGCTTCACGTTGCTGGGCCGATCGGGCGTCGAGCTTCAGCCTGTCGAACACGCGGCCAAGCAGGGCCACTTCGGAGGAATCGAAGACGCCAGCCTCCTGAGCTTTCTGACGAATCGGCATGAGTTCCTCCCTTTCAGATAAATAAGCAACAACTGATGCAAGGGGCAATCTCAAGCCCTGATATATCCACACCGAGGAACGGTCAGGCGGCCAACATAGGTCCTGAAGCGTGAAAGCGGCTACCGCATTGGACAGGCCGAAGATGCAGTCCTGCACCCGGCGAGCCGCTCCCGGATGTCGCTCTTGCGATATCGGCTTTAAGCGGCGCACGACAAACTCGAACACCATATCCGCATTTGCCGAAACGCCGATCGGGAATTAGCGGCAGACGCATCGAAGCGGCGACTGAAATGGTGCCCCTAGCCGGGATCGAACCAGCACTCCTTGCGGAACTCGATTTTGAGTCGAGCGCGTCTACCAATTCCGCCATAGGGGCTCAGGCCGGGCGGCCTGGATGGCGCGGACTATACGGTTGGAGGCCTGTTCGTCAACTGGCCTGTTGCCGATAGCCTGCGGAGCCGCGACCAAACCGCCCCTTTCGGTTTCCTGCGGGCACTGCCATTGTGCGGCGCGGAAAATCTTTCTAGACAGGCGTCGTGTCGAAGCGCCTGGCGTCCGGAAGAAGGAACGCGGCGCGCTTCGGGTCTTGGTTTCACGCATGCACCTGTTTCATCCATGCCCCTGGTTTTCTGCCTGCCCTTATGCCGGCCACGCCGTGCATGTGGGCGCCGTGCGGTAGGCATTTACGACATTAGGAGAGCCGATGCTTCGCGGACTGTACGACTGGACCTTGTCGCTGGCGGCGCGCAAATCCGCCGAATGGTGGCTGGCCTTCATCGCCTTCGTCGAGAGTTCCGTGTTCCTGGTGCCGGCCGACGTGCTCTATCTGCCGATGGCACTGTCGCGGCCTGATCGCGCCTATCGCTATGCGCTGATCGCCACCGTCGCCTCCGTGCTGGGCGGCATCGCCGGCTGGTTCATCGGCCACTACGCCTACGACGCGCTGGCGCGGCCCATCCTCGAATTCTACGGCAAGTATGACGAGTTCGAGGCGCTGCGCGTCTCTTCGGGCATCGGCTTCATCATCTTGATGCTGATCACCTCGGGCGCCGCCCATCTGCCGCCGATCAAGGTGGTGACGATCCTTTCGGGGGTCATCGGCGTCAATCTTTTGCTGTTCATCGCGCTGGCAATCGTGGCGCGCGGCGGGCGCTTCCTGCTTCTGGCCTGGCTGCTGCGCCGCTATGGCGAGCCGATCCGCGAGTTCATCGAAAAGCGCCTCGGCCTGATCGCGGGTGCGGCGGCAGCCGCCCTGATTTTGCTCTATATCCTGGTCAAATACGCCTTCTGATTCATGTCGCCCAAACCGCGCGGCGGCGTGGCGACATGGACCACAAGACCGGGCGAGCGGCGAACATAACGGACGAAAGACCCCATGACTGCGACCATGACTGCCAACACCGGACGCCAGCGGACCATGACGGCCCTGTTCCTTGCCGTAGCCATGGCCGCCACTGTCGGCTCCGCGCTCGCCTTCCAGTACATTGGCGGCTACATCCCTTGCCATCTCTGCCTGGAACAGCGCACGCCCTACTATATCGGCGTGCCGCTGATGCTGCTGGCGCTGCTTGCATCGGCGCTGCACGCGCCGGCATGGGTGGTGCGCGGCTTGCTGGCCATCGGCGGCCTGCTGATGCTCTATGGGCTGTATCTCGGCATCTATCACGCCGGCGTGGAGTGGGCCTGGTGGCAGGGCCCGGCCGATTGCACCGCGGGCGGAGGCCCGGTCGACACCGGCGGCAAAGGCGTGCTCGACGCGCTCGACAAATTCGTGCCCCCCTCCTGCGACAAGGCCGCGCTTCGCATTCTCGGCCTGTCGCTCGCCGGCTGGAACGCCATCGCCAGCCTTGTCCTCGCGGCCGTGGCCTTCCGCAGCGCTCTTTCGCGCGACTGAGTTCAACCGAACGGCACGACAAGAGTTCGAGCAGAAATCCGGCGGGCCGAGTCGGATAGCGCGGCTTTCGACGTCCGAGCCAGGTCGACCCCCACTCCGTCTCGGCTTCGCCGAGCCACCTCTCCCCCGATCGACGGGGGAGAGGAATGGCGCGAACCTATTGCCTCAGGCTCCTTTCCTCTCCCTCCGGAGGGGGGAGAGGTGGCGCTGCGAAGCAGCGACGGAGTGGGGGAAGCCGGTCCTCAAAACGCGAAGCCGCTGATAAGTGAGCGCGGCCGAGCTGGTCCGATATTAGGGTATGTCAGACTATCATGGAGACAATCGCTTCAGACGGCCAGCGTCCCGAATTCTCGGACGATCTCAGGGTTCGAGTTCGACATCCCAGTACAGATAATCCATCCAGCTTTCATGCAGATGGTTGGGCGGGAACAGACGGCCGTTATTGTGCAGGTCGTGCACCGTCGGCTGGTAGGGCTTCTGCAACGGCCACATCTTGGCATGGGCCGGCATCATGCCACCTTTCCTGAGATTGCAGGGGGAACAGGCGGCCACGACATTCTCCCACGTCGTAGCACCCCCGCGGTGGCGGGGGATGACGTGATCGAAGGTCAGATCGTCGGGCGTGCCGCAATATTGGCACTGGAAGCGGTCACGCAGGAAGACATTGAAGCGTGTGAAGGCGGGATGCCGCGACGGCTTCACATAGGCCTTCAGGCTGACGACGCTCGGCAGCTTCATCGAGAAGGTCGGCGAGGACACCGCGTGCTCGTATTCGGCGACGATGTTCACCCGTTCGAGGAACACCGCCTTGATGGCGTCCTGCCACGACCAGAGCGACAGGGGGTAATAGCTGAGCGGACGGTAATCCGCATTCAGCACCAGCGCTGGAAGCCCATCCGGAGATACGGCAACCGTCACGTCGTTGGCCTCCTTGGTTCTCTAACCTGAATGGCGCGGATACTGTAAGCCCGACATGACAGGGATGTGAAGCGGATTGTCACGCGTCCGAAGGCACAAAAAAACGAGATTTTGATGCTTTTTCGCGCTTTCAGGCAGGGGGTGCGGCATCCCTGCCCTTCAATTCGCGATAATAGGACCAGAAAAGCCGCGATGCGACACCTCTCCATGGGCTCCATGATTCGGCGAGTTGGATCAGTGTTTTCTCCTGCGGACGCGGGTCGATGCCGAGCGCATGGCCGACGGCGGTCTGGAGCGCGACATCGCGCGCCGGGAAGATGTCGGGATGGCCTGCGGCGAACAGCAGATACACCTGCGCCGTCCACGGACCGATACCGGGCACCGCCGTCATGGTCGTGATTGCCTCGCCGGCGTCAAGCGAACACAAATGATGAAGATCGAGGCCGTCCGCCACCGCCTGGGCGGCGGCGAGGAGGCCGCGTTGCTTGGGTCGCGACAGGCCCGCCTCGCGAAACATATCCTCGCCGGCGGCAAGGATCGCCAGCGGCGTCAGCGGGTCGACCAGTTTCGTCAGCCGGCCGAAGATCGCATCGGCGCTGGCGCGCGACACCTGCTGCGAGACGATGATCGAGGCAAGGCTCAAGAATCCCGGTTGGGAAAGCCGTAGCGGCACCTCGCCCGCCATGCCGCGGATCTTTTCCAGCCTTGGGTCGATCGCGCAAAGCGCGTCGAGTCCCCGGGCGATGTCGTCCAATGTGGCGATACGTTGCATGCTTTCTTGTTCCTGAACCGGCCGCACGGTAGCAATTGGCAAAACCGCCGCACAACCCGATTGCCGCTCAAGAGATGACACTCCTGACATTCCGTTTCGCGCCCAGTCCCAATGGCGAACTGCATCTCGGCCATGCCTTTTCGGCGCTGCTCAACCAGAAACTGGCGCGAGCGGTCGGCGGCCGCCTGCTGCTGCGCATCGAGGATATCGATACCACGCGCTGCTCGCCGGAATTCGAGGCGGGCATCTTTGCCGACCTGAAATGGCTCGGTCTTGCCTGGGAACAGCCTGTACGACGGCAATCCGAGCACTTCGCCTGTTATGAGACGGTGCTTGACCGGCTGATCCGGGAGGACCTCGTCTATCCCGCCTTCATGAGCAGAAGCGAAATCCGGGCTTTCATCGCCGACAGCGAAAAGCGCGACTGGCCGCGCGATCCCGATGGCGTGCCGGTCTATCCCGCCGTCGACAAGGCGCGGCCGGCGAAGGAACGCCGGCGCCGCATTGCCGAGGGCGCTCCCTTCGCCTGGCGGCTGGATGTCGATGCGGCGATGGCACGCGTCGGCAAGGATTTGTCATGGAACGAATTTTCAGACGAATCGCTTTCCGCGACGCGCGTCGTCGAGGCCCGCCCGTGCGATTGGGGCGACGTGATCGTGGCGCGCCGCGAAATCCCGACCAGCTATCATCTCGCCGTCGTCGTCGACGATGCGCTGCAGGGCGTCAGCCATGTCGTGCGCGGCCAGGATCTTTATTCCGCCACCGGGGTACAGCGGCTGCTTCAGGAACTGCTTGGCCTGCCGCAGCCAGCCTATTTCCATCACCGGCTGATCCTGGGACCCGACGGGCGCAAGCTGTCGAAAAGCCGGAAGGACACCGGCCTTGCCGTCTTGCGCGAAGCGGGCGTGTCGACTCACGATGTCAGGCGGATGGTCGGTCTCTGATGCAGGCGAAGGCCGAAGAGGCAGTTTGCGGAAAAGGCGGCCGGTTGAATTCCGGTGATGCATGGATCAATCGTTTCGTTTTGCGCGCCGGCTTGAACCGGACTAGAGCTTCGCCACGGCTCAATTCTCGTCAAGCGCGGTCCCCGGAAAATGCACAGCGTCAAGCGGCTCATCCCCGCCACTTTCGTCGTCCTGTGGGCGACCGGCTTCATCGGCGCCCGCTATGCTATGCCGTGGGCCGAACCGTTTACGTTCCTGGCTGCGCGCTTCGTCCTGGCGGCGGCGTTGTTCGCCGGCCTGGTGGTCGTGCTTGGCTCCAAGAGAGCCTCCCGCGAAGAGGCATTGCACGCCACCGGGGCCGGCATTCTGATGCATGGCGTCTATCTCGGCGCGGTCTTCTGGGCTATCCACAGGGGCATGCCCGCCGGGCTGTCGGCGCTGATTGTCGGCCTGCAGCCGCTGATCACGGCGGTGCTCGCCGGCAAGTTTCTCGGCGAGGCGATCCTGCCGCGCCATTGGGCCGGCCTCGCGGTCGGCCTGGCCGGCGTCGTCATCGTGCTCTGGCCAAAGCTCGGCGCGCTCGGCGGCGGCGTGACGTCAGCCACGCTGACCGCCTCGCTGGTCTCGGTGCTCGGCATGAGCGCCGGCACGATATGGCAGAAGCGTTTTGCTTCCGGCGGCGACCTCGTCGCCGCGACCATGTGGCAATATGTCGGCGGCGCTTCGGTGATGATCGTGGCTTCACTGGCCTTCGAGACCCACACGGTCGTCATCAACGGCGAATTGATCTTCGCCATGGCCTGGCTGGTGCTGGTGCTGTCGATCGGCGCCATCTTCCTTCTGATGGTGATGATCCGCGACGGCGAGATGTCGAAGGTCGCTTCGCTGTTCTATCTGGTGCCGGCGGTGACGGCCGTCATCGCCTGGGCCTTGTTCGACGAGCAGCTCAACGCGCTTCAGATTGCCGGCATGGCGATCACGACCTTCGGTGTCGGTCTGGCAACGGCGCGGCAGACCAAGGGAAGAATTGTAGAAATGAGGAATTGAGGAATTGAGGAATTGAGGAATTGAGGAAAATGGTGCCATCTGGCGCTGGGGGCTTCTTCTTCAATTCTCCAATTCTCCAATTCTCCAGTTCTTCAATTCAGCCGGTCATCCCACCCGCGCGCGTGCCTCGAGATAGCGGCTGATTGCTGCGTTGAGTTCGCCGCCGAGAATGAAGATCGCGGACACGATGTAGAGAAAGACCACCGCGATCATGATCGAGGCAAGCCCGGCATAGGTCGTCACATAGGACGAGAAATGGTCGAGATAGGTGGCGAAAATGGTCGAGCCTATCAGCCATGCGGCGAGCGTGAAGACGATGCCGGGGATCAGCGAGACGAAACGGCGCTTGCCGGCCGGCAGCCAGTAATGCACTGAAAACAGACCGCCGACGATGACGGTCGAGGCGATGACGTAGCGCCACAGCGTGATGGTGCCCGTATAGGGTTTTATCCACTCGAAATGCGCCTCGGCCAGCCGCGCCAGCAATGGCGCGAAGACCAGGAGCACGCTGATCGCCAGGAAGCCTGCCGTGGCGATCAGCACGAAGAAGATGCTCTGCACGCGGCGATAGATGATGCCGCGCGTCTCGGTGACGCGATAGGCCCGGTTGAGCGAGGTGCGCAGCGCCTCGATGCCGTTCGAGGCGAAATAGGCGGCCAGCAGCACACCGTAGGTGAGCAGGTCCGATCGTCGCACGGTGAGCACGTTCAGCACCTCTCGCGCGATCGGTTTGGCGATTTGCTCCGGCCAGGTGTCGAAGACCAGGTGCACGGCCGTGTCGGCGAAGGCTTGCGCGCCGAGGAAGCTCGCCAGCGTGGTGGCGAAGATCAGGAACGGAAACAGCGCCATCAGCGAGGTGATTGCCAGATGGCTGGCCATCGCCCAGCCGTCATCGGTGTTGAAATGACCGATCGCGTCGTAGAGCACGCGGCGCAGGGCGACGATATTCCGCAACAAGAACCGCGCTCCCCTTCGATTGTCTCGACGCCGCGAATATGGGAAGGGAATGCGGCAAATGGCAACCCTTGGTCATAAGACGAATCCGTCGGCACGCGCGTTGCGCGTCATCATCGTCACCGGCGCGTCGTCCGGCATAGGCGCTTATTGCGCGCGGGCGCTCAAGGCGGAAGGCTGGCGGGTGTTCGCCACGGCGCGCAAGCCCGAAGACATCGCGGCCCTGGAAAAAGAGGGAATCGAGGCGTTCTATCTCGACTATCGCGAACCTGCCTCCATCGGAGCGCTTGCGGCTTCAGTGCTGGAGCGGACCGGCGGCAGGATCGATGCTCTGTTCAACAACGGCGCCTATGCGCAAGCGGGCGCGGTCGAGGATCTGCCGGTGGCCGCCTTGCGGGAGCAGTTCGAGGCCAATTTCTTCGGCTGGCACGACCTGACCGGCCGGGTGGTGCCTGTGATGCGCCGCCAGGGCGGTGGCCGGATCGTTCATTGCTCGTCGATCCTTGGCCTGGTGCCGGTACGTTTTCGCGGCGCCTATTCGGCATCCAAACACGCTTTGGAGGCGCTGATGCTCTGTCAGCGCCAGGAACTGGCCGGCAGCGGCGTGCATGTCTCGCTGATCGAGCCGGGGCCGGTGAAATCGAAGATCGCCAGCAACGGACTCGCCTGGTTTCTCAGGAATATCGACCATGAGAATTCCGTGCATCGCGCGGACTATGAGGCGCAGTTGGAACGGATGCGCACCGGCGGCAGCCAATCGGCGCTGAAGCCCGGGCCGGAAGTGGTCCACAAGGCGCTTCGCCATGCACTTCTGTCGCGGCGCCCGCGCCCGCACTATGTGGTAACAGTGCCCGCCAAGGTCGGCGCCACGCTCAAACGCATCCTTCCGGCATCGATGCTTCACCGCCTGCTCGCCAAACGCGCCTGAACAAGAAAAGGACTGGAAACGCAAATGGCATCCGTCTTCAACATCCTTGCCATCCTGGTCATGGTCGCCGTGGTGATCGTGCTGGTCCGGGGCCTGATCAACATGATGCGCGGCGGTTCCGGCATGACCTCCAACAAGCTGATGCAGACGCGCGTCGTGCTGCAGGCCGTGGCGCTGGCGCTGATCCTGCTGGCCGTGTATTTCACCCGCAAATGAGGACACCGGCCGTTCGGGAGGCGACGTGGTCAAGCTCAACAAGATCTACACCCGCACCGGCGACAACGGCACCACCGGGCTCGGCACGGGTGAGCGGCGGCTGAAGTCCGATCTCAGGGTGGACGCCTACGGCACTGTCGACGAAGCCAACGCCTGCATTGGCATGGCTCGTGTTCACACCGCCCCAAGCCACCCGGCGATTGACGCCATGCTTGCCCGCATCCAGAACGATCTCTTCGACCTCGGCGCCGATCTGGCTGTGCCCGACGACGGCAAGCCGCTCGGCTACGAACCGCTGCGCATCATTGCCGCGCAGACCGAGCGCGTCGAACACGACATCGATCTCCTCAACAACGACCTCCAGCCGCTCAAATCCTTCGTGCTGAACGGCGGCACGCCGGCCGCCGCTGCGCTCCATCTCGCCCGCACGGTGGCGCGGCGGGCCGAGCGGCTGATGGTGGCGCTCGCACAGCATCCTGGTGAGCACGTCAACCGCGACGGGCTGAAATACATCAACCGCGTCTCCGATTTCCTGTTCGTCGCCGCCAGGGCGGTCAATGACAATGGAAATGCCGACGTGTTATGGGTTCCTGGCAAGAACCGCTGAACTATGCCAAGGCGGGAGAGGCCAGGCACCTATGTTCATCCCGCTCTACGACACCAACAGGCTGCGGCACATCAGGCTGCAATATGTGACGATCGCCCTGATCCTGGCCAACGCGCTGGTCTATTGCGCCACCGCGCTCGGGGGCGAGAATTTCACCAATGCCGCCGTGCTCGGCCTCGGCTTCATCCCCTCCGTGGTGCATGACACGGCAGAGCTCGACCCGCGCTTTATCGTCATTCCCGAAAGCCTGAGCTATCTCACTTACTCATTCCTGCATGCCGACATTTTCCACCTTGGCGGCAACATGCTGTTCCTGTGGGTGTTCGGCGACAATGTCGAGGACGCGCTCGGCCATATCCGCTATCTCATCTTCTACCTCCTGTGCGCCATCGCCGGAGCCGCCTTCCAGGGCCTCATCGCGTGGGACTCGCAGGTGCCGCTGATCGGCGCCTCCGGCGCCATCGCCGGCGTGGTCGTCGCCTACCTGATCCTCTATCCCAGGGTGAAGGTCTGGGTGCTGGCCTTTGCCCGCATTCCGCTGCGCATCCCGGCCTTCATCCCGCTCCTCCTGTGGGTGCTGTTCCAGATCGTCATGTTCGCCGCCGGTGGCGAGGACCAGATTTCCTGGGCCTGCCACATAGGCGGCATCATCGCCGGCGCCGTGCTGGTGCTCGTGCTGCGCAGCCGCGGCGTGCCGCTTTTTGCGGGCGCGGACGAAGAGGCCGCACCCGCCGACCAGCCCGCCATCGCCGTAGATCCGGCCGTAAACGAGCCGATTGCCGCGCAGCCCGTGCCACGCTGGGGTCGGGGAAGTGCCCCCGGCCCCGACTGAACCGATTGAGTGAATTGCCCGACGCCGTGGCATATTGACGTGCGGGTTCGCCGCAACTACGGAAGCGTTTCCGCCCGCCTTTGGCGGTTGAAGAGCAGAATTTCCATCCGGAATGTCGGCTTTCGACAACTCTGACAGGGTTCACGCTGGTATAGCGCGCCCCAACTATCTCAAGAGAGGTGACAGGAAAATGAAGATCCTTGTGCCCGTGAAGCGGGTTGTGGATGCGAATGTGAAGGTTCGCGTCAAGGCTGACGGTTCGGCGGTGGAATTGGCCAACGTCAAGATGGCGATGAACCCATTCGACGAGATCGCGGTGGAAGAGGCGATCCGGCTCAAGGAAGCCGGCAAGGCCGAAGAGATCATCGTCGTGTCGATCGGCCCGCAGCAGGCGCAGGAGACGCTTCGCACCGCGCTCGCCATGGGCGCCGACCGCGCCATCCTGGTCAAGACCGACGAGCAGACAGAGCCACTGGGCGTCGCCAAGGTGCTGAAGGGCGTGGTCGAGGCCGAGCAGCCCGGCCTTGTCATCCTCGGCAAGCAGGCGATCGACGATGATTCCAACCAGACCGGCCAGATGCTCGCAGCCCTTCTCGGCTGGGCGCAGGGCACGTTTGCTTCCAAGGTGGTGCTGGAGGGCGACAAGGCCAGGGTGACGCGCGAGGTCGACGGCGGCCTGCAGACGGTTGAGCTGAAGATGCCGGCGATCGTCACTGCCGACCTTCGCCTCAACCAGCCGCGCTATGCATCGCTGCCCAACATCATGAAGGCCAAGAAGAAGCCGCTCGACGAGAAGAGCCCGGCCGACTACGGCGCTGACGTCAAGCCGCGGCTGAAGGTCATCAAGACCGAAGAGCCGGGCGGCCGCAAGGCGGGCGTCAAGGTCAAGAGCGTCGCCGAGCTCATCGACAAGCTGAAGAACGAAGCCGGCGTGCTCTGAGATCGGAAGGAACAGATAAATGACCATTCTCCTCATCGCCGAACACGACAACGCAACCCTTTCCGACCAGACCGCCAAGGCGCTGTCGGCCGCGCTGCAGATCGGCTCGGACGTGCATGTGCTGGTGGCCGGCAAGAACGCCAAGGGCGCAGCTGATGCCGCCGCCAAGCTGAAGGGCGTGAGCAAGGTGCTGCTGGCCGAAGCCTACGAGCTTGCCGAGCGTCTCGCCGAGCCGACCGCGGCGCTCGTCGTGTCGCTGGCCGGCTCCTATGACACCATCGTCGCGCCGGCAACCTCGTCGGGCAAGAACGTCGCGCCGCGCGTAGCCGCTTTGCTCGACGTGGCGCAGGTCTCCGAGATCATCGAAGTGGTCTCGCCGGACACCTTCAAGCGGCCGATCTATGCCGGCAACGCCATCCAGACGGTACAGTCGACCGATGCCACGAAGGTCATTACCGTGCGCACCGCCTCCTTCCAGGCGGCGCCCGAGGGCGGTTCGGCCGCTGTCGAAACCGTCAGCGCTGCGGCCAATCCTGGCCTCTCCTCCTTCGTCGAGAACAAGCTATCGGAGACCGATCGTCCGGAACTGACCTCGGCCAAGATCATCATCTCGGGCGGCCGCGCGCTCGGCTCCTCGGAGAAGTTCCAGGAGGTCATCCTGCCGGTCGCCGACAAGCTCGGCGCTGCCGTCGGCGCATCCCGCGCCGCCGTCGATGCCGGTTATGCGCCGAATGACTGGCAGGTCGGCCAGACCGGCAAGGTCGTCGCCCCCGACCTCTACATCGCCGTCGGCATCTCCGGCGCCATCCAGCACCTCGCCGGCATGAAGGATTCGAAGGTCATCGTCGCCATCAACAAGGACGAGGAAGCGCCGATCTTCCAGGTTGCCGACTATGGCCTCGTCGGCGATCTGTTCGTTGTCCTGCCGGAGTTGCAGAAGGCGCTTTGACGCCCTGCCGCAAAGCGTATTAAATTGTGAGGGGTGGGGTAGACGAAGTCGCCCCACCCTTTTAGTTTGCACCGCACAAAAAGCAGGCCGCAAAGGCCTTTTTCGACGGGATCGGTGTAATGAGCAAGATCGAAACGATCGGCATCATCGGCGCGGGCCAGATGGGCGGCGGCATCGCCCATGTCTCCGCACTTTCGGGCTACAAGGTGCTGATCTACGATATATCGCCCGACCGTATCGAGAAGGGCATCGCCACTGTCAGCGGCAACATGGCCCGCCAGGTGGGGTCCGGCAAGCTCGACGAGAAGCTCCGCAACCAGGCGATGGCGCGCATCGCGGCGGCGCCATCCATGGCCGATCTCGCCGGTGCCGACCTGGTCATCGAGGCAGCGACCGAGGACGAGACGGTCAAGCGCAAGATCTACGCCCAGCTTTGTCCGCAGCTCAATCCCGAGGCCATACTGGCGACCAATACCTCGTCGATCTCGATCACGCGGCTAGCCGCGCAGACCGACCGCCCCGAGCGCTTCATCGGCATCCATTTCATGAACCCGGTTCCCCTGATGAAGCTGGTCGAACTGGTGCGCGGCATCGCCACCGAGGACCAGACCTTCGAGGCGGCAAAGACCTATGTGAAGCAGCTCGACAAGACGATCACGGTCTCGGAGGATTTTCCGGCCTTCATCGTCAACCGCATCCTTTTGCCGATGATCAACGAGGCGATCTACACGCTCTATGAGGGCGTCGGCACGGTCGATGCCATCGACACCGCCATGCGGCTCGGCGCCAACCATCCGATGGGGCCGCTGCAGCTGGCCGATTTCATCGGCCTGGACACCTGCCTGTCAATCATGCAGGTGCTGCATGACGGCCTGTCGGATTCGAAGTACCGCCCCTGCCCGTTGCTGGTCAAATATGTCGAGGCCGGCTGGCTCGGCCGCAAGACCGGCCGCGGCTTCTACGATTATCGCGGCGAGCATCCGGTTCCGACACGCTGACCCGCCAGACTGATCACGGCCTGGCCGCGCGGGTTTACGACGCGGCGGCCAGGGGCGTGGGCGTCTCGATTTCGACCCTGTCGTCCTTCGCATCGGTCTCCGGCGCCATGGACACGCATCCGCGACCGGCAGCCTTGGCCACGTAGCAGGCGGCGTCTGCCCTGGCGATGATCTCGTCGACCGCGCCGCAATCTGCGTTGATAGGAGCCAGTCCGATGCTGGCGCCGATCGAATGAGGACGGCCTTCCCAGGTGAAGTCGAGGCCCTGTATCGCATCGATGATGGATCGCGCCGCGATTCTGGCCCCGGCAGCCGAGCCCGACTTCAGAATGACCGCGAATTCGTCGCCGCCCAGACGCGCGACCATGTCCTGCGGACCAAGCACGCCACGCACGGCCTCGGCAACGCGCTTGAGCAATGCGTCTCCCGCCGCGTGGCCGCCTGTGTCGTTGACCAGTTTGAAATGATCGAGGTCGATGAACATGAACTGATGTCCGATCCCCTCCTTGCGGGCCTGATCGACCAGTTCTTCCATGGCGCGGATGAAACTCGCGCGGTTGGCAAGGCCGGTCAGCGCATCATGCGCGGCGGCGTGGGCAAGCTGGCGCTGCAGCGCCCGCGCATCGGTGAAGTCCTGAAAGACGATGACCAGTCCGCAGAATTCGTTGCGTTCGTTCATGATCGGCGACACGACCTGCCGGATGCTGCAGCGCGTCTCGTCGCGCCGGATGAGGACGGCGCGGCTGTTCTGGTCATCGGCTCCCTGGCCGCCGATCGCAGGCCGCGCCACGCCGATCCTGTGGCCGGTCTCCTCGTCGACCGCCCAATAGACATGGCCGAGCGTCTTGCCGAGGGCATCATTGCAAGAGACACCGGTCAGCTTTTCGGCGACAGGATTCATGAAGGTGACGCGGTTGGCGGCATCGGTGCAGATGACGGCATCGCCGATCGACTGGAGCGTCACTTTGAGGCGCTCCTTTTCGTCGGCCAGCATGGCCGCCGACACGGCGAGGCGCTCCTCCGCCTGCTTGCGCCGGGTGATGTCGGTCAGGCTGCCTATCGCCCTGATCAGCCGCCCCTCTTCGTCGCGCTCGATCGCCTTGCCGCGGTCGAGGAACCAGAGCCAGCGGCCATC
Organism: Mesorhizobium sp. B2-1-1; assembly: GCF_006442975.2. NCBI lineage: Bacteria > Pseudomonadati > Pseudomonadota > Alphaproteobacteria > Hyphomicrobiales > Phyllobacteriaceae > Mesorhizobium > Mesorhizobium sp. B2-1-1. The sequence continues at coordinate 1,492,058 of NZ_CP083954.1, read as the reverse complement.
CTTGTGGCGCATCCTGAATTCGGCCTCGAAGAACGGCGTGCGGCCTTCGAGATGGGCGCGGTCCGCCTCGGCCACGGCTTCGCGATCGTCGGGATGTATCATCGCCAGCCAGTGATCGGGGTCACCGTCGAGTTCCCCGTCGGCATAACCAGCATCTTGACCCAGGTCGAGGAATAGTTAGTGCCGCCCCTGCGCTTGTCGAAGTCCCAGACGCCCTGGCCGGCGCCGGCCAATGCAAAGTTCCAGCGCGTTTCGGCCTCGGCGATCCGCGCCTCGGCCTGTTTGCGCGCATCGATGTCCTCTATCTGCGAGACGAGATACAGCGGCCGGCCGCTATTCCCGTCGCGAATGACGGAGCCGGCCAGCCGGGCCCAGACGGGCGTGCCGTCCTTCTTGAGATAGCGCTTCTCGAAATGAAAGGAATCGATCTTGCCGGCCTTCAGGTCTTCCATCGTCTCCCGCCCGATCTCCAGATCGTCGGCATGCGTGAGCTGGAAGAAGGTCAACGCCTCGATCTCGTCGCGGCGGTAGTCGAGCATGGCAGCGAAAGCCGGGTTGGCCTCAAGAATGCGCCCGTCGAGGCCGACGATGGCGACGCCGATGGAGGAATCCTCCATGGCACGGCGGAAGCGCTGCTCGCTCTCGGCGATCTGGCGGCGGTCCTTGCGGATGACGCGCGCGAACATGCAGGCCAGGAGAAGTGCGCCGGCTGCCACACCGACCGACGCCTGCACACATAATTCGAGCGTCTCGGCGCCGGGATCCAGCCGCGACAGCAGGATCGATGCCGTCATCGCCGCTGTCCCGCCCACGAGCAGAGCCAACCCCGCACGTCTGTGCGGCGCCGGCCCGATGATCCTTCGCATTGCCACGATTTGTACCACCCCGTGGGCAATCGCATTTCCCGTGAAAATCCTGACGGATCGATTTTAAGGAAAGGTTGCGTCGGGTATCGGCGATGCCGCCGGCCGGCAAACATTTGCCGGCATGATTAAGGATCGGTATGCGCGGGATGCAGCAGCGGGCGTCGCGCTACCAGCGCACGAAAAACCGGCCGCCGAGCGCGCCGAGCAGCGCCAGCGCGGCGATCGCGATCGTATACCAGGTGGCGACGAAAAGCGGCGAATCATCAAAGCAATGCGCGGCATAGAAGGTTGCCGCCAGCCCGCCGGCGAGCAGGCCCGCGGCCGTGCCGGCCAGCACCGGCCGTGTCGGCGCGCCATAGCGCAGCATCCACAGGAAGATGGCAAGCGGGCCGATGCCGATCAGCGGGATGAGCCCCATGCAGACCATCATGTTGGAACCGACGAGACGCCTGCCCCAGTCGGCCTCGGGCACGGCGTAAAGCTCCAGCACCACGGCCACTGCCACGAGCACGGGCGCAGCCGCCATCCAGGCCGCCGCCTTGCCTGTCGATGCTCCCGGTGTCGACAATGTCCTGACGAAGGCGAAGGCGCTGGCGGCGAGCACGATGGTGAACAGGAACTTCGAAAGAAAGCGCATCGTATGTGCGGCAGCCATGAAGTCGGGGCGCGGACCGATCGTCATCATGAAAACCGCGCCCGCGATCACGGCGGCCACACCGGCAGCCAGCCACCAGGCCGAGCGCAGCGGCATCGCCTTGCTGCGGGCGTCGGCATCAAGCGCCTTGATGAGATCTTCGGTCCTCATGTCATTCCTGCCCAAACCGCCCCTGCCGGAACCGCTTGGCAATGGCTGCAAGTCCGCGATGCAAGGAAACCCGCACCGCTGTTTCGCTGATGCCGAACTTGGCTGCCGTGTCGCCGATCGAGCGCCCCTCCACCGACACTGACGACACCACGGAGCGCTGTGCCGGCGGCAGGCCGTCGAGCGCCCGGTTGATGTCGCGTTCGCTGACGGTTTCCGTTTCCGGCTCGGCGAAGGTTTCGGCAATACCGTCGACATCGATCTCGATGCGCCGTCCGCGCCGCCGGAACGCGTCGATCAACTTGAAGCGCGCGATGGCATAGACCCAGGGCAGCACAGGTGCGTCCTGCCGCCAGGTGTGCCGTTTCACATGAATGGCCAGCAAGGTTTCCTGCACGACATCCTCGGGATCGACCCCGCCTTTGACGATCTTGCGCCTGGCAAAACCGCGAACCAGAGCGGCCGTCCGGTGCAGAAAGTCGGCATAGGCCCTTTCATCTCCCGCGATCGCGGCTCGCATCAGCCGGGAAAGCTCGGCCTCGTCCTTGCCGCTCACAAGAGTTCACTCCCCGATCTTCGCGCCTCGGCGCTGATTTGTTACGTGGCCGGCGAAATAATGTCCAAGGCAAACTACCGGCAAGTCACGAAAGATTGCGGGCGAACGCGAACTTGGGCTCGTCGACGGCGACTGTGTCCTGGACCGTCGGTCGCGCGCGGCCATCACGCGGAATTGTCCGCCTGGCATGGGCCTATGCCGCCAGCGGCCGATTGAAGCAGGCCAAAAATGTTGACTACACCTGTCATGTATCGATAGGTGCTGCGTGCCAGTTCAACGAGATCGAGGACGACGCCCATGAAATACGCTCTTTCCACCCTTGCCGGCGCCGCGGCGGTGGCGGTCAGCCTGATCGCTGGCCAGGCGATGGCTGAGGACACAGGCATCATCGTCTACAATGCCCAGCACGAGAGCCTCGCCAAGGAATGGGCCGACGGCTTCACCAAGGAAACCGGCATCAAGGTCACGCTGCGCAATGGCGGCGACAGCGATTTCTCCAACCAGATCGTTGCGGAGGGCACCGCCTCGCCCGCCGACGTGTTCCTGACCGAGAATTCGCCGGCCATGGTGCTGGTCGAGAATGCCGGCCTGTTCGCGCCGGTCGACGCCGACACACTGGCGCAGGTTCCGCAGGATTATCAGGCAGCGAGCGGCAAATGGGTCGGCGTTGCCGCCCGCAGCACCGTCTTTGCCTACAATACCACCAAGCTCAAGGCCGACCAGTTGCCCAAGTCGCTGCTCGACCTTGCCGATCCGAGCTGGAAAGGCCGCTGGGCCGCCTCGCCGTCGGGCGCCGATTTCCAGGCTATCGTCAGCGCGCTGCTGCAGCTCAAGGGCGAAGCCGCGACAGCGGACTGGCTGAAGGCGATGAAGCAGAATTTCACCGCCTATAAGGGCAACAGCACCGTGATGAAGGCGGTCAACGCCGGCGAGATCGAAGGCGGCGTGATCTATCACTACTACTACTTCGGCGATCAGGCCAAGACCGGCGAAAACAGCAAGAACGTAGCGCTGCATTATTTCAAGAACCAGGATCCGGGCGCCTTCGTCTCGACCTCCGGCGGTGGCGTGCTGGCTTCGAGCAAGCATCCCAAGGAAGCCCAGGCTTTCCTGAAGTGGGTGACCGGCAAGGGCGGCCAGGACGTGCTGAAGAACGGAACGTCCTTCGAATACGCGGTCGGCAAGGGCGCAGAGTCCAATCCGAAGCTGGTGCCGCTGGCCGACCTGCAGGCGCCGAAGATCGATGCCGCGACGCTGAACTCCAAGAAAGCCACCGACCTGATGACGGCGGCCGGCTTGCTTTAGTTGCCGTTCGTCCTAATAAGGACACCGGCCGTGCTCCCGCGGGAATTCCGCGGGAGCGTTTTGTTTTTTCGAGATGGCATTCGTCGATGACGACACGCTGTATTCCCGACCATGATCGTGGTCTTTCGATTGCCGCCGCCGGGCGGCAAGGGCGCGAAGTCTGAGCCGATGCAGTTCGCGGCCGACATTGCAAGCCCGGGCCTGCCGCCGAGGACGCGCCGCAGGGCGCGCCGGCGCGCTGCGTCATGGATCGTTGCCGCCGCTATCTTCGTTTCGCTGCTGGCCCTGCTGCCGCTTGCCTTCATCGTCTGGGTCGCCGTGCAGACCGGTTGGGAAACCGTCTCGGCGCTGGTTTTCCGGCCGCGTGTCGGCGAGCTTCTGGCCAACACCGTCCTGCTTGTCGCGCTCGCCGTGCCGATCGCCATCATCCTGTCGGTGGCGCTGGCCTGGCTGACCGAACGCAGCGACCTGCCCGGCGCCCGGCTGTGGGCCTGGCTATGCGTGGCGCCACTCGCCATTCCCGCCTTCGTGCACAGCTATGCCTGGATCACCATGGTGCCCGGGCTGCATGGCTTGTGGGCCGGCGTGCTTGTCTCTGTCATAGCGTATTTCCCGTTCCTTTATCTGCCGGTATCGGCGGCCCTGCGCCGGCTCGATCCGGCGCTCGAAGACGCCGCGGCCGCACTCGGCCTTGGTCCCTGGCGTGTGTTCTGGCGCGTCGTGCTGCCGCAGCTCAGGCTTGCCATCTGTGGCGGCGCATTGCTGGTCGGCCTGCACCTGTTGGCCGAATACGGCCTTTACGTCTTCATCCGCTTCGACACCTTCACCACGGCGATCGTCGACCAGTTCCAATCGACCTTCAACGGGCCGGCCGCGAATATGCTGGCCGGCGTGCTGGTGAGCTGCTGCTTCGTGCTGCTCGGGCTGGAGGTGCTGGTGCGCGGGGAAGAGCGCTATGCCCGCGTCGGTTCGGGCGCCGCGCGCCACCAACAGCGCGCGCCGCTCGGCCGGGCGACCGTGCCTTGCCTGCTGCTGCTTGCCGCCACCACGCTTCTGGCGCTCGGCGTACCGTTCGTCACCATCGGACGCTGGCTTGCCGCCGGCGGCGCCGAGGTCTGGCGGCTCGACGAGATCGGCCTGGCGCTCGGCCAGACGTTGTTCCTGGCGCTCGCCGGCGCGCTGCTCGCCACCGTCGCCGCCATGCCGATGGCCTGGATCTCGATCCGCGCGCCGGGGCCTCTGCAGCGCTTGCTGGAGGGCTGCAACTACATCGTCGGATCGCTGCCCGGGGTCGTGATCGCACTGGCGCTGGTCACCATCACCGTGCGCATCGCCCTGCCGCTCTATCAGACCCTGTTCACCATCCTGGTTGCCTATGCCTTGATGTTCCTGCCCCGCGCCCTGATCAGCCTGCGGGCGTCGATCGCGCAGGCGCCGGTCGAGCTCGAGCGCGCCGCGTCCAGCCTCGGGCGGTCGCCGCTCCATGCATTGTGGTCGACGACGATCCGCCTGTCGGCGCCGGGTGCCGCCGCCGGCATGGCGCTGGTGGCGCTCGGCATCATGAACGAGCTGACCGCGACCCAGATGCTGGCGCCGAACGGCACCCGCACGCTCGCGATGGCATTCTGGTCCTACAGCGGCGAGATCGACTACGCTTCGGCAGCACCTTACGCCTTCATCATGGTGGCGATGTCGCTGCCCCTGACCTGGCTGCTCTATGTCCAGTCAAAACGGATGGCAGGACGATGAGCTTTCTCGAACTCAGGGGCTTGCACAAGCATTACGGCCCGGTCGCGGCGCTTGCCGGCATCGATCTCGACGTCGCCGGCGGCAGCCGCACGGCCATCGTCGGGCCGTCCGGCTGCGGCAAGACCACCTTGCTGCGGCTGATCGCCGGTTTCGAGGCGCCCGACCAGGGCAGCATTGTGCTTGACGGAAAGATGCTGGCCGACAGCGGCGGCGCCGTTCCGGCGCACCGCCGCGGTATCGGCCTGGTTGCACAGGACGGCGCCCTGTTTCCGCACCTGACGATTGGCGACAATATCGGTTTCGGGATGGACCGCAGGCTGGACAAACGCTCCGAACGCATCGTCGAACTGGCCTATATAGTAGGGCTGGACAAGGCGATCCTGAAGCGCCGCCCGCACGAACTCTCCGGCGGTCAGCAGCAACGCGTGGCGCTCGCCCGCGCCATGGCGATGAAGCCGCGGCTGATGCTGCTCGACGAACCGTTCTCGGCGCTCGACACCGGCCTGCGCGCCTCCATGCGCAAGGCCGTGGCGGAACTGCTCGAAGCCGCCGGCATCACCACCATCCTGGTGACGCACGATCAGGCCGAGGCGTTGTCCTTCGCCAGCCAGGTCGCGGTGATGCGCGAGGGCCGGTTCTCGCAGGTCGGCACGCCGCGCGAACTTTATCTCAAGCCGAAGGACAGGATGATTGCCGAGTTCCTTGGCGACGCCATCATCCTGCCGGCGAAGATAGCGGGCGGTTTCGCCACGTCGCCGCTTGGCCGCATCGCCGTCGATACGTCGGACAGCCGCGATGTCGCCCGCATCATGTTGCGGCCGGAGCAGATCGGACTGAAGCGGACATCGCGCGAGGGCATGTCGGGCACGCCGGACATGCTTTTTGGCGAGGTAACGGAATCCGAATTCGCCGGCTCGACCTGCACGGTCGCGGTGCGGTTGCTCAACAGCCCCGACCCGCCGGACGCCGCCGCCATCGGCAGCACGCCGCTGATCCTGCGCAAGTCCGGCATGGACGCGCCGGCGGTCGGTGAGATCGTCCGGCTCACCGTGTCGGGACAGGCGCATGTATTCGCCTGACCGGCCGACGGTTCGCGGCTCGCTGATCAGCATGCAAGATTGGCGTCAGTCGACCCTCTTTGCAGCCTGATCGAACCAGTGAAGTTTCTCGGCCTTGGCCACGACGCGCAACTGGTCGCCGGGCTTGGCTGTTGCGCGCGCGGCCACACGCACGACGATGCGGTCGCCTCCTGCCGCACAGTGAAGAAAGCTGTCCGCTCCCACCGGCTCGACCGCCTCCACCATTGTCGGCAGCACGAGCGCGCCGGACGGTGCCTCGGCCGCGAAAGTGACATCGGCATCCTCGGGGCGGAAGCCAAGCGTGACGGCATTCGCAGGCGCAAAGTCGCTCGTCTTGCTGCCGGTCAGCGCCGGACCCGAAAGGGACAGAAGATTCATCGGCGGTGCGCCGATGAAAGAGGCGACGAACGTCGAGGCCGGCTTTTCGTAAATGTCGAGTGGCGCGCCCGCCTGCTCGACCAATCCGCCATTCATGACGACAAGGATGTCGGCCAACGTCATCGCTTCCAACTGGTCATGGGTGACGTAGACCGAGGTGACACCGAGCGAGCGCTGCAAGTTCTTGATTTCGACCCGCATCTGGCCGCGCAGCTTGGCATCGAGATTGGAGAGTGGCTCGTCGAACAGGAAGACTTTCGGATTGCGCACGATGGCGCGGCCCATGGCGACGCGCTGGCGTTGACCGCCTGAAAGCTCGCGCGGGCGCCGGTCAAGCAGCGCTGAAAGCTCCAGCACCTTGGCGGTCGAACGAACCCTGCTGTCGATCTCGTCCTTGGGCGTACCGCGATTGCGTAGCCCGTAAGCCATGTTGTCGTAGACTTTCATATGCGGATAGAGCGCATAGTTTTGGAACACCATGGCGATGTCGCGCTCGGTCGGGCCGATCGTGTTGACGATCTTGCCGTCGATAGCGACCGTGCCGGAAGAAATGGTCTCCAGCCCGGCGATCATCCTCAAAAGCGTGGACTTGCCGCAGCCGGACGGCCCGACCAGCACACAGAGTTCTTTGTCGGGAATGGCAATGGAGACGCCCTTCACGGCTTCGACGCCGCCGGCATATACTTTCTTCACGTCCCTCAGATCGACCGTCGCCATCGGCTTCTCACTTTTCGGTGTCGACCAGTCCGCGCACGAACCAGCGCTGCATCAGCACCACAACCAGGATTGGCGGCAAGATTGCCAGGATCGCCGTGACCATGACCAAATGCCATTGGGTGTCGGCATCGGCGAAGGAGACCATCTTCTTCAGTGCGATGACGATGGTGTTCATATCGTTGCTGTTGGTGACCAGCAGCGGCCACAGATACTGCGTCCAGCCGTAGATGAAAAGAATGACGAACAGCGCCGCGATATTGGTGCGCGACAATGGCAACAGGATATCGAAAAAGAACCGCCATGGACCGGCGCCGTCGACGCGCGCCGCCTCGACCAACTCGCCCGGGATGGTCATGAAGAACTGGCGGAACAACAACGTTGCGGTGGCCGAGGCGATCAGCGGGATGATCAGTCCGGCATAAGTGTCGATCATACCGAGGTCGACCATTACCTTGTAGGTCGGCAGGATGCGCACCTCGACGGGAAGCATCAGGGTGATGAAGATCAGCCAGAAGAAAGTCATGCGCAGCGGAAAACGGAAGAAGACGATCGCATAGGCCGACAGGATCGAGATGAATATCTTTCCGACCGCGACGCCGAGCGCCATGATCGTGGAGTTGAGGAGCAGCCTGCCGACGCCGAGCCCGCCGATGCGGCCGACGCCGCCGAACAGCGCCTCGCCGTAATTGTTCCAGAACTCGCTGCCCGGCCGGAAAGGCAGTGGCGGCCTAAGGATGGTTTGCAGCGTCTGCGTCGAGGCAACGAAAGTGTAGTAGATCGGAAAGGCCACGATCAGTATGCCGAGGATGAGCACGGCATGTGCAAGGAAAATGCGAAACGGGGATTGACCGATCATCGCGCTCCTCAGCCGTAATGAACCTTCCGTTCCACGTAGCGGAACTGGATGGCGGTGAGCGCGATGACGATGACCATCAGGATGACCGACTGCGCCGCCGAATCGCCGAGGATCAGATTGACGAAGCCGTCATTGTAGACCTTGTAGACCAGTGTCTCGGTGGCCTTGCCCGGCCCACCGCCGGTGACGGCGTGGACGATGCCGAACGTGTCGAACAGCGCATAGACGGTATTGACGACCAAAAGGAAAAACGTCGTCGGCGCCAAAAGCGGGAAGACGATGGTCCAGAAGCGCTTGGTTTCGCCGGCGCCGTCGATCGCCGCCGCCTCGATCAGCGTTTTCGGCACCGCCTGCAGCCCGGCGACGAAGAACAGGAAATTGTAGCTGATCTGCTTCCAGGCGGCCGCCGCCACCAGAAGGATCATGGCGTCGGTGCCGTTGAGCAGCGGATCCCAGGCGACGCCCAAACGTCTCAGCAGATAAGACAGCGAGCCGATCGATGGATTGAACAGGAACAGCCACAGCATGCCTGCAATCGCCGGCGCCACCGCGTAGGGCCAGATCATCAGCGTGCGGTAGAGGCCTTTGCCGCGCACCACCTTTTCCGCCATCACGGCAAGGAGCAGCGCCACGCCCATGGCAACGATCACGGTCGCGAGCGAAAACACCACTGTGACCTTGATCGAGTTGAGATAGGCCGGGTCGGCAAGCACCTTGCGGAAATTGGCAAACCAGACGAACCTGCTCCTCAGCCCGAACGGGTCCTGCCTCAGCATCGACTGGTAGAGCGCCTGCCCGGCCGGCCAGTAGAAGAACACCAGCGTGATGGCAAGTTGCGGCGCCACCAGGAGGTATGGCAAGACTTTGTTGGGAAAGACGACGCGCGGGGTCAATGCGCCGCTCCGGCGTGGAAAGCCGAGCGGCACTCTACGGCGCTCACCGCTGCCCTGCCGGGCATCTCCCCCTCTTGGAGGAAGATTGGCAGTTCCTGCGGCAGCTGCCATTCTCCAGCTTTGACAATTGCCGAAAACGGTCGCGACAGCCAGTCTCCCCCCTCCAGGGGGAGATGCCCGGCAGGGCGGAGGGGGGTCTCGTAGAGCAAGGACTATAACTCGATGGCTCGACGCGCCCTAATTCCCCAGCGCTTCCTTGATCGCCGCGTTGCCACGCGTGACCGCATTGTCGAGCGCCTGCTGGGCGGTTTCCTGGCCGGCAAGCATCTTTTCGAACTCCTCGTTCTGGATGTCGCGCACCTGCGGCAGGTTCGGCAACCGCACGCCCTTCGAATTGTCGGTCGGCGCCTTGCCCGTCATCTGCAGGATCGGCGTCTCGCGACCGGGATTCTTGTCGTAGAAGCCGGACTTTTTCGTCGCCTCATAGGCGGCGAGCGTCACCGGCAGGTATCCCGATTTCTGGTGCAGATATTCCTGCACATCGGTCTTGGACAGATAGGCGAAGAAAGCCGCGACGCCTTTGTACTCCTCGTCGGACTTGCCGCCGAAGACCCAAAGGCTGGCACCGCCCGGCGTCGTGTTCTGCGGCGCGCCCTTGGCGTCGCTGTCATAGGGCAACTGGCCAATGCCGTAGTTCATGCCCGACTTGACGATGTCGCCTAGGCCGCCCGAGGATTCGGTGAAGATGCCGCATTCGCCGGCGAGGAATATCTGCTTGGCTTCGGAGGTGCGCCCGCCATATTTGAAGGTGCCGTCCTTGGCCAGATCGGCGAGCGCCTGGAAATGTTTGACGAAGATCGGCGAGTTGATCTTGAGTTCGACATCACCGCCGGCCAGGCCATTCTGCTGCGTGGCCCACGGCACATCGTTCCACGCCGCGAAGTTTTCCAGGTGTATCCAGGTCAGCCAGGTCGAGGTGTAGCCGCAAGCGGCGGCGCCGCTCGCCTTGATCTTTTTGGCATCCTCCCACACCTCGTTCCAGGTCTTGGGTGGGTTGTTCACATCGAGCCCCGCCTTCTGGAAGATGTCCTTGTTGTAGTAGAGGATCGGCGAGGAGGAGTTGTAGGGGAAGGACAGCATGGTGCCGTCCGGCGTCGAATAATAACCGACGATGCCTGGCAGATACTGGCTCTTGTCAAAGTTCATCCCGGCGCCGGTCAGCACCTCGGCCACTGGCTTGATCGCGTCCCGGGCCGCCATCATCACGCCGGTGCCGACATCGAACACCTGGATGATGTCAGGCGACTGGCCGGCGCGATAGGCGGCGATGCCGGCATTCAGCGTTTCGGGATAGGTGCCCTTGAAAACCGGAACAATCTGGTAGTCGCCCTGGCTGGCGTTGAAATCCTTGGAAATCTTGTCGACGACCTCTGCGTTGGCGCCGGTCATGGCGTGCCACCAGCTGATCTGCGTAACGGCGAAGGCGGAGGTTGTGGAAAGCAGGGTCACGGCGACACCGGCCGCGAAGCCAAAGAACTTCATGTTTCGTCTCCCGTTCTCATTGCTTGTCATTGGCGAAAGGGGCACTCCCGCAATGGCACTATGTGTCGTTCGCGCGCAGCGGACAACGGTTTTGTTGCGGGCAGGCGCACTTCATGTCCGGCTAAAGTAGCGTTCACTTCCGGATGAAAGTGACCCGGAAAAGGATTGCATAGCGGCTTGCTGCTTGAATTGATGTACCAGGGACCTGTCTCGAGACGGTCAGCGACCTCACCGACGGACGGCGTCTAACAGCACATGACAACACTGACATGACAACGCTGAAAAAGGCGTCGGTTTAATGCTCGGTCGATGCGTGGAAATTCCCGTCCCGCGCTCAGCCTGACGGATTTGACATCGGCCAATCAGTCTGCTGGCCGGGAATGGGTCTGCCGCCGCTCAGTTCTGCTGCCGCTCGGTTCCAGAAGCGCGCGGCAAGTAGAGATGCAGGCTTGTTCCCTGACCGATTTCGCTATCGATTCGGACATGCCCACCGGATTGCTTGATGAAGCCGTAAACTTGGCTTAGCCCGAGTCCCGTACCCTGCCCTTCCGATTTTGTTGTGAAGAATGGTTCGAAAACGCGCGCCAGGGTGTCCTTGCTCATTCCACAGCCGGTATCGCGTACAGTCACGCGAACAAATGAAGCCGCCGCTGAACGCAAATCCTCCAGATCATTTGGAAAATTGCTGGTCTCAATCGTGAGAGTGCCATTGCCTTTCATTGCATCTCTGGCGTTCACGGCAAGGTTAAGAACGGCGATGTCGAGCTGGTTGGCATCGATAAGGATAGGGTCCAAGGCTGGATCCAGATTGCATTGTACCCGGATGCCGCTCCCCAACGTCCGTTCCAGCAGCGTCGTCAGCCCCTTGATACGTTCATTGAGATCAATCTGTTCCGGGACCAGGGATTGGCGTCGCGAAAAGGCAAGCAGTTGCTGTGTTAGCGCTCCTCCATTTTCGATCCGCCTGAACATCTCCTCGACCAGCAGAGCGACTTTCTCATCCGCAGGATCTTTAGCGATCTGTTTCTCCAGAAGCCGAAGGCCAGACCCGAAAACGGCGAGTAGGTTGTTGAAGTCATGGACAATGCCAGCTGCGAGGCGTCCAATGGCCTCGAGCTTTTGTGACTGGCGTGCGTTTTCTTCTCTTGATCGCTGGGCCGAGACATCGCGCAGGCTGGCAAGCAATGCGGGCCTGCTGTCCCAGGTAACCTCGACCGTACGCATTTCCACTTCTGCCGGCTTGCGGCCGGAACGGTGAACGGTGATCTCGGCGATCTCTCCGGAGACGACCGGACGGCCGAGCGGAACGTGGAGGAGTTCGTCAAGCGGCTGTCCAAAAATTACGGCTGCCGCAGGATTGGCATAGAGCACTGTTCCGTCCAAATCGACCACCAGCATCCCGTCGGCGGTATTTTCGATCAACTGGCGAAAGCTGAGCTGGCTGATGCCAGCCGGAGATGTATCTCCGGGCGATTCCAGCATTTCGGCGGCGTTTTGCGCCGTATTCAAGGCGCTCTTCATGTCGACGTGTTGTCCACGGCGGAGTCGCCGAACACATCAGGCGCGCTGTCAAAGGGCTTTCCAAGATGCATACCGCCACTGTCGATGGTGAAGCGCCGTATCTGTTTGTCGTGTTCGCTGCCGCGCATTTTCAGCACCATCATGCCGCGATGCATGAATTCTTCCTGCTGAATGTAGCGCAACAGAATGATCGAATCGGTGAGTGTGGAAATATGCTGCTCGCTAGCGCTCTGGCCTCCGACAAGCGATTTGTTGGTAGCGGTGCAAAGGCCGGCAATTTCGCGCTTCTTTATGAAGGAGGTGACGCTGATCAAGAACTCACGAAACCCGGTTTCTGGCGCGATGCGCTCCAATGCCGACAAGCTGTCGATTGCCATGCGATCGGGTTTGAACTCCGCCACCAGTTCGCGGATCATCAGAAGGTGATCCGGCAAACTCTGCGCTTCCGGATAAAGGCAGACTACCTTCAGGCGACCATCCGCCTCCATCGCTTCGAAATCGACGCCCCAGCTACGCGCGTTGCGGAAAAGCTGGCCGCGGCTCTCCTCATAGCCGACGAGCAAGGCGCGTTCGCCCGCAGCCACTCCGCCCGCTAGAAAGTTGGTGACAAGTAGAGTCTTTCCGGTGCCTGTGGCTCCACTGACAAGGGTTACGCTGTCGCGAAAGAACCCGCCGCTGCACATTTTGTCGAGTTCGGAATTACCACTGGTGACCCGTTTCGTGCTTGATTGCTGCTCCAGGCGCAACGATGACAGAGGCACAGCTACGATGCCCTGTTCGGCGACCAGCGTTATGGGCACTTCGCCCTCAACGTGACGGCTGCCGCGCATTTTCAGGACTTCTATGGTCCGCCGACGGCGCTCGCGATCAAGGGCATTGCGAAGGATCACGACATTGTCTGCGACGAACTCCTCTATTCGGTGACGGGAGATTTCACCATATTCACTGTTGCGTTCCGCGGTCATAAGGACCGTCAGCCCTTCTTTCTTCAGCGCGGTCGCAATACGTAGAAGTTCGCGGCGCACTGCCGTCTGCTCGGCCACGAAATGATCGAAAAGTTGGGTAACCGAATCGAGCACGATGCGCTTTGCCCCGGCGCTTCGGCTTGCGTGCAGAATGCGGGTCAGAAGACCGGCGAGGTCGAAATCGCCCACAACCACCTGGTCCTGATCGCGCGGGCTCGCATCGACGAAAACAAGCTTGTCCGCCGCTCGCCAGCCGCGGATGTCCCAGCCGAAGCTCGCCATGTTTACCTCGATCTCGGTTGGCGACTCCTCGAAAGTGACGAAGACACCGGCCTCATTGAGACCGGTGATGCCATGCGCCAGGAACTGCGTGGCGAATACGGTCTTGCCGCTACCGGGCGTGCCGCCCACGATGGTGGTGCGTCCGCGCGGCAAGCCACCCATCACCAAGTCGTCAAAAGCCTCGATCCCTGTATTGACGCGTTCAAGAACCGGGTCGATAGAGATCTCATCCGTCGCGGTCATGAATATCATCCTTCTTGCGAAAACCGAAATAGTCCAGAACCTGAGCGATATTGCTGATGTCGCCCACCAGACGGCGCGGGGGATCAGCGGATTCGTCGGAGAGCGTCGGCGTTGCTAGTATCCCTGCTCGCTCCGCCTCATGAGGATGTTCCAGGATATCGAAGATCTGGATTTCAATGGATGCGCTCATCTCCTCGATTATCTTCAGGCGGCTTTCCAGTGCCCGACGAGCACCGGGCGTGTCTCCGGCGATGTAGAGCCGGAGAAGGGGATGGGCCCCTGAAGCGGGCGGTTGTTCCGGGTTCATATCTCACGCTGGTTGCACGGGTTCAGTATCGACGTGCTCTACGCGACACGCCAGCAATTCAACCGCAGGGCTTTGTTGTCCGCCTTGGGCGATCTTCTAGCATTTCGCCTGGAGCCGACGCGCCACAGCTCGCGCTCGATGGGGCCTGGATCAGCACCCCTGTCACTTCTTAGACATTCGCGCTTTGCGCGTCTGCGCACTAGTGGACATTTCTCCGGTTATTGGGATATGGGCCGCAAGCGATCGTTCGGAGGAGTGTAAATGGAAGCCCGCGCCCACATAGACTCCGGCATGATCGGCAACAATCTTCTGCGGGCACTCACCGCGGCAGATTGGGCAATCCTCGAGCCTTGGCTGGATGAGTGGTCGGCCCCCACCGGAACACTGCTTTATGAACCTGGCGACACGGTTCGCCATGCATACTTCCCGAGAGGTCCCAGCCTGATTTCCTATCTCGTCGTGCTGAGCGACGGGCGTGCGATCGAGACGGCTCTGGTCGGACGAGAAGGGGCAATTGGCGGAGTTGTCAGCCAAGGCAGGCTCCCAGCTTACGCTCGCGCTGAAGTACAATTGGGAGGTTCGTTCTTCCGCATCGACCTGCTTAACCTTGAAGAGGCGAAGTCCAGGTCGTCGACGCTACGGAATCTGTTCGCGCGGTACGCGGACTGCCTGATGGCGCAGATGTTCCAGTCCGTCGCCTGCAATGCCGCGCATTCGATCGAGCAACGGACAGCGAAATGGCTGCTGGCCGCCATTGATCGGACGGGCACTCCCGATCTGGCGCTGACACAAGAACAGCTCGCCGTAATGCTCGGAGTCGGCCGGAGCTATTTGAGCCGCGTCATACGCGATCTGAAAGAACACGGTCTCATTGAGACCCATCGTGCCCGGATCGTCGTTCGCAAGGTCGACGGCCTGCGGTGGCTTGCTTGCGAGTGCAATGCGGCGGTCAGTCATCACTTCGACGAAGTATTGAAGGGCGTCTATCCCCTGCCGACCAACGGCTCGTCTGGCCGATAGCACAAACGGCTCGCCATATATGTCCTTAAGGTGAGTCCCTGGACGCCGAGGCTTGGACTACTATCTCGGCAAGCCGGCGCCGATCCAGGCATTCGACGAATTGACCGGGTCGGCTCAGGCCGACGCGGATGGGCTGGGCGGAACCGTTGCGTGGTCAGGCCGCGCTTGCGCCCAGCCTTGTCCCAGCCTCTTCAAGACCCGAGCGCGGCCTCGACAAGCCGCTTGGCGTCCGGCCCCGACCACTCGGCCGGGCCGTTCATATGGGCGATCAGGCAGCCTTCGCCGTCGATCAGCATGGTGACGGGCAGGCCGAGCGCCAGGCCGCGCGTCTTGAGCTCGTTGAACAGCGCCATCGTCGAATCCCTGTAATAGCCGAGTGCCTCGACGCCGGTGTCCTTGAGGAACTTCTTCGGCTTCACGTCGTCGCCGGCATCGACGTTGACGGCGACGACCTGGAACGCATCGCTGCCTTTCTCCTTCTGCAAGGCGTCCAGCGCCGGCATTTCGGCGCGGCATGGCGCGCACCATGTCGCCCACAGATTGAGCAGCACCGTCTTGCCGGCACGGTCGGCGATGGTCATCGGCTTGCCGTCCGGGCCGTTGAAGGCGAGGCTCTTCATCGATTGCGGCGGATCGGCTGGCAAGAGCGCCGCGACCTCGCCGGTGGCGGCTGCGGCGATCTTCTTGGCGCGTTCGCTCTTGGCGGCGCAGGCGACATCGTCCTTGCTGTCGCCGACGGCGACTTGCGACGCGGCGTTGTTGCCAGACCGGCTCTCGCTGACATATACCGCGACCGCGCCGGCCAGCGCTCCCGCCACCAGGGCGGCGAGGATCAGGCGCGGGGCCGGGAAAAATCTGTTTCCGTCTGCCATTTTCTCAAAACTGCTCCGAGCACGGGTTTTATAGCCATGAGCGACAAGAAGACCAGCAACCAGATGTGGGGCGGACGATTTGCCTCGGGTCCGGCCGCGATCATGGAAGCGATCAACGCGTCGATCTCGTTCGACCGCAAACTCTATGCGCAGGACATCAGAGGTTCGATCGCCCATAGCGCGATGCTGGCGCAAACGGGCATTATTTCGGTGGCCGATCAAGAGAAAATCGCTCACGGCCTGAACACGATCCTGAAAGAGATCGAGGCGGGCACGTTTGAATTCTCGACAAGGCTGGAAGACATCCACATGAACGTCGAGGCCCGCCTCGCCGAGCTGGTCGGTCCGGCCGCCGGCCGGCTGCACACGGCCCGCTCTCGCAACGACCAGGTTGCAGTGGACCTCCGGCTCTGGGTCAAGGACGAGTGCTTTCGCGTCGCCGAGGCCTTGAAGGGCCTGGTCGGTGCGTTGCTGGAGCGGGCCGAGCAGCATGCCGCGACGGTGATGCCGGGCTTCACTCATATGCAGGCGGCGCAGCCGGTGACATTCGGCCACCACTGCATGGCCTATGTCGAGATGTTTTCGCGCGACCTGTCGCGGGTGCGCGACGCCATCGAACGCATGGACGAAAGCCCGCTGGGTGCGGCCGCCCTTGCCGGCACCAGCTTTCCGATCGACCGCCACCGGACCGCCACGGCGCTCGGCTTCCGCGAGCCGATGCGCAATTCTTTGGACAGCGTCTCGGACCGCGATTTCGCGCTGGAATTCCTGGGACTGGCGGCCATATGCGCCACGCATCTGTCGCGGCTGGCGGAAGAAATCATCATCTGGTCAACGCCGCAATTCGGCTTCATCAGGCTGTCGGACAGCTTCTCCACCGGCTCCTCGATCATGCCGCAGAAGAAGAACCCCGACGCCGCCGAACTGGTGCGCGGCAAGACCGGGCGCGTCACCGGCCATCTGGTCGGCCTGCTGACGGTGATGAAGGGCATGCCTTTGACCTATGGCAAGGACATGCAGGAAGACAAGGAATCGGTGTTCGATGCCGCCGAGACGCTCGACCTGATGCTGGCGGCGATGACCGGCATGGTCTCCGATATGACGGTGAACGCGGCGGCGATGAAGAAGGCTGCCAGCTCCGGCCACGCAACCGCGACCGACCTTGCCGACTGGCTGGTGCGCACGCTCGGCCTGCCGTTCCGGGAAGCGCATCATGTCACGGGACGGGCGGTGGCGCTGGCCGAAGAGAAGAAGCTGAGCCTGGAGAAGCTTGCGCTGGAAGACTTGCAGTCGATCCACCCCGGCATCACGAAGGACATCTTTTCGGTGCTGGCCGTGCAGAACTCGGTGAAGAGCCGCACCTCCTTCGGCGGCACCGCACCGTCGGAAGTCAGGAAGCAGATCCGCTACTGGAAAAAGCGGCTGGCCAAGGCGTGATGCCGGACATTGCGGCCAGCCATATCCCGGATATTGCAACCGCCAATATCCAGGATATTGCAACGGCAATATCCGGGGTGCAATGCGCCAAGAACTCGGCTAAAAGCAGCGGCGGAAAAAAGTTTCGGACGGATGGATCGATGACCGGAAGCAGGATTTTGGTGACACTGACGCTGCTTGCGGCGCTTGCCGCCGTTACGGCTTGCGGCAGAAGGTCCGGTCTCGACACGCCTTACGAGGCGGCCGTGCAGGCACGCAAGGACGCCGAGAAGGCCCACCAGCCTGTGCCGCCGGAACCGGAAAAACCGGTCGCGGACAAGAAGTTCATTCTCGACCCGCTGCTCTAGAGCCGGTCAGAGCGGTTTAGAGTGCTAAACCCGCTCCTACCCTGCTCCAACTTTTCGGAACCACTCTCGTGAACCATTTCGACTACCGCGACGGCGTGCTTCATGCCGAGGACGTGGCGATATCGGACATCGCCGCAACCGTCGGCACGCCATTCTACTGCTATTCGACGGCCACGCTGACCAGGCACTACCACGTCTTCGTCCAGGCATTTGCCGGGCTCGATGCACTGGTCTGCTACGCCATGAAAGCGAATTCCAATCAGGCGGTGCTCAAAACCCTGGCCAGGCTCGGCGCCGGAGCCGACGTGGTGTCGGAAGGCGAGTTGCGGCGCGCGCTGGCAGCCGGCATCCCGGCCAGCAAGATCCTGTTCTCCGGCGTCGGCAAGACCGCGCGTGAGATGGACTTTGCGCTGGCAGCCGGCATCCTGTGCTTCAACGTCGAATCCGAGCCCGAACTCGAACTGCTCTCGTCGCGCGCCGTTGCCCTGGGCAAGGTGGCGCCGGTCTCGCTGCGCATCAATCCGGATGTCGACGCCAGGACGCACAAGAAGATCTCGACAGGCAAAGCCGAGAACAAGTTCGGCATCCCATGGCAGAAGGCGCGTCAGGTCTATGCGCGCGCGGCTGAATTGCCGGGCATCAAGGTCACCGGCATCGACACCCATATCGGCAGCCAGATCACCGAGCTGCAACCCTTCGACGATGCCTTCGCGCTTTTGGTGGAACTGGTCGGCGCGCTGCGCGCCGACGGCCATGCCATCGAGCATGTCGATCTCGGCGGCGGTCTCGGCATTCCCTACCGCGTCGACAACAACCCGCCACCGCTCCCCGACGCCTACGCGCAGATCGTCCGCAAGCACGTCACCAAGCTTGGCTTGAAGGTGATGTTCGAGCCGGGCCGGCTGATCGTTGGCAATGCCGGTATCCTCGTCTCGCAAGTGATCTTCGCCAAAGAAGGCGATGCCAAGAATTTCCTCGTCGTCGACGCCGCCATGAACGACCTGATCCGGCCGACGCTCTACGACGCTTTCCACGACATAAGACCGGTGGTGCTGCCGCCCGCCGACGCGCCGCGCATGACGGTCGATATCGTCGGCCCGGTCTGCGAGACCGGCGACTATCTCGGCCTCGACCGCGACCTGCCAAGGCTCAAGTCCGGCGACCTGGTCGCCATCGCCACCGCCGGCGCCTATGGCGCGGTACAGGCGGGCACCTACAACACCCGCCTACTGGTGCCGGAAGTGCTGGTCGACGGCGATCGTTTCCACGTCGTGCGCCCGCGCCAGACCTATGACGAACTGATCGGGCTGGATTCGATCCCCGACTGGCTTGCATAGAAGCCGCCGAAGGCGGTCCTAGCTATAGCCGGTTCTGGATGAGCGCTCTTGTCTCAGCGATCCTGTCCTCGTCGCGGCGATAGAATGTCCATTGCTTGATGCGCTTGGCCCGTAACAGCCCTGCCTGGGTGAGCACACGCATGTGCTCGCTGAGCGTCGCCTGGGTAATGCCGAGCTTTTCGGCGATCAGCAGCGCACAGACGCCGTCCTCGACCAGATCGCCATCCGCCTGGGCCGGGAAATGCGCGCGCGGATCCTTCAGCCAGTCGAGGATCCGCAGCCTTCGTTCGTTGGCGATCGCCTTGAACACATCAACCTCTTGCATTTAGCCATTTTGCCAAGTTACTAATTGCTGTCAATCCCAAGGAGATGGCCATGACCAACGGCAACACCATAACGCGCGAACGCATCGCGATGATGGAACCGCGCATCCGTCGCTATGTGCGCCACACGCCGGTGCTGCGCGTCGACATGGCCGACTTCGACCGGCCGCCGCTGGCGGTCGATCTCAAACTCGAATGCCTGCAGCATTCCGGTTCGTTCAAGGCGCGCGGCGCGTTCACCAATCTTCTCGAGCGGCAGGTCCCCGGGGCCGGTGTCGTCGCCGCCTCGGGCGGCAATCATGGAGCGGCGGTGGCGTATGCCGCCATGCGTCTCGGCCACAGGGCGACCATCTTCGTTCCGAAGGTGAGCCCGCCGGCCAAGCTGGAGCGCATTCGCAGCTACGGCGCCGAGCTGGTCGTCGGCGGCGCCCGCTATGCCGAGGCGCTGGCCGCCAGCGAACGTTTCGCCGAGCAAACCGGCGCCTTGCAGATCCACGCTTTCAACCAGGAGGAAACGCTTATCGGGCAAGGCACGCTCGGGCTGGAAATCGAGAACGACCTGCCTCAGATCGACACTTTGCTGGTCGCCGTCGGCGGCGGCGGCCTGATCGGCGGCATCGCCGCCTGGTTCGCCGGCCGTATCCGCATCGTCGCCGTCGAACCGGAGGGCGCGCCGACACTCTATCGCGCCCTCGAGGCCGGCCATCCGGTCGATGCGCCGGCCGAGGGCATCGCCGCCGATTCCCTGGCGCCCAAACGTGTCGGCGAGATGATGTTCCCGATCGCCGAGGCCTTCGTGGAACGCTCCATCCTGGTCAGCGACGACGACATCGTCGCCGCCCAGAAGGCGCTGTGGGACCGGGTGCGGATCATCTCGGAACCCGGTGGCGCCGCGGCGTTCGGCGCCATCCTGTCCGGCCGCTATGCGCCGGCACCCGGCGAACGGCTCGCCGTCCTGGTCTGCGGCGCGAACGCAAACCCGGCGAAATTCTGATCGCCGCGCCTTTCTCTCCTTCACGTTTTTCAGGAACTGCCTCGCCTTCGCCGCGTTTGCTGGGTATTCTTCGAGTCGTGAGGTTCGGGCCATCCCGCCCGCTCCCGTGGAAGGGCCGATGACGGAACGACCGATCTTCAGCAGCGATCGCGGTCTTGCCGGGCGCCTGGCGCTCAGCCGGCTGGCGACGCGGGTCTCGATGATGGTCGAACGGGGTTGGCCGCTCCTGCTGCCGCTTCTCGTCGTCGCCAGCCTGTTTCTCAGCATTTCCTGGCTAGGGCTTTTCCCGCGCCTGCCCGATGCGGCGCGCATCGGGTTGGTCGCCGCCTTCGGCGTTGCGACACTGGCCGCGCTCTATCCGCTACGCTTTTTCCGCATGCCGGGCGGCGCCGAGATCGACCGCCGCATCGAGGCGGCCAATCACTTGCTGCACCACCCCGTCCAGACCCAGACGGACCGGCCGAGCGGCCGCGAAAGCAGCTTCTCGCAGGCGCTGTGGCGCGAGCACCAGAAGCGCATGGCCGACAGGCTCGACAGCCTCGGCGCCGACGTGCCGCGCACGCGCGTGCCGGAACGCGATCCCTGGGGATTGCGCGCCGTGGCAGCGCTTCTGCTCGTCACCGCCTTCGCTTTTTCCTTCGGACCGACTGGTGGCCGGATAGCCGACGCGTTCAGCGCCCAGGACGCGCATGACGCCGTGCCGCCGCGCATCGATGCGTGGGTGACGCCGCCCGTTTATACCGGCAAGCCGCCGATCTTCCTTACGGCAGACGCCAACCAGGCGGCGCCGGCTTTCCACGTTCCCGAAGGCAGTGATGTTTCGCTGCGCGTCACCGGCGGCACGGGCGAGGAGACGCTTGCCTATGCCGATAAGAATGGCAATGCCCGCGCCATCGATCCCGCCGACCCGCAGGCGGCCGCGGCCAAGCCGGCGGCAAGCCCGGCAGCGCAGTCCAAAGTGCGCCAGTTCATCGGCAAGCTGACGAGCGATGGCACGCTGACGCTGAAGTCGGGCGAGGACGAACTCGGCCGTTGGGCCTTCGCGGTGATCCCGGACAAGCCGCCGCAGATCCGTTTCGTCGGGGAGCCGAAGCGCGCTGTCAACGGCGCTTTCGAGCTCAACTACCAGATCGACGACGATTATGGCGCCGCCAACGCCAAGGCCGTGTTCGCGCTCGCCGATCCGCAGGCGCCCGATGCGCGTCCGCTCTACGGTCCGCCTGACATGCCGCTGACGCTACCGCGCCGCGGCGGCAAGGCGAATGCCGCCAGGACCTCGAAGGACCTGACCGAACACGTCTGGGCCGGCGCCGAGATCAAGCTGACGCTGGTCGCCACCGACGATGCCCGGCATACGGCGAGCAGCGAAACCAAGACGTTGGTGATGCCGGAGCGGCCGTTCTCCAATTCGCTGGCGCGTGCCGTTATCGAGCAGCGCCGCCTGCTGGCGCTCGACGCGAACGCCAAGCCGCGCGTGCTCGACCTGATGGATGCGATCACGCTGCGGCCCGAGGACACGTTCGACAACATGTCCCACTACCTCGCAATCATGAGCGCGCGCAGCCGGTTGAAGATGGCCGACAGCGACGACCAGTTGCGCAACGAGGTCTCCTATCTCTGGGAAATCGCGCTCGGCATCGAGGAGGGCAATCTCTCGGCTGCCGAGAAGCGGCTGCGCCAGGCGCAGCAGGCTTTGCAGGATGCTATCAAGAACGGCGCCAGCGACGCGGAGATCGAAAAGGCGATGAAGGAATTGCGCGAGGCGATGAACCAGTTCCTGCGGGAATTCGCCGAGCGCGCCAAGCAGAATCCCAACGCCCCGCAGATGCAGCAGAACGGCCAGGAACTACGCCAGAGCGACATCGACCGCATGATGGACCAGATCGAGAACCTGGCGAAGTCCGGCGATCGCGACAAGGCGCAGCAATTGCTGTCGCAGCTGCAGGACATGATGAACAACCTCCAGGCCGGCCGCCAGCAGCAGGGTGGCCAGCAGGACAGCCAGATGCGCCAGCAGATGGACAAGCTCGGCGACATCCTGCGGCGCCAGCAGGAGATGATGAACGACACCTTCCGCATGGACCAGATGCAACGCGGCGAGCGCCAGCGCGGCCAGAACCGCGATGAACAGCTCGGCGAAGGCGGCGGCGAGGATCAGGACAGACCGGGCGCAGGCGAGAACCGCGATCCGCTCGCCGGGCAAAAGCCGATGACGCCGCAGGAATTCGCCGACGCGCTGAAGCAGTTGCAGGAAGGCCAGGGCCAGCTGAAGAACGACCTCGAACAGTTGAAGAAGGGGCTCGAGGGGATGGGCATGGAGCCCAATGAAGGATTTGGCGAGGCGGGCAAATCAATGGGCAATGCCGAGCAGGCCCTGGGCGATGGTGAAGGTGATCAGGCCGTTGGCCACCAGGGCCGCGCTCTGGAGGCGCTGCGCAAGGGTGCCAAGGACATGATGAAGCAGATGCAGGCCATGCAGGGCGACGAAGGCGGCAGCGAGGAAGGCGGTCGCCAGCAGAACGCCGATCGCGATCCGCTCGGCCGGCCGCGTGCCAGCCAGGGTCCCGATTTTGGCGATTCGGTGAAGGTGCCGGACGAGATCGACGTGCAGCGCGCGCGCCAGATCCTGGAAGCGATCCGCAAGCGGCTCGGCAATGCGCTCAGCCCCGATATCGAGCGCAGCTATCTGGAACGGCTGCTGGAACTGAAATAGGGATCGCCGCCGCGGCATCCGCTGGGAGCGGCTGCAACATCATGCCCAAACTCGGCACAGTGACGCCCATCCTGCGCATCTTCGACATTGCCAAGGCCCACGAGTTTTACGTCGGCTTCCTCGGCTTCCAGGTGCTGTGGGAGCACCGCTTTGACGACAACGCGCCGCTTTACATGGCGGTCGGCCGTGACGGCTGCATCCTGCATCTGAGCGAACACCATGGCGACGGCGCGCCCGGCATCGCCATGCGCATCAAGGTCGAGGACATCGCCGCCCTGCATCGCGAACTGATCGGCAGAGCATACCGTTTCGCCAGGCCGGGCCTGGAAGAGACGCCGTGGAAGACCCGCGAGGTGTCGGTTGCCGATCCGTTCGGCAACCGGCTGCATTTCTACGAGGATGCGGCCGGCTGAGTCTGCCTGTTGACGAACGCCTCGCGGATCGCCTCTTGCATGCCGTCGATCGCCTCGCCCGACGCATTCGGGTTGCGATGCATCACCACATTCGAGGAATCGATGTCGCCGAAACCGTCGGCGGACGTCAACTCGCGGCAGCCGTCCGGAATGTTGCTGCGCGAAATCGGTGCGATCGCCAGTCCCGAGGTGACGGCAAGCTTCAGGCCGCCGGTCGTGTCGCTGGTGTAGGCGACACGATAGCCGAGCCCGCGCTGCTCGAGCGATTTGATGGCGAAATCCTTGCACCAGCCGGCTCGGTTATAGAGAGCGATCGGCACCGGACGCTCCTCATGCATGTTATGCAGGATCGATGTCACCCACACCGTCGGATCATGCATCAGCACCTCGCCGCCTGAAGGATCCTGCCATTCGAACACCACGCAAAGATCGAGTTCGCCGGCGGCAAGCGCCGCTATCTGCGCCCCCGAATGGGCATAGCGCACGGTGACCTCGACCTTGGTGTGACGCTTCGAGAACGCGCCGAGCGCGCGCGACAGGATGGCATGGCCGTATTCTTCCGGAATGCCGATCCGCACCGGCCCGCCGAGCGGCGCCGCCGCCATCGACGCGGCCGTCTCGTCGAGCAGCGAGACGATGCGGCGGGCATTGACGATCAGCTCGCCGCCGCGCCGCGTCAGCGCCACGCCGCGCGACCCGCGCTCGAACAGGCTGTCGCCGATGACGCTTTCGAGCTTCTTCATCTGCATCGAAACCGCCGATTGGGTGCGGCCGGCCTGCTCGGCCGCCTTGGTGAAATTGCCTGCTTCGACAATGGCCACGAAGGTGCGCAGGAGATCGCTGTCGAGAGTGGGCCGCATCCCGTCCGCCATAAGGAATTTTGATTGCTGGTATCATTCCAATTCGTTTGCAACATGTCAAACACGGGATGATAGTTGCTTCACCCATTGGATATGTGGCTGAGGATTCGGCCACGGACCAATCAACAGTCCTCACTCATGCCCGCTGCCCGAAACGGTGGCGGGTTCTTTTTAGCTTGCTGCAAGCTTGCTTGCGTCCTGGTACGGGAGCTTGGGATCCTTATGCGCAATCGGATGGTGCTCGGCATGCTGAGCCTGTGCCTGGGCGTGTTGGTCTTCTCGTTGCAGGACCCGCTGGTCAAGGCGGTGTCGGGCGGCTACCCCGTGACCGAGGTGATGGCCATCCGCGCGGTCGTCGCCCTGCCGATCCTGATCGTGCTCGTCCATGCCGATGTCGGGCTGCGTGCGATCCTGTCGCGGCGGTTCGGCGTGCTGACCATGCGCGCCTTCATTCAGTTCACCTCCTACACCATGTACTACCTCGCCATCGCCGCCTTGCCCCTGGCCGATGCCGTGGCGCTCTATTTCATGGCCCCGCTCTGCATCATGGTGCTGGCCGGGCCCTATCTTGGCGAACGGGTCTCCTGGCAGACGCTGGCGACCGTGTTGATCGGGCTGCTTGGCGTCGTCGTGATGCTGCGCCCGGGTGCGGGACTGTTCGACTGGGCGGCGCTG
This sequence comes from Mesorhizobium sp. B2-1-1, assembly GCF_006442975.2. NCBI lineage: Bacteria > Pseudomonadati > Pseudomonadota > Alphaproteobacteria > Hyphomicrobiales > Phyllobacteriaceae > Mesorhizobium > Mesorhizobium sp. B2-1-1. The sequence goes on along the minus strand of NZ_CP083954.1, from coordinate 1,467,006 downwards.
CTGTCGCTGGGCTCCGCGGTGCTCTACGGCTTCTCGCAACTGATGGCGCGTAAGATCGGCGACACCGAATCCTCGACCGTGATGGCTTTCTACCAGAACGGTGCCTATCTCGCCGGCGCCGCACTGGTCGCAAGCCTGTTCTGGCTTGCCGGCATCAATCATGCCGCCCATCCCAGCCTGGAATTCCTGGTGCGGCCCTGGCTGTGGCCGACGCTGCCGGATTTCCTCAAGATGGCCGCCTGCGGCTTCGTCGCCTCCGCCGGCATGATCTTGCTGTCGCAGGCCTACCGGATGGCGCCGGCCAACCGCGTCGCCACCTTCGAATACACAGGCATCCTGTGGTCGCCGCTGTGGGGTTTTCTGTTCTTCGCCGAAGTGCCGCGGTCGACGACCGTGATCGGCGCTGCCCTTATCATCGGCGCCGGCCTGCTTGCGCTCAACACCGGACGGCGCAAGCTCCCGGTACTCGTCGCTGCCGATCCCGCCTGATCAGGCGAAAATGCTCAGCGCCCGTTCGACGCGTGAACGGATTTCGGCCAGCGTGAACGGCTTCTGCACGACGTCGAGGATGATGCCGTTCAACTCCTCGGCGCGCTCGCGCTGATCGGCATAGCCGGTCATCAGCAGGATCTTCATCGACGGGAAAAGACCCGAAGCTGCAATCGCCATCTCGATGCCGTCCATCTCGGGCATGCGGATGTCGGAGACGACGAGATCATAGCCGCCCTTCGCGGCGCGTATCAGCGCCAGTCCTTGCGCGCCGTCGGCGGCGATGTCGATTGCGTGTCCGGCGCGTTCGAGCGCCCGGGCTGCGAGGGTGCGGACGGACTCATCGTCCTCAACGATCAGAAGCTTTGCCATGGCCGGCATGTTTGGCGAGCAAACGTTGACTTTTTCTGAAGGGCCCGGCGCTCCGGCATGGGTTATTTTCTTGAAGCCGTTAAGGCCTTTTTCAGTATTTGCCGCTGCCTCACGCATCGCCTTTGACGACGCCGACGAACGGCAGTTCGCGAAAGGCGTGCGCGACATCCATGCCGTAGCCGACGACGAAATAGTCGGGGCAGTCGAATCCGATATAATCGGCATTGAGGGTGGTCTGGCGGCGCATGCGCTTGTCGAGCAGCACCGCGATGGCGCAGCTTCTGGCGCCGCGTGACAGCATCAGGTCGCGGGTGAAGCTCAGCGTCTTGCCCGACTCCAGAATGTCGTCGATCAGAAGCACGTCGCGGCCGGCAACCTCGTTGTCGATGTCGCGCAGCACCCTCACCTCGCCGCTTGTGGTGCCAGCGCCGTAGCTGGAGATGAAGATGAACTCGACCTCCGGCGACAGGCCGACATCATGCATGGCGCGGATAAGGTCTGCGGCGAAGATGAACGAGCCCTTCAGCACCGAGATCACCAGAAGATCGTGATAGTCGTGCCCGGCGATCTCCTTGGCGAGTTCGAGATTGCGCCGGGCGATGGCCGACGCCGAAAACAGGACCTCGATGTCCTTGCCGCGCACAACTGGCATTCTTCGTCCCTTCAAGATTTTCAAAGGCCTTCGCGCACAGGAAGCGCTGACATCAGCCGTTTGCGGGCCGGCCTCACCTGTCGCACATGCTATTCCGCGAAGGTGACCGACACCGTCCTTACGCCGTTTCTAGGCACGTCAAGCCGGCTGGCAAAGCCGAATCTTTCACTTGGCGCCAATGAGCGGCTGGATGTCCCCAAAGTATAGCGCGTTGTGCGCCCGTCATTGCCGGTGACGCGGATCTCGAGCGGCGGCAGCGTCGCCGGACTTGCACCGTCATTGGCGGCCTCGCCGTCGACGAACAGCACGGGGTTCGCCCCAGACGCGTCCACGCGGGACGTCACCCCTGAAATGCTCAACGCCGAGCCAGGTCCGCCCGCGGCGGGCGGCGCCTGGCGCACCAGTGCATGCCCGCCGGAGACCCAGAAGGCGGCAAAGGCGGCGCCGACACCGGCGATCCAGAAGATCGGACCGCCGCGCGGCGCCGGCGGCCGCACTGGCGGCGGCTCGGGCTTGCGCAGCATGTCCATGCCTTCGAGGGATGGCATGGACATCACGCGCCGCGGTGAAATGGCTTCGGCATGGGGCGCGGCCCGCGGCACCACCACATAGTCGGCATCGACGATATCCGCCGCGCCAGCGCGCAGGATACGCTCCGGCGCGGCATTTGCCGGCGGATCGGTCATGATTTCGCCGGAAACCGGGCGCGCGGTTCGATCCTCAGCCATCATGGCCCCAGCATTGCAGCACGTTCGCTTTTCGTTTCTTTTGCGTAAAGGCAAATGGTTAACGCTTCCCCACCGGAGCCCTTGTGACGAGCCGAAACAACCCGCTAATTAACCGCCGGTTAACCATGCCGGCCGATGGTCTTTTCCCAGAACAGGCCGGCTTGCCGCCGACGGATTCCGATTTCAGGTCAAATCGACCTGAAATCTGAATCCGCCTCCGAACTAGAGTGATAGAGAATGATGTCGCCCGAAAACCGCCTCACACTTTTCGGCATCACGCTCTAAGAATTTCAGGTCGCCGAAAGTGATTCGCTTCGAAAATGTCGGCCTCCGCTATGGCATGGGTCCGGAAATCCTCCGCGACATTTCCCTGCACATACCGGAGCGCTCGTTCCAGTTCCTGAGCGGGCCTTCGGGCGCCGGCAAGACGACGTTGCTGCGGCTTCTCTTCATGTCGCTGAAGCCGACGCGTGGGCTGATCACCATCTTCGGCAAGGACCGCTCGCGCATCTCGCGCGCCGAACTGCCGCATCTCAGGCGTCGCATCGGCGTGGTGTTCCAGGATTTCCGCCTGCTCGACCACATGACCACCTATGAGAATGTCGCGTTGCCCTTGCGCGTGCGCGGGCGCGAGGAAGCGAGCTACCGCACCGACGTCACCGAGCTGTTGAAATGGGTCGGGCTCGGCGAACGCATGCATGTGCTGCCGCCGGTCCTGTCGGGCGGCGAGAAGCAGCGGGCCGCGATCGCCCGCGCCCTGATCGAGCAGCCGGAGATCCTGCTGGCCGACGAGCCGACCGGCAATGTCGATCCGCCGCTGGCGCGACGCCTGCTCAGGCTCTTCATCGAACTCAACCGCCTGGGCACCGCCGTGGTGATCGCGACCCACGATCTCGGCCTGATGGAGCAGGTCGATGCGCGCCGCATGATCCTGGCCGGCGGGAGGCTTGATATCTATGACTGAGCTTTCCGCCGAACACCTCGACGCACAGGCCGACGAAGCGGCCGCGCCAAGGCCGCGCGTCCAGCGCAGGATGGCGCCCATCGTGCCGGCGCAGAACATCGCCGGCCGCGCCCTGGTGCTGGTCATCGCCATAATGACCTTCCTGTCCTGCCTGACCTTCGGCGCGGTTACCCTGGTGCGCGACACCGCCTCGGTCTGGGAAAACCAGATCTCGCGCGAGGCGACGATCCAGATCAAGCCGGTCGACGGCCTCGACATGGAGGCAGCCCTTGCCCAGGCCTCGCAGATCGCCGGCGAATCCCCCGGCGTGAAGGCGACCAGGATCATCGACCGCGACGCGACCGCCAGATTGCTGGAGCCGTGGCTGGGTTCGGGCCTCAACATCGACGAACTGCCGGTGCCGCGGCTGATCATCGTCACCATCGACGAGAGCAACCCGCCCGATTTCGCCGCCATGCGCGCCGCGATCACGCCGAAGCTGCCGAGCGCATCGCTTGACGATCACCGCACCTGGGTGGACCGGCTGGTGGCCATGGCCCGCACCACGGTGACCATCGGTATCGCGGTGCTGGCGCTGATGCTCTCGGCGACGGTGCTGACCGTGGTGTTCGCCACGCGCGGCGCCATGGCCGGCAACGGCCACATCATCGAGGTGCTGCATTTCGTCGGCGCCGAAGCGCGTTTCATCGCCCGCGAGTTCCGTCGCCATTTCCTGATCACCGGCATGAAGGGCGCGGCCGCCGGCGGAGCCGCCGCGGTCGCCGTCTTCATCGTCTTTTCCTGGTGGTCCTCGCGCAACATGGCGACCCCGCAGGCCGACCAGGCGACTGCGCTATTCGGCAACTTCGCCATCGGCTCGGCCGGCTATCTCGGTGTCGTGCTGATGGTGCTGGTCATCGGCGCGCTGACGGCTGCAACCTCGCACGCCACCGTCGTCGCCTATCTCAGCGACATCGACGTGCGCCAGCCTGAAGCATGACGACGTCGAATAACCAGGATCGATCACGCATGAAGAACCGCCGTAACGCAAATTGCGATTTTTACCTACCAAAGGCCGCATTTCGGGATTAACCATGCCATGATGGAGGTGCGGGACTCGACCAGTACCGTTGGACCGATGCCGGCGTTGGCGGCGCGTCCGCATGGACGCGGCCGGGTTTCGGCCGTGCTGCGCGTTTCTTCTTTCGCCTTGCTTGCCCTGGTCGCCCTGTTTGCCGGCGGCTTCGGCTGGTTCGCCAACACCGTCAGCCATCTGACCACCCCTGCCAACCCTGCCAGGGCCGACGCAATCATCGTGTTGACGGGCGGCCAATCGCGCCTCGATGCGGCGATGGAACTGCTGGCGTCCGGCAAGGGCGCGCGGCTTTTGATCAGCGGTGTGCATCCCTCCGCCAGCCGACGCCAGCTTCAGGCCGCGACTGGCGGCGACATCAGGCTGTTTTCCTGCTGCGTCGACATCGACCGCGCCGCGCTCGACACGATCGGCAATGCCGAGGAAAGCGCCAAATGGGTCGAGAGCCATGCCTATGGCACGGTGATCCTCGTCACCAACAATTACCACATGCCGCGCAGCCTGCTGGAAATGGGCCGGCTGCTGCACAAGGCCAAGCTCGAACCCTATCCGGTGGTCAACAGCAATCTCGACAATGGCGGCTGGCTGACCAAGCCGCGGGCGCTGCGCGTGCTGTTCACCGAATACAATAAATATCTGCTGGCATTGGCGCGCGGCATCGTTCCGGTGAAGCCGACGCCGGACGGCATCGCGTTGGCCGAGATCGCCGCCGGCAGCTGAACCTGCTCGTCATTTGGTGACGACGGATCCCGGCGCCTGCCGCAGGCGAGCGACTTCCTGTTCGAGCCGTTCGATCCGCCTGTCGCGTTCGGCCAGCGCCGCCGCCACGTCAGCGGCCTCGAAACGCTGCGGAATGTGCTGCGGACAATTGGCATCCCAGGTCGCCACGGTGAACAGGATGACCTGTTCGGGCCGCGCCGCATAATCGCGCGGCATCAGCCTCGCCGTCAGCTCGGCGTCGCCCTCCACCACGCGCGCGCTGCCCCAGATCTTGACGCGCTGGCGATGGGCATAGTCGATGAGGAACAGGAAGGCCTGCGGATTGTCGGCCAGATTGCCCTGGGTGATGAACTGTCTGTTGCCGGCGAAATCGGCGAAGCCGATCGTCTTTTCATCGAGCACCTTGAGGAAGCCGGCGGGCCCGCCGCGATGCTGGATATAGGGCTGGCCGACGCCGTTGGCCGTCGACAGGAAGACGCTGGTCTGCATCTCGATGAAGGCGGCAAGATCGGATGCGATCACCGACTGCCAGCCACCGCGCTCCTCGACCCGGGAATAGGCTTGGCGCGAGCCCTTGCGGGCCTGGATCGCCTTGACGGTCGGCGTGAAAGCCACGTCGCTGGTGAAAGCATGCGCGCCCATCGATAGCCTTTCTTGCCCGGAGGGGTTAGAGCCCGAGTTCCGACAGCGACGGATGGTCGTCGGGCCGCCGGCCGAGCGGCCAGTGATATTTACGGTCGGCAGTGCCGATCGGCAGGTCGTTGATGCTGGCGATGCGCAGTCGCATCAGCCCGTGTTCGTCGAATTCCCAGTTCTCATTGCCATAGCTGCGGAACCAGGAGCCGCTGTCGTCGTGCCACTCATAGGCGAAACGCACGGCGATACGGTTGCCGTGGAAAGCCCAGACCTCCTTGATCAGCCGGTAGTCGAGCTCCCGGCTCCATTTGCGCGTCAGGAAAGCCTGGATGGCATCGCGGCCTTGCAGAAACTCGGCACGATTGCGCCAGCGGCTGTCCGCCGTATAGGCAAGTGCGACACGGGCTGGATCGCGCGAGTTCCAGGCATCCTCGGCCATGCGCGCCTTCTGCGCGGCGGTTTCCGCGGTGAATGGCGGCAGCGGCGGGCGATCTTGCGACATGACAATTCCTTTCTTGACCCAGGCCGTCTGCGTCACGCCCAACATGGAGGCTTCCATCAAGCAGATGTAGATGCCATATTTGTAATCTATCCTTCCAATTTCCGGAAGAATCGATGGACCGGCTCGAAGCCATGTCGCTTTTTGTCGCCGCGGCGGAGGCCGGCAGCCTGTCTGCCGCCGCGCGCCGTTTTCGCATTCCGCTGGCGACGGTCAGCCGCAAGGTTTCCGACCTGGAACGGCATCTCAAGACCCGCCTTCTGAACCGCTCCACCCGCCGGCTGACGCTGACCGATGCGGGCCAGGCCTATCTTGCCGCCTGCCGCCGCATCCTGGGCGAGGTCGGCGAGGCCGAGCGCATGGCGGCCGGCGAATACAGCGCCCCGACGGGCGAACTGGCCATCACCGCGCCGGTCGTCTTCGGCCGCCTGCATGTGCTGCCGGTCGTGACCGGCTTCCTCGCCGCCTATCCCGACGTAGACATCCGCCTGACGCTGGCCGACCGCATAACCCAGTTGGTCGAGGACCATTTCGACCTCGCCATCCGCATCGGCCGGCTTCCCGACTCCAGTTTTGTCGCCATGCGGATCGGTACGATCCGCCGTGTCGTTTGCGCGAGCCCCGGCTATCTGGCCGAACGCGGCGCCCCGACGGCGCTTGCGGACCTCGAGTCCCACAGCTGCATTACCTTCGAAGGGCCGGGCGCGCTCTCGACATGGAGCTTCACCGTCGGGAAGGCCGAGATGCCGATTCGGGTCCGCTCGCGGCTTCAGGTCAACACCGCCGAAGCTGCGATCGATGCCGCGCTCGCCGGCGTCGGGCTGACGAGGGTGCTGTCCTACCAGGTCGACGCGGCGGTGCGGTCAGGCGCGCTGCGCGTGCTGCTGCGGGAGTTCGAACCGGAACCCTGGCCGGTAAGCCTGGTGCACGCAGGCCACGGCTTGCTGCCGGTCAAGCTGCGCGCATTTCTTGACTTCGCCGCCCCGCGCCTGAAAGAAAGGCTGGCGCGGCTGATGTAGCGCGGCTGGGCCGTGGGCGAAGCCGAAATGTCTTTCGGCGCCGTTCGGGGGCATCTTCGGCCATTTCCTTTTTGCGCCCGCTTGGTGTAACCAACGCACACCTCCTTACCGGGCCTCCCCCAATGCTCCAAGTCCGATCGCTGGCGTTCAACTTCGTCTTCTACATCAATCTGATCGTCCAGATGATCCTCTGGACTCCCTATTATTTCCTGTCGCCGCGCCATCGCGCCTGGTTCGTGCCGAAGTTCTGGTCGCGCACCTCGATGTGGCTCTACGACAAGATCGCCGGGACCAAGAGCGACATCACCGGGGTGGAAAATCTGCCCGAAGGTTCCTTCATCCTGGCGCCCAAGCACCAGTCCTTCTGGGACGCGATCGCCTTCTTCCCCTATCTCCAGGATCCACTCTACATTCTGAAGCGCGAGCTGACCTGGATTCCGTTCTTCGGCTGGTACATCCTGAAAATGCGCATGATCCCGGTCGACCGCGGCAGCCGCTCCAAGGCGCTGAAGGCGGTGGTTGCGGCGACCAAGGAAGAAATCGCGCGCAACCCGCGGCAGCTCATCATCTATCCCGAAGGCACCCGCCGCGCGCCCGGCGACGAACCCGCCTACAAATACGGCATCGTCGAAATCTATGCGCAGCTCGGCATTCCCGTGGTGCCGGTCGCCCATGTTGCCGGCCTCTATTGGCCGCGCCGCAAGTTCCTGCGCTATCCCGGCACCATCAAGGCGCGCTTCCTGCCGCCGATCCCGCCGGGCCTGGACAAGGAGGAATTCATGCGGCGGCTGATCGGCGAAACCGAAACCGCCTGCGACCAGTTCCTCATCGACGCGTCCCGTGCACCCAATCCGCCCGCCTTGCCGCCGACGGCGGTCAAGCGGCTGCGGGAACTCGGCGCCAAAGCCTGAAGTGCGGCCTTCGGCGCGCCGATGGCGGCTCGCGCAACGTTCAAGCGAACACAGCCAGTGCGGTCGTCAGCACCAGCGTCGCGGCAAAGACCAGATTGATGATGCGCGAAGCCACCGGCCTGCGAAGAAAGCGCGCGAAAGCAGCGCCCGCAAGCAGCCACACGGCATGGATGGCGACGATCATGCATGCGAGAGCGGTCAGCTTCGGCCCGGTGCCGATGGCGCCGGCGCCCGAATCCGCGGACGCGCCGGCGAACACCGCGGCGATGGCCACATAAGCCTTCGGGTTGGCCACCGCCAGCAGGAACCCGCCGGTGAATGTCGGTCGCGCGGCCTCGCCGGCATCCGCCGCCAGGGGCGGCGCGCTGGCAATCTTGAACGCGAGATAGAGGATATAGGCAGCCGACGCCGCGACAAGCAGCGGCGCGAGCGGCGGCATCGCGGCAAGCATGGCGCTCACCCCGCTTGCCACGACCAGAAGCACGGTGATCGTGCCCAGGATGACCCCCAAGGCGTAGCTCAGGGAACGGCGCAGGCCGAACGCCGCGCCGACGGCGATGACGCTTATCGTCGCCGGTCCCGGGCTGCCCATGACGGCCGTAGCGGCAAGCATCAGCGCAACGAGCTGACGCCACATATCCGGCTGCGAAAAAAGCGGGCCTGCCATCCGCGCCTCCTGTCTTGCCAAGCGTCAATGACGGTATGGCAAGGTCGGGGCGACCGTCTTGGACGATCGTGCGCGCTGCTGACGGCTCAGCCGCTCGCCTTGTCGAGCTCGGCCATGTCGTCGGCGCTCAGCTCCAGCGACACCGCCTTGATCAGGCTGTCCATCTGTTCAGGCTTGGTGGCGCTGGCGATAGGCGCGGTGACGCCCGGCCGGGCAATGACCCAGGCAAGCGCCACTTCCGCCTGTTTGGCCGAATGCCTGGCGGACACCGCGTCGAGTGCCGCGAGGATGCGCATACCGCGCGCATTGAGGTAATCTTTCACGCCGCCGCCGCGCGGGCTTTGACCGAGATCGGCCTCGCTGCGGTATTTGCCGCTCAAGAAACCCTTGGCCAGGCTGAAATAGGTGATCACGCCGATGTCCTCCGCCATGCAGAGATCGCGCAGCGGGCCATCGAACGACGAGCGGTCGTAGAGATTGTATTCCGGCTGCAGCACTTCATAGCGCGGCAGGCTGCGCAGGCTTGCCACGTCGAGCGCGGCGCGCAACTGGCCGGCGTCGAGATTCGAGCAGCCGGCATAACGGATCTTGCCCTTGGCGAGGAGCTTTTCATAGGCGCCGAGGGTTTCCTCATAGGGCGTGGTTGGATCCGGCCAGTGCGACAGATAAAGATCGATGAACTCGGTCTGAAGCCGCTTCAGCGAAGCATCGACGGCCTTTTCGATGTAAGCGGCGGACAGGTCCTTGTGGCCCTGTCCCATGTCCGAGCCGACTTTGGTGACCACCACGACCTTATCGCGGTTGCCGCGGTCCTTCATCCATTTGCCGATGATGGTTTCCGATTCGCCGCCCTCGTGGCCGGGCACCCAGCGCGAATAGGCGTCCGCTGTGTCGACCGCGTTCAGGCCGGCGCCGACGAAGCGGTCGAGCAGGTCGAACGACGTCTTCTCGTCGGCGGTCCAGCCGAAGACATTGCCGCCCAGAACCAGCGGCGCGATGGAAAGGTCGGTGCGACCGAGACGGCGTTTCTGCAAGGCTGATCTCCGTGTTGGTGGGATTGGGCGGCTATCGCCCGTTGAGAGTCGGAGCCTAACCTAGGTCTCGCCGCATCGAGGTCAAAGACCTCGCCGGATTTTTCCGCAAGCCAGCGCTTCACAAAGGCGCGATCCGCCTAGCCACGTCTTCCAACCAGTGATCGCGGATGCCGAGCGCCCGGAGATGGTCCAGCGTGCTCGACACATAATCCTCATTATTGCCGGACTGGCCGACAGCGCCGCGCACCACATCAGCGGCGTGGGCCGCATCGAGCGCACCGGCATACTGCTCATGATTGCGGTCGACGATATAGGCCACGGCCTCGACCGTGCCGCCGCCGTCAAGGCGGACATTGAGCATGCGCTCGAGATAGACATTGGTGACCAGCTCGCGCTCACGCAGATAGGCGATGACCTCGTCCCGCAACTCGCCCGGCACCCGGAAAGCCAGCCCGACGCAGGAACCCCCGCGGTCAAGGCCGAGCACCAGCCCCGGACGTTCCCGCGTGCCGCGATGCACGAAGGAATAGACGCACAGCGCGCGACGATAGCCATGCAGGCGCGCCCGCCTTGTCTCGACATGCGCGAACCCCGGCCGCCATATCAACGAACCATAGCCAAACACCCAAAAATCGCCCATATCGCCGTGCCTGATTGCGTAAGAATGGCAACACCACACCGGAATCGGTGTTTTTTCCGTCCATCTCTGTCTACCTTTTGTCGTTGCCAGAATCGACAGCCCGCCCACAGCCCCCATGCGTGAACGAGAACCGCAGCATGACGTCCACTGACGAACGCCAGCCGAAGCATCGCCGCCGCCTGTTCTGGCTTGCAGCGTTTGTCATCGCGCTGTTCGCCATCTACAGCGGCGGCTGGTTCTATCTCGCCGACAGGGTCCGGAGCGAAGCCGACAAGGCGATCGCCACGCTCAACAAGAGTGGCATCGAGGCCGGCTGCGCCAATCTCCAGGTCAGCGGTTATCCCCTGAGCTTCGCCGTCTCCTGCGACAATCTTGCTTATGAGGACGACGCCAAGAACCTTGCCGCCTCTGCCGGCTCCTTCAACGCCGTCGCCCAGATCATCCAGCCGCTGTCGCCGGTCGCGGACCTGCGCGGTCCGCTCAGGACCTCGGTTCCGGGCATGGTGCCGCTGTGGATCGACTGGGATGATCTTAAGGCCAACGTCAAGCTCTCATGGCCGCTGCCGCGACGCATTTCGCTCACGGCCGAGGGCCTGTCCGGCCAGACCGATCCGGCCGACGACACCGATCCGGTGCAACTGTTCAGCGCCGGCAAGGCGGCGGGCCAGCTGCAGCCGAACGGCAGGGATATCGACTATATCGGCAGCTTCGGCGATCTGGAGATCGACCCCGATGCGATCGGGGGCCGCGTCCTGCCGCCGCTCGACGCCAGTGGCGAGGCGACGCTGAAGAACGGCCTGGCCCTGATCGGCACGCAACTGAAAAGCCTGCGCGGCCAGGCCGTCGAGATCCGCAGGCTGGATTTGTCGTCGGGCACGGCGCACGTCGCCGTTTCCGGGCCGCTGTCGGTCGACACCGAGGGCCTGGTCGATGCCGATCTGATGATCAGGCTGAAAGACCCGAAAGCCGTGGCCGCCATTCTCGGGGCCGCCATACCCGAACAGAAGAACCAGATCGAACAAGGCTTTGCCGCCCTGGCGCTGCTCGGCAACGAACCGTCGATGCCGCTCAAGGTGGTCAAGGGCAAGGCCTCGCTCGGCTTTATCCCGCTGGGCAAGATCAAGCCGGTCGACTAAGCATCCCCAATGGACAGACCGGCAAAACTCCTGAGCGTCGGCGCGCTGACGCTCGACACCATTCTTCGCGTCGAAGCGCTGCCCATCCATCAGGGCAAGTTCATGGCCGCCGATGGCGTCCAGATCGCTTCCGGCATGGCCACGAGTGCCGCCTGCGCCGCACGCCGGCTGGGCGCCGAAGTGTGGCTTTGGGCGAGCGCCGGCGATGATCAGGTCGGCAACCAGCTGATATCGGGCATCGAGGCGGAGGGCGTCGATTGCAGCCTCGTCCGTCGCGTCCCCGGAGCGTCCTCGGCGCTGGCCGCGATCCTTGTCGACGGCCATGGCGAACGCATCATCGTGCCTTTCTACGATCAGCGCGCTCAGGCCGATCCCGACGGCTTGCCGGTCGCCGATCTCACGGCTTTCGATGCCGTGCTGGTCGATGTGCGCTGGCCGGGTGCTGCGGCGCTGGCGCTCAGCGCTGCGCGCGCTGCCGGCCGCCCTGGGATCCTCGATGCCGACACCGCGCCATTGGCAGTGCTGGAGCGGCTGTTGCCGCTCGCCTCGCACATCGTCGCCTCCGAACCGGCGGCGCGCATCGTCTGCGGCCAGGCGCTGGACCCGCAGGCCGCATGCGCCGACCTTGCGTCGCGCACCGACGCTTTCGTCGCGGTAACCGCCGGCGGGGCTGGAACCTGGTGGCATGACAGGCAGGCCGGTTGCGTACGCCACGTCGCTGCGCCAAAGGTCAAGGTGGTGGATACGCTGGCAGCCGGCGACGTCTTTCATGGCGCATTCGCAGCCGGATTGGCGCAAGCCATGCCGATCGAGCAGGCGCTACGCTTTGCCAGCGCGGCCGCAGCGCTCAAATGCCAGCGCTTCGGCGGCAGGCTGGGCGCGCCCGATCGTGCCGAGACACTGGCGATGATGGCGGCGACCTGGCCTGAAGGAGCCTAGTTTTTCGCCGGATGCTCGACCGCCTGGCGACCGAAATCCGGCACGTCGATGTCCTGGCCGGCCTCGATGATCGAGCGTCGCACGGCGCGGGTGCGGGTGAACAGGTCGAACAGCTTGTCGCCGTCGCCCCAGCGGATCGCCCGCTGCAGAAAAGCCAGATCCTCCGAGAACCGCGCCAGCATTTCCAGGATCGCGTCCTTGTTGTGCAGGCACACGTCCCGCCACATGGTCGGATCGGAGGCGGCGAGGCGCGTGAAGTCGCGGAAACCGGAAGCGGAATATTTGATGACTTCCGTCTTGGTCACCGATTCCAGGTCATCGGCGGTGCCGACGATGTTGTAGGCGATGATGTGCGGCAAATGCGAGACGATGGCCAGCGTCATGTCGTGATGCTGCGGATCCATCGTGTCGATGTTGGCGCCACAACGGCGCCAGAATTCGGAAAGCCTTTCCAGCGCGTCCGGATCCGTGTCCGGCAGCGGGGTGAAAATGCACCAGCGGTTGTCGAACAGATCGGCGAAACCGGCATCGGGCCCAGATTTCTCCGTGCCGGCCAGCGGATGGCCGGGAATGAAATGCACCCCACCGGGTATATGCGGCTGCATCTGTGCGATCACGGAAGCCTTGGTCGAGCCGACATCGGTGACGATGGCGCCCCTCTTCAGCGCCGGCGCGATCTCTTGCGCCACCGCGCCGGACGAGCCGACCGGCACCGAGACGATAACCAGGTCGGCATCGCGGACCGCTTCCTTGGCATCTATGGCGTAGGAGGAGCCCAGCCCAAGCTCTTGCGCCCGCGCCAGCGTCGCGGCGCTGCGCGTCGAGATGGCGACATGGCCGGCCAGGCCCTCGCGGCGGATGACGCGGGCCAGCGACGAGCCAATCAGGCCGATGCCGACCAGCGCGATCTTTTCGAACATCGGTGATGCCATGGCGTTCTAGCTTTTCAGGAATGTCGTGAGTGCCGCGACAACGCCGCGATTGGCCTCTTCGGTGCCGACCGTCATACGCAGTGCGTTGGGAAAGCCATAGCCCGAAACACGCCGCAGTATGTAGCCGCGCTGGGTGAGATAATCGTCCGCCGCCGCGGCCGAATGCTTGCCGTCGTCAGGAAAATGAATGAGGAGGAAATTGCCGACGCTCGGCGTCACCCGCAACCCGAGCCCGGTCATCTGTTCGCTCAGCCAGGCCAGCCAGGTCTCGTTATGCGCGACGCTACGCTCGATATGGGCGCGGTCGCGGACGGCGGCGATGCCGGCCTCGATCGCCGTCGCATTGACGTTGAAGGGACCGCGTATGCGGTTGATCGCGTCGACGATGTGCATCGGCCCATACATCCATCCGATCCGCGCCCCGCCAAGTCCGATCTTGGAGAAGGTGCGGGTCATGACCACGTTCTGAGAGCTGCCCGCGAGCTCGATGCCGGCCTCATAGTCGTTGCGCCTGACATATTCGGCATAGGCGGCATCGAGCACCAGAAGCACGTTCTTCGGCAGGCCGGCATGCAGGCGGCGCACCTCCTGGAACGGCACGTAAGTGCCGGTTGGATTGTTGGGATTGGCGAGGAACACGATCTTCGTACGTGGCGTGACAGCCGCCAGGATCGCATCGATGTCGGCGCGCTCCTGGGTCTCCTTGACCGCGACAGGCGTCGCACCCGCCGACTGGATGTAGATCATGTAGACCATGAAGGCGTGTTCGGTGAATATGGCCTCGTCGCCGGGCGCGAGATAAGTCTGCGCCAGCAGGCCGAGGATCTCGTCGGAGCCGTTGGAACAGATGATGTTCTGTGCGTTCAGACCATGCACCTCGGCGATTGCTTCGCGCAGGCGCCGGGCGGTGCCGTCGGGATAGACGTCGAGCTTCGCGGCGACCTCGCGCGCGGCCTCGATTGCCTTCGGCGAGGGGCCGAGCGGGTTCTCGTTCGACGACAGCTTGTGGACCTTGTCCACCCCGGCGGGGGCCGAGCTCTTGCCCGGCACATAGGCCTGGATGTCCATGATGCCCGCGCGCGGGGTTGGACGTGCCTTGTCCGGGGTCTGGCTCATATCGCAAAATCCGTCGAGAACGCTTCCGTCCTGGAAGCCGCTGCGGAAATACAAGCCATGGCCGGCAATGTCGAGAGGTGGCAGTGGTGCCAGCAGGCGGCATTGACGGCGAGGCAGGTGAGTTCTAGAAGGGCAGCGACAGTTCCGTGGTGATTTGGCCGGTCGGCTTGCAGCCACGTTAAACAATTCGCTAAAGGGCCGTTTGCGCGACGTAACCGGCTTTGCGAAGGCAATGCCGGTTTTTTGTTGTCCGCGGCCGGCCGGACGAACGCATCGGCGGCGCGGAGATCGGCAGCGATTTCCGCAAAGGCAAGGTGCAGCAAGAGAGACGAGATGGCCGCTCAGCGCGCTGGCAGAACCAACAACGAGGCAGACCAACCGTCGAGCCCGGTCGTGCGCTTCGGCGCCGACAAGCCGCTCAAGCTCGACGCCGGCACGCTGCTGTCGCCGTTCCAGATCGCCTACCAGACCTACGGCACGCTGAACGACGCCCGTTCAAACGCCATTCTCGTCTGCCACGCATTGACCGGCGACCAGCATGTGGCCAGCACCAATCCGGTGACCGGCAAGCCGGGTTGGTGGGAAGTGCTGATCGGACCCGGCAAGATCATCGACACCAACCGCTTCTTCGTCATCTGCTCAAACGTCATCGGCGGCTGCCTCGGTTCCACCGGCCCGGCCTCCACCAATCCCGCCACCGGCAAGCCCTATGGGCTCGACCTTCCGGTCATCACCATCCGCGACATGGTGCGTGCCCAGCAGATGCTGATCGACCATTTCGGCATCGAAAAACTGTTTTGCGTGCTCGGCGGGTCGATGGGCGGCATGCAGGTGCTGCAATGGGCGTCGAGCTATCCGGAGCGTGTTTTCTCGGCGCTGCCGATCGCCACCGGCGCGCGTCATTCCTCGCAGAACATCGCTTTCCACGAGGTCGGCCGGCAGGCCGTGATGGCGGATCCAGAATGGCATGGCGGCAAGTATTTCGACCACGGCAAACGCCCGGAAAAGGGGCTCGCCGTGGCGCGCATGGCCGCCCACATCACCTACCTGTCGGAAGCAGCCTTGCACCGGAAGTTCGGCCGCAACCTGCAGGACCGCGAAGCGCTGACCTTCGGCTTCGACGCCGATTTCCAGATCGAGAGCTATCTGCGTCACCAGGGCATGACTTTCGTCGACCGCTTCGACGCCAATTCCTATCTCTATATGACGCGGTCCATGGACTATTTCGACCTCGCCGCCGACCACGGCGGCAGGCTGGCCGATGCTTTTGCCGGCACCAAGACCCGCTTCTGCCTGGTGTCGTTCACCTCGGATTGGCTGTTCCCGACCGAGGAGAGCCGCTCGATCGTCCATGCGCTGAATGCCGCCGGCGCGTCGGTGTCCTTCGTCGAGATCGAGACCGATCGCGGGCACGACGCCTTCCTGCTCGACGAGCCGGAACTGTTCGCCGCCATCAATGGCTTCATCGGCTCGGCCGCGCGAGCGAGAGGGCTCGGCGCATGACCCCGCAAAATTGCAGACCTGTCCATCAAGGGTCACGCACCACGACAAGGGGCAAGCCATGAGCGTCAACCGCGCCCAGCGCGTCGATCTCGAGGTGATCGCCGGTCTGATCCCGCCGCAATCGCGGGTGCTGGACGTCGGCTCCGGCGACGGCTCGCTGCTCGAGCTTTTGCAGGAAACCAAGCAGATCGACGGCCGCGGACTGGAGCTGTCGCAGCGTGGTGTCAACGAATGCGTGGCGCGCGGCCTTTCCGTCGTTCAGGGCGACGCCGACAAGGATCTCGAATTCTATCCCGACAAGGGTTTTGATTTCGTCGTCCTGTCGCAGACCTTGCAGGCGACCCGCAACCCGAAGCTCGTTCTCGACGAACTGCTCAGGATCGGCGAACACGCCATCGTGTCCTTCCCCAATTTCGGCCACTGGCGGGTGCGCCTGTCGCTGTTCGTCAAGGGCCGCATGCCGGTGACCAAGGACCTGCCCTATTCCTGGTACGACACGCCAAATATCCACTTCTGCACCATCCGCGACTTCGTCAATCTGTGCGAGGAGCTTGGCGCGACCGTGGAAAGGGCGACCGCGCTCGACGCCAACGGCCAGAAGATCGGCCTGTCGATGCCATGGTGGTTCTGGAACTTCTTCGGCCAGCAAGCGGTGTTCTTGTTGAAGCGATAAGGGCCATCCCGGAGGTGGCTATGACACCCCCTTTTCGGGCGAAGTCGAGCTGCAGGCTGATCTCTGCGACGAAGGTCATCAGCAGGTTGGGACGCATAGCCCGGCGAAGGCTCAGCGATCGAGCTCCGGGAAATACGGATCCGACAAGAACCGTCTGTCGCGTTCGCCTTGCAGGCAGTCGATCGGAGCCTCGGCTTCGGCGGGAATGATCCTGGTCTCGTTCTGAACGCCGCTCACTTCGAGGATCAACTTGCGCCGGATCGCCGTCGAGAATTCGGCGGCTGTATAAATCGGCAGCACGAAGGAGCCCGGCCCGCCGGTTACGCACTGGGCGTAATACCGGTCGAGATGGCTGAAGGTGGGCGATGGATTGATCAGGATCGGCAGGCCGTTGATGACGATGCCTCTGGCGTTTGCCGCATCCCGCGTGGCGGTGACGGGCAGCCCGATATTGTTTGGTCCGTCACCGGAAATATCGATGACGCTGCGTTCGCTTTCGAAAGTAGTGCGGTCGAAAAGCCCTGCACCGAAGGCGAGCGCGCCGGAGATCGACGTGCCGCGGAAGCTGCGGAACGGGCGGGCTGCAATCTTGTCGGCAAAAGCGTTGGCGCTCTCAGCGCCGTCGATGACCTGCCAGCCGATGAGCGCGTCGTCGCGCACAGTGCCGGCCCATTCGAAATAGGTGAGCGCGATGCGACCGGCGTTCCCGGCGCGGACCGCCTTGATGAAGTCGGGATGACGCAGCGCCTCCACATAGCCGGCGCGCTGCAGGGCGAACTCCTTCTCGTCCATCGACAATGAGATATCGACCGCCAGCACCAGTTGGACATCAACGGCCAGACTATCCGGCGCAGGCGCAGTCACGGCGGCCTCGGTGCAGGCCAGGCAGGCAAGCAGGCTGAGAGCATCAAGCATGGCCGGCTCAAGCTATGTTTCCGGTGCGATCTTCCCTCGCGATCACGGCGAAATAAAGCTGCCACGTGGCGTGGCGCGGGCTGGTCCGAATAGATGCCGGAAGTGCTATTTCTTGCGGCGAGGAGCGGCCGGCGGCGGCTCGATCGCGCCTGCCCTTATGCGCGCGGGCTTCAGAGCCGGCACGCCGGACGCCTTCACGATGGTCAGTGCGCGCGGGAAGAATTGATTGTTGTGCTGGCCGCGGCCTATATTGAGGATCGTCGCCCCGCCCAGCCGCTTCTCCAGCATCGACAACACCCGCCGCAGTGTCGGTCCGTCGAAGGCATCGAGAGCCTCATCGATGATCACCCATTTTGGTTGGCGCAGCACGAGGCGGGCAAAGGCCAGCAGGCGCAGTTCGTCGTCGGCCAGTTCATGCTCCCAGCGCGCGCTGCGGCCGAGCGACGACGACAGGTGTTCCAGGCCGATCTCGGCCAGCACGGCTGAGATATGGGCATCGCTTGCCGGCGCAACCCCGTCCACGCGGTCGAGCACTTCGCGCAGCGTGGCGGTTGGGAAGTAAGGCGTGCGCGGCACGAAGATGGGCGTCTCTCCCGCCGGCATGCCGATGCGCCCGCTCCCCCATGGCCACAGGCCGGCAATGGCGCGAAAGAACAGCGTCTTGCCCGCGCCAGGCTCGCCGGTGAGCATGACGCGTTCGCCGGCGTGGATCTCGACATGCTGGTCGGCGAGCCTCGTGCAGCCCTCCGGCGAGGCCACTTCGAGTTTCTCGAAGGTCAGCTTGCCGTTTGCATTCTCGCCGAATTCGATGCGCCTTTCCTGGCCGTGCAGCACATCGGTCTCATCCAGCGCAATGCGGAAATCGGCGACGCGCATCAGCGTCGCGCGCCAATCGGCGATGCTGCCGATATTGTTGATGAACCAACGCAATGAAGAATGGACCTGATTGAAGGCGCCGACCGCCATCATCAGTCCGCCGAAGCTGATATCGCCCGCGAAATAGACCGGCGAAGCGACCAGGATGGGAGCCACCACGGTGATCCAGCCATAGGTGTCCGTCACCCAGGCGAGATTGATCTGGGCGTTATAGATGCGTCGCATGGCGCCGAGCACGGTGCCCAGGTCGGTTTCCAGCCGCCGCCTGGCATCGGGCTCGCTTCGGGCGAGCGCGATGGCATCGATGTTCTCGTTGACGCGCACCATCGAGGAACGCAGCTCCGCCTCGCGTGTGTAGCGGTCGCTGTTGAGGTGGATCAGTGGCCGTCCGACCAGCCAGCTCAGCCAGGAAGCCGTTCCGGCATAGAGGATGGCCGCCCACACCATGTAGCCCGGTATGGCGAGCGATGTCCCGCCGACATGGAAGACGAAGCCCGAGGACAGCTCCCATAACACGCCGACGAAGGAGGCGAGCAGGATTAGGGATTGCAGCAGGCCAACGCCAAGATCCGTCGACAGGTCGGAAAGATGGCTCGCGTCCTGCTGCATGCGCTGGTCGGGATTGACCCCGATGGCGCCTGCATGCGCCAGGCGAAAAGCGCGCGCCGGCCGCATCCATCCATCGATCAGATCGAGCGTCAGCGCCTCGCGCAGCTTCAGCCGGATCGTCTGATTGAGCCAGGTCTGGCCGACA
Organism: Mesorhizobium sp. B2-1-1; assembly: GCF_006442975.2. NCBI lineage: Bacteria > Pseudomonadati > Pseudomonadota > Alphaproteobacteria > Hyphomicrobiales > Phyllobacteriaceae > Mesorhizobium > Mesorhizobium sp. B2-1-1. The sequence goes on along the minus strand of NZ_CP083954.1, from coordinate 1,447,759 downwards.
TTGAGCACAAGAAGCCCACCGGCAATCGCGGCAAAAACGGCGAGCTGGTGCAGGAAGGCCTGCATGTCGCGGCGTGCAAGCGCATCGTAGAAAGGCTGGTTCCAGCGGTTGAGCAGAACCTGGCCGATCGAGGTCGCGACAATGACGGCAACCATTCCGATGGAGGCCCAGCGTAGCCCTTTGCGGACCGGCGACCCGGCAAGCGCCAGCTTGATGGTTGCCACCTGATCACGCAGGCTCGAAGCTTCGACCGCAGCGATAGGCCGGGCAGAGGCATCATTGTCCGGATAATCGGCCATGAGCTGAAGTCCTTGCGTTCAAAAGCGGTGCTGAAAACCGGATGAAGTGTAGTGACGCCACTGGTCACTCAGCCAGGCTGCGAGCCCGTCAGCGACAGATAGGTCGCGAAATGCCGTCCGGCGCAAGTTTCTGGCATGATCACGAAGGTGTCATTCGCGGACCCGGCGATGTCGTGCCCCCGGTCTCTATTCGCCGGCCGAGCCGCGTTGCTGCATGCGGCGAAAGCACCGGCACGAAAACCCGTCGGGAAGCGCGCTGGGCGGCCGGCACGCCCTGATAGAGCCGCTTCTGCGCCTCGACCACGATGACGCCGGAAAAGATCGGCCACAGCCGCCGGCCGGCGCGCTCCACCATATTGTGGAAGCGCATCATGAAACGCCGCCGCGATGGCGGAAAGAACAGGGCGTCGGACCAGGCGGCGGGCGTGAAATTCGCCTCGCGCAGCAATTCGGTGAGCTGACCGCGCGAGAACGGCCTGCCATTGCCAAACGGCGTGTGCTCGAACCGCGCCCAGACGCCGCGCCGGTTGGGCACGACGATGACCACCCGGCCGGCCGGCGACAGCACGCGCCAGATCTCGTTCAGCGTTTCGCGCGGGTTTTCGACATGCTCGAGCGAATGCACGAGCAGCATGCGGTCGATGCAGGAATCGACCAGCGGCAGTTCCTCGTCGAAAACCAGAGCCGTCGCCGTCGGTCCCGCCGCCGGCCAGACCACGGCGCCCTGCGTCGCCGGCATGAAGGCGAACACCCGCTCGGCGTCGCTGCCGAACCGTTCCAGCCAAGGCAAGGTGTAGCCGAGCCCGACAAGCCGCTCATTGGGCACGGTGGCCCATATCGATGACAAGGCCATGGTGATCGAATGCTCGGCGAAGCGACCGAGCGCTGTCGAATAGAAGGAGCGGAGATCGACGATGTCGGAATGCATGTCAGGGATGTAGCCGCGATATCGGCGGGTTTCAACAAAAGGCCGCGACGTCCCGAGATCCCGGATGTCGAATGACATCCTGACATTAGTCATCTCCGGGATGACATCCGCGCGTCGGCGTCCTATGTCTGCGGCGAAAGATGGAGAGATGCGATGGCGGTCGAAATCGAACAGTTCATGTGCCGCAGCGACAATTTCGGCGTGCTGGTGCATGATCCCAAAAGCGGTCAGACCGCGCTTATCGATGCGCCGGAAGAAGCGGCGATCCTGGCTGCGGTCAAGCGCACCGGCTGGACGCCGACGATGATCCTGACCACGCATCACCATGCCGACCATGTCGAGGCCAATCTGGCGCTGAAGCAGCGCTTCAAGCTGCGCATCGTCGGTCCCGAAGCGGAAAAGGCCAGGATCCCCGGCATTGACGACACGGTCGAGGACGGTTCGGTCCTGCATCTCGGCGAGGAACGTATCGAAGTGATCGCCACCCCCGGCCACACCGCTGGCCACGTCTCCTATCACCTGCCGGCATCGAAAGTGGCGTTCACCGCCGACACGCTGTTCGCGCTCGGTTGCGGGCGGCTGTTCGAATGCAAGCCGCCGGTGATGTTTGAATCCCTGAAGAAGCTCGCGGCACTGCCTGCCGCGACCGTGATCTATTGCGGGCACGAATACACGCTCGCCAACGCCCGTTTCGCGCTGAGCGTCGACCGGACCAATTCGGCATTGAAGGAACGCGCGGCAAAAATTGAAGCGCTGCGCGCCGATAACAAGCCGACGCTGCCGACCACGATCGGCGAGGAATTGTCGACCAACCCTTTCCTGCGCTGGCACGATCCGGCAATCCGCAGGCATCTCGGCATGGAGAAGGCGTCGGATGTCGAGGTTTTTGCCGAGATCCGCAAGCGCAAGGATAATTTCTAGGCCAAGCGACACTGGTCGAAACCATGACGAGTTCCGCAGAAATCATCGTCATCCTTGGCATGAAGCCGCATCCGGAAGGCGGCTGGTACACGGAAACCTTTCGCGACGGTGGCGGCGGAGCTCGAGGCCACTCGACGGCGATCTATTTTCTGCTGGAGCAGGGCCAGGTTTCCGCCTGGCATCGCGTCAGGGATGCAGCCGAGGCCTGGCACTTCTACGCCGGCGCGCCGCTGGCGCTGTCGATATGGGAAGAAGGCGGCCCAAAGGCTAACCGGGTGATCGAGCAGGTGCTCGGCATCGAGCTTGCGGCCGGCGAGCGGCCGCAAATCGTCGTGCCGGCGGGCTGGTGGCAATCGGCGCGCAGCCTGGGCGAGTGGACCCTGGTCGGCTGCACCGTGGCGCCGGGCTTCGACTTTGCGGCGTTTGAACTGGCGGAGCCTGGTTGGCGGCCTAAACAGCTCTGACGCAGCCGGAAACCCTTAGCGCAGCAGGAAACCAAGCGTGATCACGAGCTGCGCGGCGTAGTAAAGCACCCAGACCGCCAAACGCATCCAGGCGCGATGTGGCGAAATGGCGGCCGCCAGGAAGCGTTCCGTGGCCAGCAGCGCGTCGGACGCCATGAACAGCACGGCACCGCCGATAACAGCGGCACTGCTCGTCGTCAGCGCCGAAATGCCCATGGCGAGGATGGCCGCGACATAGCCCGCGATCGGCGCTCGCAGGGCCGGGCCGACGCGGCGCCACAGCGCCGCCAGCATGAGAATAACGAATACCGCCATCGCCAGTGCGATTGCCGCGCGCCAGGGTTCGGCCCCCAGCACTCCCAGCCCCTCGCCCCTGCGCAGGAACAGCACGACATAGACGATATGCGCGGCGAGAAAGCTGCCCAGCCCGCCGAGAAACATCTTTTCGCCATCCCGCGACAGGAAGGCGTCGCCGATGGCGCTCAGTGCAAGGGCGGCGACCAGCAGCAGCGGCCCGCCCTGCATCGCCGCCAGCACGGCAAGCATGGCCACGGCGAGCGTTTTTGCCGCCGAACGGGCGAGCGTCGGCGCCATGCCTGATGTGAAGGCGTAGACAACCGCCGCCACCAGGGAAAAGATCAGCGTCGCATTGGCGTTGCCGTCGATGCCGCCCGGAAACGGCATCGTCATGCCCGGGCTCCGCCTTCGGATGCCCCGGCTCCGCCTTCGGCAGCCGCAGGCTTGCGCAGGAACAGCGATTTTGCCGCCAGGGCAGCGCCGCCGGTGATGAGCACGCAAGCGGCGAGGATGCGCAGCGACGGTTCGGCGACGCCGGCCGCGATCAACACCAGCGTCGACAGGAGCGGCGCGGCATAGCTTGCCGCGCCCAGCACCTGGATGTTGCCGCGCTTGACGCCGACATCCCAGGCATAGAAGGCTGCCCCCACTGGCATCAGGCCGAGCCCGAGCACGGCAAGCCATTGCCCGGCACTCGCGGGCAGCACCGTCTCTTCCAGCGCCAGATGGCAGGCAAGCGACAACAGCGCGGTCGCCGCGCAGAACCAAGTGACGATGCTGGTCGGCACTGACGGGAAACGCCGCGACAGGAGCGAGTAGGACGACCACAGCACGGCGCAGACGGCAGCCATGGCGTAGCCGAAGGCATAGCGCGCGTCGAAGGCGAGGCCGCCGCCCTTGGTGACGATGAGCACGGTGCCGGCAAGGCCAAGCAGCGCGCCCACGATATGGTTCCAGGCCAGCCGCTCGCCCGGCATCAGCGCCGAGCCGAGCACGATCAGCAGCGGCCACAGATAGGCGATCAGACTGGCCTCCACCGCCGGCGCGTTGCGCAGCGCGGTGAAGTAGAAAAAGTGGTAGCCGAAAAGGCCGGCAATGCCGATCACCCAGACCTGGCGAGGTATCCTCTGGCTTTTATCCGCGGCCGGCATGAAAAGGCGCGCGAAAAGCCCCACCCCGGTGCCGATCGAGAAGGTGATCGCCGACAAGAGGAACGGCGGCACCTTGCCGGATGCGTCCGTAAGCAACGCCAGCAGTGCCCACATGGCGACGGCCGAAAAGCCGATCAGTGTCGCGCGCCCCATTCTGTCTCCAGCGGCGCGCGTGGCGCCTTATTGTATTGCTTCGAAACGCCTGGCGCTGATGGTCAAGGTGCCGATCTGCGTCCCGACCGTCGCGCGGATCGGCGCATATACCCCGGTTTGGCCGAGCGGCGCAAATGTCACCATTATGCGGCTTTTGTTCTTGAGGTAGTTGAGCGCCTTGCGGCCCTTGCGGTAGCCCGCCACCGGCTCGAAACCCATCCGGCATGTGACCGTGTCGCCCTTGTAGCCGGGCACCGAGATCGACCCTTTTGAAGCGTAGCTCAGCGTCAGGTTGGCGCGCATCTCGCCGTCATACAGCCTCACGGTGCGGCCGCAGACCTTGTCGAGGCTGCCGGCATGGATGACGGTTGCCGCCATCGGATCGAGCACCGATGCCAGGTCGCCGGCGCCAAGCGGCACCCAACTGTCGGGATCGCGCTTTTCCGGCGCGGGAACGACCGTCGTCGAGATGACGTTGCCATTGGCAAAACGAATGTCGATGGCGGAGGCTTTCTTGCCGGAAGTGTAGTCCGCGCGGAACGCCTGCGGCACCATCTTCTGGCCCGAAATCGTACCCTTGGACGAGATCGTGCCGCGCGTGTCATCGAACAGCTTGGCGAGACCAGCCGCGGAAACGCTGCCGTCGATCGAGTAGACGCCGTTCTCATAATGGCTTGAAAAGCTTGATTTCGCGATAGAAAGGCCGAGAAACGACACTGTGTATTCGCCCCTGAAGGACTGCGGCGAGGCGGCCGTCGCGGCCGACGGCAAGGCGACGGCCAGCGCGGCGGCAAGGGCATGGGGCAAGCGAAGCATGGCGCGATCGGATCCTTGATTTCAACCGGAGGCGGACAACTCCGGTCTGGCATGTCCCTATGGAACCGCTTATACGACGAATTCCGGCCTTAGTATGAAATGCCGCTGGGCCCAGGCTGGAGCTGTCGGTAGCTAATCAAGTTGTCCGGTTTGGTAGCACATGATCTGTCCGCTTCTGTTTTGGCGTCGAAGCGGTTCACGCGGCTTGCCTGATGGGGCAAGTGTCTTCGATTGCGGCGCCGTCAGAGCTGTAGCGAGCGATGCGGCGCGGCCCGTGAAAGATCGCCAGGGTTCCATCCGGGTAGTGCCTGACCTTGACGGTGGCTTTGACGAAGTGATGCCGGATCGGGCTCTGCGGCAGCTGCAATCGCAGCCGCGCGAAGGCGACCGTGTTGTCGCGGGCAACGACGCGCTCCTCCTCGATGCACAGGATCTGGGCCAGTTGTTGCGGGTCTGCGGCGACAAAGGCGCTGTCCTCGACCGCGGCCGGCCTGGCGAAGCGGGCATTGTGAGCTGGTAGGTAGGTCTGTGCGATGAACCGGTTGGCGGCCTCGATGTCGGCAATTCCGGCCAGCGCCAGCTCTCTCGGCAGCCGATCCTGCAAGGTGGAGAACATCCGCTCCGAGCGGCCTCGCGCTTCAGGGGAATAGGCTGGAATATGTTCGATACCCAGCCGCTCGAGCGCCCGGCCGACCTGGGTCAGCCGGCTTTTGTCGACCGCCTCGCCGGCCTTCAGCGTCACGAAATAGTGGCTGCCGCGATCGCTGTAGAGGCTCGATGGCAATCCCTTGGCGACGAATGTCTCCAGAAGGCCCTGAAAGCTCGACGCCGTGCCTTCCTCCTCGATCAGGAAGGCCGAATAGATCGTGCTCGTCGCATCGTCCATCGTCACGATCAGGTCCAGCATCGGCTCACCCACCAGCCATCGATGACGGCTGCCATCCTGATGCAGCATCATCCCCTCGCAAGGCTTCCTCTCCCGCTTGCGCCGGTGAGCACCGCGCCGCTTGGCCCGTTCCACAAGGCCCGCCGCGTGGAGCTGCGTCTTGATGAAGGTGTAGCCCCAGCTGAAATGGTGATCGCGCAGCAGGTGCTCGTGGAAATGCTTCACATTCCAGCCGAGGTAGCGATGACGGTAAAGCTCCAGCATCTCCTCAATCGCTTCCGCCGGCACCCGACGCGTCGAAAGCTTGCCCAAGCGCCGATCCAGCAACCCTGCTTCCCCAGCCTCTTCGTACCGGTCGCGGTAGCGTCGGAATTGCCGCTCCGACATGCCAAGCAACTCGCCTGCCTCCATCATCGAAAGATCGCCACCATTCCAGCGGCTCAATACGTCTCGAAACTTCTGCATTCTCCGGTCCTGTAGCCATGCCGTCCGCTTCATCCCCAGCCTCCATCCGCTGGCGATAAAACCGGACAACTCACGTGCTACCTAATCCGGACAACTCATGTGCTTACGACATGGGCCCAGGCTGGAGCTTGACGCATGGGCGAAATGCAACTATGGAACGCCAACTTTTTCCATAAGGCCGCTTGACCAGAACCGCGCGCCACCCGGCGTGGGCACGAAGGTTTGGCAGGTCCCCGAGAGAACTGAAGGTTAGAACCATGTCCCGCACCTGCGAACTCACTGCCAAGGCAGTCCAGACCGGCAACAATGTGAGCCACGCCAACAACAAGACCAAGCGTCGCTTCCTGCCGAACCTCGTCAATGTGACGCTGATTTCGGAAGCGCTGAACCAGAATGTGCGCCTGCGCATTTCCGCCAACGCGCTGCGTTCGGTCGAGCATCGCGGCGGTCTCGACGCCTTCCTGGCCAAGGCTGACGTCAAGGAGCTGTCGCAGCGCGCGCGCCTCTTGAAGAAGCAGATCGCCAAGAAGCTCGCCGAGCAGGCTGCCGCGTAAACTGCCTTCAGGCGGGGGACAACCGCCCTGGCCAACCTCTTGTTGGCCTTGGACATCGGGTCGCCGTCCGCAAGGCGGTTTCGGAAATCCGATGCTCGAACAAAGCGAGCGCGATCCGGTTTCGGCATGACGCTCCGCTGGTTCCATTACCCAGGATAAAAAAATGACTTCCTTCTCGCGATACCTGCCCTTCGTGGCCGCCATGGCGCTTGTCGTCGTGGCATCGAATATCCTCGTGCAGTTCCCGATGCAGGGTCGGATCGGCGGCTTGTCGCTGGCCGACCTGCTCACCTGGGGCGCGTTCACCTACCCGTTCTCCTTTCTGGTCACGGACCTTGCCAACCGCCGCTACGGGCCTGCCGTGGCGCGCCGGATCGTCTTTGTCGGCTTCATGACGGCGGTGGTCTGCTCGGTCCTCGTGCCGCCCTTCCTGTTCCGCCATGGTTTCATCGAGTTCGAGACCGCCGCCGACCGGCTGGTGCGCATCGCGGCGGCGTCCGGCGCGGCCTTCCTCACCGCGCAATTGCTAGACGTGACCGTGTTCAACCGTCTGCGCCGACAGAGCTGGTGGCGGGCGCCGATCGTCGGCACGCTGGTCGGCTCGGTGTTCGACACCGTCGTGTTCTTCAGCGTCGCTTTCTCCGCGGCTTTCGCCTTCGTTGGCCCAAGCGACAGTTTTGCGCTGGAAACGGCGCCGCTGATGGGCGTGCTGCCGGTCGAGGCCATGCGTTGGTTCTCTTGGGCGCTTGGCGACCTCAGCGTGAAGCTGATCATCGCCGTCGTGGCACTGATCCCCTATCGGCTGCTCGCCGCCCGCTGGAGCCAGCCGGCTGTTGCTGCGGTCTAGGCCGTGATTCCCTGGATCCAGCTGGACTCCGCGAAAACCCCGGATGGCGCGCAGGAGCTTCGGCTCAAGCGGCGCGGTTCCGAATTCTCGATCATGCTGGGCACCAACGAGTTGATGAACAGCCGCCTCAGCGGCTCGGAAGAAGCGTTGGCCAGGCTCTCCTGTCGGAGGATCGCCGGCCGCAGACAGCCGAGAATGCTGATCGGCGGGCTTGGCATGGGTTTTACGCTGCGCGCCGCTCTCGCCGAGTTGGGCGAGAATGCCGAAATCACTGTCGCGGAGTTGGTGCCGGCGGTCATCGCGTGGGCGCGAGGGCCGATGGCCGAACTGTTTGGTGGCTGTCTCGACGATCCGCGCGTCATCGTCCGGGAGGCCGATGTCGGGCAGTTTATAAGATCCCGGCCCGCGGTCTGGGACGCCATCCTGCTCGATGTCGACAACGGCCCGGACGGCATCGTTCACAAATCCAACGACGCGCTGTACAGCCTGCAGGGTCTGGCGGCAGCGCGCACCGCACTGAAGCCCGGCGGCGTGCTTGCCGTGTGGTCGCAAGGGCCGGACAGCGGCTTCACCCGGCGGCTGAAGCAGGCAGGTTTCGCGGTCGAGGAGGTGAGCACGCGCGCCAACGGCAAGCGCGGCGCGCGTCATGTCATCTGGATCGCCACCAACGGCTCGCGACCCTGAGCGGACGCCGTCATTTGATGAATAGCCGACCAAATCGAAGCCGGCGTTGAATACCTTCAACTTCAGCTTCGCAGTTGGAGCGCCAAATCAGTCCTGGTGCAAAATGAATTCCAGATAGAGATTGCGCTGCAGGATCGAGTGGTTGTCGTCGGAGATCAGCGACACCATCAGCGCGCCGTCTTCGCGCTTCCAGACGTCGAGCCCTTCCATATTGTCGATCTGGTAGCCCATATCGGCTTCCAGCAGCACCGGACCGTCGGCGACCGCGCCCTTCTCCACGGTCTCGCCATCAATGCGCCGCAGCCGCATCTTGAGACCTCCTGCCATCGTGAAACTGCGCTCCAGCAGCAGAAGGTCGCCATCCGGCAGGAAAGCCCCATCGGTGATATCGAAATCGCCGTTGCGCTTGACGGTGAAGACGCCCTTGTGCGGACCTTCGATGATGGCGGCATAGATGTTGCCGGCCTTGTCCAAGCTCTTTTCCGACACCACGACCAGGCCGCCTTGGTGGCGGCCATTGGCATTGGCGTGGGTGACGGTCTCGAAGCCTCGGTTCCGGCGCAGCTCCCATGCCGGAACCAGGAAATCCATCTGCCTGAACGGCGCCTTCATATCGTCGGGGCCAATTTTGAACTGGGCGACGCGATGGTTGCGCTCGAAACCCACGGTGGCAATGCCGTCCTTGACGGAAAGCCCCTCGGCATCGACTTCCGATTTCTCGTCGATCGGCTGGCCCGATGCATCGACCATCTGTTCCATGCGGAAGTCCCCGATGCCTGACGGGCGCTTGTCCGCATCATGGGTCACGGTGCCGAAGAACCAGAATCCGGTATCGGCGACGCCGACGAAGTCGCGACCGCCTTTCAGGAAACGGAAGGCCGACAGCGCGCCGAAATCGCGCGACGGCGACGTCATCTCCAGCCCGCCGACGAATTCGAGCGGACCGAATTGCTTGTCGGCACGGCCTATACGGAATTCGGTGATCGGGCGGGCTAAGACCTCGACCGGTTCAACCGAGGTCGCGCCGGCCGAACTGGATGGCACCGGGGCTGCACCGGCAAACAGGGCGATGGCGGCGAAAAGTGCTTGTCGAAATCCGCCGTGCGAAAAGATCATCCGGCGCGCCGCATGCCGCCGCGCCGCGTATCGCGTGCGCTTTCCTCGGCGAACAGCGAAGCCAATTGCTCGGTCATGGCGCCGGCCAGTTCCTCGGCATCGACAATGGTGACGGCGCGCCGGTAATAGCGGGTGACGTCATGGCCGATGCCGATGGCAAGCAGCTCGACCGGCGAGCGCGTCTCGATCAGCTCGATGACGGCGCGCAGATGGCGCTCGAGATAATTGCCCGGATTGACCGACAGTGTCGAATCGTCGACCGGCGCGCCGTCGGAGATCATCATCAGGATCTTGCGCTGTTCGGGTCGGGCGATCAGCCGGTTATGCGCCCACAGCAGCGCCTCGCCGTCGATGTTTTCCTTGAGCAGGCCCTCGCGCATCATCAGTCCGAGATTGCGCCGTGCCCGCCGCCAGGGATGGTCGGCCGACTTGTAGATGATGTGGCGCAGGTCGTTCAGCCGGCCCGGATTCGGCGGCTTGCCGTCCTTCAGCCACTTCTCGCGGGCCTGCCCGCCTTTCCAGGCGCGCGTGGTGAAGCCCAAAATCTCGACCGAAACGCCGCAGCGTTCCAGCGTGCGCGCCAGAATGTCGGCGCAGGTGGCGGCCACGGTGATCGGCCGGCCGCGCATGGACCCCGAATTGTCGAGCACCAGCGTCACCACCGTGTCGCGGAATTTGGTGTCGCGCTCCTGCTTAAAGGACAGCGGCTGCATCGGATCGATGACGACGCGCACCAACCGTGCCGGGTCGAGATAGCCCTCTTCCAGGTCGAAATCCCACGACCGGTTCTGCTGCGCCATCAGGCGGCGCTGCAAACGGTTGGCCAGCCGGCCGACGACGCCGGACAGGTTGGCGAGTTGCTTGTCGAGGAAAGCGCGCAGCCGGTCGAGTTCTTCTTCCTCGCAAAGCTCCTCCGCCCCCACCGTCTCGTCGAAAGCTGACGTGAAGACCTTGTAATCGATCTCCTTCGGCAGGTTGGTGAAAGGGTTGTCATTGCGGCGCGCCTCGCCGGGCGTCTCGGCATCGGCATCGTCATCGTCGGACAAATCGTCGGCAGTGGCGTCGGAGGCTTCGGTCTCGGCCGACTGCTCGTCGTCAGCGGAAGCCTCGGCATCCTCGGACTGCGACTGTTCGGAGCCGGAATCGTCCTCGCCGCCTTCCTCGCTCTGTTCCTCGCCTTGCGGCTGGTTATCGTCATTGTCCTCTGAGTCTTCGGTCTCCTGATCGTCGCCGAGTTCCTCGGCCATTTCCATGGAGGCGAGCATATCGCGCACGACGCGGGCGAAGGCCTGCTGGTCGTCGAGCTTGGACGACAGCCCGTCGAGGTCGGCGCTGGCCTTTTCCTCGACCCAAGGGCGCCAGAGCTCGACCAGCCGTTCGCCGCTCTTGGGGATCGGCCGGCCGGTCAGCTTCTCGCGCACCATCAGCGCCAGCGCCTCCTCGATCGGGGCGTCGGCCTTGTCCTTGACGTCGACGAGATTGGCCTTGGCGTATTTGTCCTCCAGCATCGAGCCTATATTGTCGGCGACCCCTTGCATGGCGCGGCTGCCGATCGCCTCGACGCGCGCCTGCTCGACCGCGTCGTAGATGGCGCGGGCCGCCTTGCCTTCCGGCGCCAGTCTGCTGTGGATGCGCACGTCATGGCAGGCGCGCTTGAGCGCCATGGAATCGCCGAGGCCGCGGGTGATGGCTATGTCGGTCTTGGACGCCTTCTTGGGCAATTCCGGCAGCCGGGCGCGGCTGCCGGCGAGCGCCGGGCGGTCCTTGGCGAAGCCGACTTCCAGCTCCTTGTCGCCGGCGATGGCGCGCATGCAGACGGTGACGGCACGCTTGAAGCTGTCGGCTTCAGAGCCCGTCTTCGACTTGTTGCGCGTATTGTCGCCCGGACCCGCCATCGAGGCTCTGCTTAGCCCAGCACCACATTGGCGGCGCTCTCCGGCAGATCCTCGCCGAAGGCGCGCTGGTAGAACTCGGCCACCACCGAGCGCTCCAGTTCGTCGCATTTGTTGAGGAAGGTCAGCCGGAACGCCATGCCGATATTGCCGAAGATCTCGGCATTCTCCGCCCAGGTGATGACGGTACGCGGGCTCATCACGGTCGACAGATCGCCATTGATGAAGGCCGAGCGCGTCATGTCGGCGACGCGCACCATCTTGTTGACGATGTCCTTGCCCTTGCCGTCGCGATAGTGCTTGGCCTTGGCCAGCACGATGTTCACCTCGTTGTCGTGCGGCAGGTAGTTCAGCGTGGTGACGATCGACCAGCGGTCCATCTGCGCCTGGTTGATCTGTTGGGTGCCGTGGTAGAGGCCGGTGGTGTCGCCCAACCCGACCGTGTTGGCGGTCGAGAACAGCCGGAACGCCGGATGCGGACGGATGACGCGGCTCTGGTCGAGCAGCGTCAGCCGACCCGACGATTCCAGCACGCGCTGGATCACGAACATCACGTCCGGACGGCCGGCGTCATATTCGTCGAAGCACAGCGCCACATTGTGCTGATAAGCCCAAGGCAGGATACCGTCGCGGAATTCGGTGATCTGCAAGCCGTCCTTGACCACGATCGCGTCCTTGCCGACGAGGTCGATGCGGCTGACATGGCTGTCGAGATTGACGCGCACGCAAGGCCAGTTGAGGCGGGCCGCGACCTGCTCGATGTGGGTCGATTTGCCGGTGCCGTGATAGCCCGAGACCATGACGCGCCGGTTGTAGGCGAAGCCGGCGAGGATCGCCATCGTCGTCGCCTTGTCGAAAAGATAGTCGGGATCGATGTCGGGCACATGTTCGCTGGTGACCGAATAGGCCGGCACCACCATCTTGGAGTCGAAGCCGAATTTGTCCTTCACCGACACCGTGGTGTCGGGCAGGTTGGCGATGTCGCGATCGACCTTGTTCATCTCTATCCACGTCTCCACGGGCGAAACGACTGATTTCGCCGGCAATCGATTTTCTCCGGGGGCGGTCTTAGAGCCTTTTCCACCCTTATGAAAGTTGGAAAACGACACGAACCGTTGGGTCGCTCAGCACAAACCCGCCTGCTTGAGCACGCGATAGGCCTGGAGCACATCGCGGAACCGGTCTTCCGAACCTCTGTCGCCGCCATTCGCATCCGGATGGTGACGCTTCACCAGTTCCTTATAGCGCGCCTTGATCTCCTTGCCAGTCGCCTTTGTATCAAGGCCAAGCGTTTCCAGCGCCTTGGCCTCAAGCGGCTTGGCCTTGCGCTCGCGCACCTCGCGGGGATCTTTCGGCCCCTTGAACAGGTCGAACGGGTCGCGCATCCGGTTGTAGTAGCCGGCGCGGCCGGAGCGCATCTGCGCCATATCGGGAGACGAGCGCGTCGAGGCGCCGTTGACGCCCATCTTCCAGGTCGGCCGATGGCCGGTCATCGCCTCCTTCTGGAAACGGGCGACCTCGGTGTCCGGAACGCCGGAAAAATAGTTGAAACCCTTGTTGTACTCGCGCACATGGTCGAAGCAGAAGCGGAAATACTCGCCCTCCTTCATGCGCCCGACCGGAGCGCGATGGGTGCCCGCCTCCTTGCAGCCATCCCACTGGCAGATCGGCGCGTGCGACTTCAGCTCCGCGTCCTTCTCCTGGCGGATGCGGATCTTCTCGAAATATTTGGGATACGGCTTCATCTAACCCATTTATGGGGCGTTCGCAGATGCGAAACAAGAATTGACATTTTCGCGATGATCGCCCTAACCGCTGAATCGCGGCATAAAGCAGGCGAAGGACCGATTTTGTTGAAGCGCGACATGCAACGAAGTCGGTTCGGCTTCCGCGATCCCGCTGGCGATATGTGGTGAAGGGAGACGGCAATGTCCATACAGGCAACCATGGAAGACAAGTTGAGCAAGGCATTTTCGCCGGAGCGGCTGGTCGTCATCAACGAAAGCCATCTGCACGCCGGCCATCATCATGTGGAATCCGGCCACCAGGCTACGTTCGACGGCACCGGCGAGACGCATTTCCGCGTCCGCATTGTTTCGCCGGATTTTGCCGGCATGAGCCGCATCGAGCGCCACCGCGCGGTCAACGCGCTTTTGGCCGACGAATTGAAGGCTGGCCTGCACGCGCTGGCGATCGAACCGGCGGCTCCCGGCGAAAAGACGCGCTGGTAGGCCGGTCCTCCTCGCTCCTCGCGGTGACGTTCAGAGCTCCGTTTCGATGCCGCAATCACCCAACCGCCGATTTCAGGAATGCCAGTGCCGCCCCGGTCAAGGCGTCGCCATCCTCGCCGAAATCGCGGTTGATCGACATGTGCGTATAGGCGCTGCCGTCGAACAGCGTCACCTTGGTGCCGGTGGCGCGCAAGCGCTCGGCGAACGCCTTGGAGTCCCCGTCCCGGCCCGAAGCGCCTGAGTAGGCGATGAAGGTCGGCGGGTGCTTGCGGCCATCTACATAACTGGCCGGCGACAACGCCGCCCATTGCGCGGGATCGGGGAAGGCCCGCGCATAGGCCCCCGCCATGCCGCCATTCCTGGAAAGCGCGGTGAGGTCATAGGCCCTGGTGTCGTCGAGAAGCAGCGCGGCGACACCCGGTAGACCGCCGCGCATGCCGGTCAGCGCAACGAGGTGGCAACCGGCCGAATGGCCCATGGCCACGATCCGCCTGGCATCGCCGCCATGCCGGGCAATGTTGGCGCGGACATAGGCATAGGCCTTTTCGACATCGTCGGCCTGGGTGGCGACCTCCGCTTCGGGCAGCATGCGATAGTCGATGGAGACCAGGCAAAACCCGTTGGCGAGCAGGAAGGCCGGCTTCGCGTTGACCTGCGAGCGCTTGCCGGAGCGCCAGGCGCCGCCATGGACGAAGAAGACGACCGGCAATCCGCGTGCGCCATCCGGCGCATAGATATCGAGCTTGGCCGGCCCGTAATCGAAGGTTGTCGGCACGGGTTGGCGCTGGCCCCATGCGACCGATGTGCCCAATGGCAACATCGCCGCCGCGGAGACCAGAATAAGGCTTCGTCGATCGATCATCGCAATCTCCCGATCGTTGGGCCCGATATGTAGACGAGGAATGCCCGCACGCACCACGAGCATCCCGTTAGACTTGGGAGTGCTCAACGATCTGATTCAACACCGTACCAGCCGCATCAATGCACTCGCTTTGCCGTTCGGTTCACGAAATCGATATTTGCCCTTGACGGTCTCCTCTGGCCATCACCACCTGAGATATCAGACGAGCATTGTAACTGTGTGCTGTCCAAGTTCGATGCAGATACACGCTCTCTCTCCAATGTGGAGGGAACCACAATGCATCCCGGTAGTTGAATGAGATGAGCCGGGCGGCAGCCAGAATGGCTCTGAGGGCAACCATCATGGGTGAGAACCAGTCCGACGTCTTCGATCTGTTTTCGGAGATTTATGCAAACGCGGGCCAGGAGGAAATAAGCCTCCAGCAGTATCTCCTTGCCTGCCGGGAAGACAAGTCAATGTATGCCTCGGCGCCGGAACGGATGGTCGAGGCAATCGGCGAGCCGAACCTGGTCGACACCAGCAAGGACGAGCGGCTCGGCCGCATTTTCTCCAACCGCACGGTCAAGGTGTATCCCACCTTCTCCGATTTCTACGGAATGGAGGATACGATCGAACGCATCGCCGGCTATTTCCGCTATGCGTCGCAGGGGCTCGAGGAGCGCAAGCAGATCCTCTATCTCCTCGGCCCTGTCGGCGGCGGCAAGTCCTCCCTGGCCGAACGGCTGAAGAAACTGATGGAGGAACGCCCGATCTACACGCTCAAGGCCGGCAATCAGATCAGTCCGATTTTCGAGTCGCCGCTCGGCCTGTTCCATCCCGATCGCATGGGCGATCTGCTGGAGGACAAATACGGCATAGCCCGGCGTCGCCTCAACGGCATTATCTCGCCCTGGGCGGCCAAGCGGCTTGATGAATTGTCTGGCGACATTTCCAAATTCAGCGTGGTGAAATTGATGCCCTCGCGGCTGCGCCAGATCGCTATAGCCAAGACGGAGCCTGGCGACGAGAACAATCAGGATGTCTCGGCTCTGGTTGGCAAGGTCGACATCAGGCAATTGGAGGATTTCAGCCAGTCCGATCCGGACGCTTATTCCTACAGCGGCGGGCTGAACCGGACCACGCAAGGCCTGCTCGAATTCGTCGAGATGTTCAAGGCGCCCATCAAGGTCCTGCATCCGCTGCTGACGGCGACCCAGGAAGGCAGCTATAACGGCACCGAGAATTTCGGCGCCTTCCCCTATCAGGGCATCATCGTTGCCCATTCCAACGAATCGGAGTGGCAACAGTTCAAGAACAACAAGAATAATGAGGCCTTTCTCGACCGCATCCTCGTGGTCAAGGTGCCGTATTGCCTGCGGATCACCGAAGAAAGGCATATCTACGAGAAACTGTTGCGCGAGAGCGAGCTGGCCGGCAGCCCCTGCGCACCTGAAGTGCTGGATATTCTCAGCCGGTTCACGGTCTCGACCCGTCTTGCCGAGCACGACAATTCGCCGCTCTACACCAAGATGCGCGCCTATGACGGCGAAAACCTCAAGGAGGTCGACCCCCGGGCCAAGTCGGTTCAGGAATATCGCGACGCCGCCGGCGTCGACGAGGGCATGACCGGCGTAAGCACGCGCTTCGCCTTCAAGATCCTGTCGCAGACATTCAACTACGACACCAACGAGGTCGCGGCGGATCCCGTGCACCTGATGTACATCCTGGAAGAGGCGATCAAGCGCGAGCAGTTCCCAAAGGAGACGGAAGCGAGCTATCTCGAGTTCATCAAGTCGGAACTGGCAACGCGCTATGCCGAGTTCATCGGCCACGAGATCCAGAAGGCCTATCTGGAATCGTACAGCGAGTATGGCCAGAACCTATTCGACCGCTACATCGCCTATGCCGATGCCTGGATCGAAGATCAGGACTACAAGGATCCCGATACGGGCCAGATCCTCAATCGCGAGATATTGGACAAGGAATTGTCGCAGGTCGAAAAACCGGCCGGCATCGCCAACCCCAAGGATTTCCGCAACGAAGTGGTCAAGTTCACGCTGCGTGCCCGGGCACGCAACCACGGCCGCAACCCATCATGGACAAGCTACGAAAAGCTGCGCGAGGTTATCGAGAAGCGCATGTTCGGCCAAGTCGAAGATCTTCTGCCGGTGATCAGTTTCGGCTCCAAGCAGGACAGCGTCACGGAAAAGCGGCACAATGAATTCGTGCAGCGCATGGTGCAACGCGGCTACACCGAGCGGCAGGTACGGCGGCTGGTCGACTGGTACATGCGCGTGAACAAGGCGGGCTGAGAAAAGCCCGGATGGTTCCATGCCGATCTTCATCGACCGCCGCCTCAATCCGAAGGACAAGAACCTGGGCAATCGCCAGCGCTTTCTCAGGCGCGCGCGGGAAGAACTCAAGCGGAGCATCCGTGACCAGATAAGGACGGGCCGGATCGCCGATGTGGACAGCGGGCATGCCGTGCCGATGCCTCACAGAGGCACCAGCGAACCGACCTTCAGCGATGCCAGGGACAGCGGCCGGCGCCAGCACATCCTGCCAGGAAACAGGACGTTCATTCCCGGTGACCTGGTGCCCAAACCCGGGCAGGGCGGCGCAGGTTCCTCGTCGCCGGGAAACAC
Source organism: Mesorhizobium sp. B2-1-1 (assembly GCF_006442975.2). NCBI lineage: Bacteria > Pseudomonadati > Pseudomonadota > Alphaproteobacteria > Hyphomicrobiales > Phyllobacteriaceae > Mesorhizobium > Mesorhizobium sp. B2-1-1. The sequence continues at coordinate 1,430,569 of NZ_CP083954.1, read as the reverse complement.
GGCATCCGAGGACGACTTTCGCTTCGTGCTTTCGCGCGAGGAAGTTCTCGACCTCTTTTTCGAGGATCTCGAACTGCCGGATCTGGTCAAGCTCAATCTCAAGCAGATACTCGCATTCAAGCCAAGGCGGGCAGGTTTTGCGGCAACAGGATCACCGACCAACATCAATGTCGGGCGCACGATGCGAAACAGCCACGCCCGCCGTATCGCGCTTGGGCGCCCAAAGCAGCCGGAGCTGGATGCGATCCTCCGGCAGCTGGCCAAACTGGAATCGAAGCCGCCAAATGCCGCGACCCGCGAACGCATCTTGACTTTGCGGGAGGAACTCGAGCGGCTGGAGCGCCGCCGAAAGCGCATTGCCTTTGTCGATCCCGTCGACATCCGCTTCAATCGCTTCGACCCGCAGCCGGTGCCGAATGCCAGCGCCGTCATGTTCTGCCTGATGGACGTCTCCGGGTCGATGGGCGAGCGCGAGAAGGATTTGGCCAAGCGCTTCTTCGTTCTGCTGCACCTGTTCCTGACCCGACGCTATGAGCGCACGGAGATCGTCTTCATCCGCCACACGCACGAGGCCCAGGAGGTGGACGAAGAGACATTCTTCTACTGCACGCAAAGCGGAGGCACGGTCGTTTCCACCGCGCTGGAGGAAATGCAACGCATCATAGAACAACGCTATCCGGCCACGGAGTGGAACATCTATGCGGCCCAGGCTTCGGACGGTGACAATTTCGCCACCGACTCGCAGCGCTGCATAGAACTGCTCCACGGCAAGCTCATGCGCCTGTGCCAGTATTTCGCCTATGTGGAGATCATCGACGAACGCGAAAGTCATATTTTCGGCTCGACCGAAAATGGCACCTCGCTCTGGCGCGCCTATAGCGCCGTCGAGCAAAAATGGCCGAACTTCCAGATGAGGCGCATCGCCGCTCCGGCCGATATCTACCCGGTATTTCGCCAGCTTTTCGCCAGGCAGCCGGCTATGGCCAAGAGCGCGTAAGGGGTGCCGGATGGCTGGCCAGGCCAACAAATCGGGGTTGCTTTTCTCCGGATCCGACTGGGATTTCAAAAAGCTGTCGCGGGTCTATGAGGAGATCGAGGCGATTGCGGTCGACCAGCTTCATCTCGACACCTATCCGGTGCAGATGGAGGTCATCTCTTCCGAGCAGATGCTCGACGCCTACTCGTCGGTCGGCATGCCGCTGATGTACCGGCATTGGTCGTTCGGCAAGCATTTCCTCTACAACGAGCTTCTCTATCGCAAAGGCGGTCGCGGGCTGGCCTATGAATTGGTCATCAATTCCAATCCGTGCATCGTCTACCTGATGGAGGAAAACACCATGGCGCTGCAGGCCTTGGTGACTGCCCATGCAGCACTTGGACACAATCACTTCTTCAAGAACAATTACCTTTTCCGCCAATGGACGGATGCCGGAGGGATCCTGAGCTATCTGGACTTTGCCAAGGGCTACATCGCCCGGTGCGAGGAGCGGCACGGCCTGGCTGCCGTGGAAGCCATTCTCGATTCCGCACACGCGCTGATGGAGCAAGGCGTGTTCCGGTATCACCGGCCGCCGAAACTGTCGTCGGAGCAGCAGCGCGAGGGACTTCGCGAGCGCCTCGAATACGAGGAGCGTTCCTACAATGACTTATGGCGCACCCTGCCGCCCGCGCAGGACGCCGACAACTCCGAAGCGGGCGATGAAGGCGTGTCGGAGCGGAAGAAATCGCTCAATCTGCCCGAGGAAAACCTGCTCTATTTCCTTGAGAAGAACAGCCTTGTCCTCGAACCCTGGCAGCGCGAGATCCTCAGGATCGTCCGCGTCATTGCGCAGTATTTTTACCCGCAGCGGCAAACCCAGGTGATGAACGAAGGCTGCGCCACTTTCGTGCACTACACGCTCATGAACATGCTGTTCGACCGTGGCCGGATCACCGAAGGCGCGATGCTCGAAATCCTGCGCAACCACTCGAACGTGATCTTCCAGCCATCCTTCGACGACCAGCGGTTTTCCGGCATCAACCCCTACGCGCTCGGGCTTGACATGATGCAGGACATTCAGCGCATCTCGACCGAGCCGACAGCCGAAGATCGCGACTGGTTCCCGGACATAGCCGGCCGTGGCGACTGGCTTGAGACGCTGCTCGACGCCTGGGCCAACCACCGCGACGAATCCTTCATTCGCCAGTATCTCAGCCCGACCTTGATACGAAAATGGCGGCTCTTCGTCCTGGCCGATGGAGCCGACCAACCGCACTACGAAGTCGCATCGATCCACAACGAGCGGGGCTACAACAACATACGCGCCGCGCTGGCCCACAGCTATGATGTGGGCGCGAGCCGGCCCGACATCCAGGTTGTGGACGTGGACCTGCTCGGCGACCGGCATTTGCGGCTACAGCACAAGGTGAAGAATGGGGTCGTGCTGGAGAATGACAGCCGCGACGCGACCCTTCGCCACATCCGGCATCTCTGGGGCTATGAAGTCAGCCTGGCGGCCGTCGACGCCGACACCGACGCAATGGTCGGCGAACGCTCGACCAAGGACTGTTGAGCATCAGGGATGACGCGGTTGTGCGTGTCTGCGACACGATGGACCGTTCAGCTGTCGCCTGCCGGCCTGATCCTGAGCCTGGCGACGCGGTTCTTGTCGCGTTTCATGACGATGAAACGCTTGCCGTGGAAGGTGAAGGCCTGCTTCTCCTCGGGAATCGACTGCGTCTCATGGATGACCAGGCCGGCGATGGTGGTTGCCTCCTCGTCCGGCAGGTCCCAGTCGAGCGCCCGGTTCAGGTCGCGGATCGGCACGGTTCCGTCGACGACGACGGAACCGTCCGCCTCCTGCTTGACGCCCTGTATGTCGACATCGTGCTCGTCGGCGATCTCGCCGACAATCTCCTCGATGATGTCCTCCAGCGTCACCAGCCCTTCGACCTCGCCATACTCGTCGACGACGACGGCGAAATGCGCCTTGCGGCGCAGGAAGGCGTTGAGCTGTTCCTGCAATGTCGTCGTATCGGGCACGAACCAGGGCTTTGACGCGATCTTCATCACATCGATCCTGGAGAAGTCGTTGCCGACATCGTTGAGGGCGCGCAGCAGGTCCTTGGCGTGCAGCACGCCGACAATGTTGTCGAGCGACCCCTTCCACAAAGGCATGCGGGTGTGCGGGCTCTGCAGGATCTCGCGCACCACGGCTTCCGGTGCATTGTCGGCGTTGACCGAGCGCATATTGGTGCGGTGGACCATGACGTCGGAGACTTCGAGCTCCTCGAGGTCGAACAACCCGCCGATGCGATCGCGCTCCTCGCGCACCACCTGGCCGTCACGGCGGAAATCGTCGACGGCGCCGCGCAGCTCGTCCCCGCTCGAACGCTGCGGCTCGATGCGCGACAGTTCATAGCCGAAAGCGGCAAGCAGGCGCGTGCGCATGGCGACGGCCAACAGGATGAGGACGGCAAGGAAAGCGACGACGATCCAGCCGGCCCCGTTCATTTCGGACGGCTTCCTTGCCTGTCCGGACGGCTTCCTTGCCGGCCCGGACGGCTTTCCGTCGCGCTCGGGTGGTTCTCCCTGAGGAACGACAGCACTTCCGAGGCCGGCACGTCCTTGGCGATGAAGGCCTCTCCGATGCCGCGCGTCAGGATGAAGGTCAGCGCGCCGCGCGACACTTTCTTGTCCTGGGTGATGAAGCCAAGCAGTGCATCGGCGTCGGGCAGTTCGCCGGGAATGTCAGCCATCCGCCACGGCAGTCCCACCGTGTTGAGATGCGCCTCGACGCGCGCCGCGTCGTCTGGACTGGCCAGGTTGAGCCGCGACGAGAAGCGATGCGCCAGCGCCATGCCGATGGCGACCCCCTCGCCATGGACGAGGCGGGCGCCGTCATATCGGGTGGCGGCCTCCAGCGCATGGCCGAAAGTGTGGCCGAGATTGAGGAGCGCGCGGTCGCCGGTCTCGAACTCGTCGCGGGCAACGACATCCGCCTTGGCGCGGCAGGCCTCGGCGATGGCCTCCACCCTCTCCGGTCCGCCGGCGAACACGCTGGCCCAGTTTTTCTCCAGCCAGGCGAAGAATTCGGGCCGGTCGATCAGCCCGTATTTGGCGAGTTCGGCATAGCCGGCGCGAAATTCGCGGATCGGCAGCGTATCGAGCACTCCGGTATCGGCCAGCACCAGCTTCGGCTGATGGAAGACGCCGACCAGGTTCTTGCCGCGCGCGCTGTTGATGCCGGTCTTGCCCCCGACCGAGGAATCGACCTGCGCCAGGAGCGAGGTCGGGATCTGCACGAAGTTCATGCCGCGGCGCACGATGCCGGCGGCAAAGCCGGCCAGGTCGCCGATGACGCCGCCGCCGAGGGCGATGACGACGTCGCCGCGTTCCAGCTTCGCGGCCAGGACGCCGTCCACTACCTCTTCGAGATGCGCGAAACTCTTGGTTTTCTCGCCGGGCGGCAGCGTGATCACGGCGGGCTCGATGCCGCTCTCGAGCAGACCGGCCTTCAGCGTATGGAGATGCGCCGCCGCGACGTTTTCGTCGGTCACGACTGCGACGCGTCGGCCCGGCAGGCGGCGCGACATCTCGGCGCCGGCGTGCGACAAAAGCCCCGGCCCGATCAGGATGTCGTAAGCCCGCTCGCCAAGTCCGACCTCGACGGCAACGGCAGCAGCGGCGCTCATGGTTCGACCTCGCCCGCGGGAGTGGTCTGGGCTATATCGAAATGCCGGCACAGCGCCTCCACCACCTCGGCCGCGATGACTTCCTTGCGGTCGTCGCGGGTCGGCACGGTGACGTCCGATGTCGCATAGACCGGATAGCGTTCACTCATCAGCCGCTCGAGCACGCCACGCGGATCGGGGCTCTTCAGCAGCGGCCGGTTCTGTTTCTTGGAGACCCGGTCCATCAAAAGGTCGAGTTCGGCCTTCAGCCATACCGACACGCCATGTGCCGCTATCGCCTCGCGCGTCTGTGCGTTCATGAAGGCGCCGCCGCCGGTCGACAGCACCTGCGGGCCGTTTTCCAGCACGCGCAGGATGACGCGCTGCTCCAGCGCCCGGAACTCCGTTTCGCCATAGCGTTCGAACAGTTCCGGAACGGTCATGCGCGAGACGCTTTCGATCTCCTGGTCGCTGTCGATGAAAGGCAACGCCAGCACGGTGGCGACCTTGCGGCCGATCGCGGTCTTGCCGGCGCCCATCAGGCCGACAAAGACGATGGAGCGGCCGCCGAGCCTGCCCAGCAGCGCGGCATGGCTCCCGCCCGGAGGATTTGCTGGTAGCGCGTTCATCAGCCTCGAAGCCCTCTTTGCCGGCGTATCGACATGAAAAGCCCGGTTGCGTCAAGCGCACTGAGGCAGGCTGGCCTCCCGCGGGCGAGCAACCGGCTGCATTGGAAGTTGCCGGCGCGCTTCAGCTTCTTGCTTGAATTGGCCGGATTGGCGTCCCATAAGGGCACAGGGTTTGGAAACGCAGAACAAGAAGACGGGCGAAGATTGATGCCGACACTGTTTCGCCTTGTCGTGATAACAGCGATTCTGGCGGGCATCGCCTATGGTACGATGTTCGCGTTGGTGATGTTCGTCGAGCCGAAAAAGGCGGAAATGAGCGTGCGCATCCCTGCGGAAAAGCTGAACCCAAAGAAAAACTGAGCCCGAAGAAAAACTTCAGGAAATGAACAGCGCTGCCCGCATCGAAGCCTTTCTGGAGATGATGAGCGCCGAGCGGGGTGCCGCCGAAAACACGCTTTCCTCCTATCGCCGCGACCTCGATGACGCTTCGCAGGAAATCCCCGGCGGTCTTGCCGGCGCCGGCGCCGAAGACATCCGCGCCTATCTCGACGACATCGCCGCACGCGGCTTCGCCCCGACATCGCAGGCACGCAAATTGTCGGCGATCCGCCAGTTCTTCAAATTCCTCTACGCCGAGGGCCTGCGCGGCGACGACCCGACCGGCACGCTGGACAGCCCGAAAAAAGGCCGCCCGCTGCCGAAGACCATGAGCGAGGCCGACACCGGCCGGCTGATCGACCGCGCCGCGCAGGAGGCCGGCGATGCCGGGCTCGGCGACAGCGACAGGCTGGCGGCGCTGCGTCTGCACGCGCTGGTCGAAGTGCTTTATGCGACAGGCCTGCGCGTTTCGGAACTGGTCGGCTTGCCGGTGACGGTGGCGCAGCGCGACGACCGTTTCTTCATGGTGCGCGGCAAGGGCGACAAGGAGCGCATGGTGCCGCTGTCGGCCAAGGCGCGCGCGGCGATGCGAGCCTGGCTCGCCGCCCGGGCCAAGGTGCCCGCTTTCGCTGACAGCCCGTTCCTGTTTCCTGCCGCGTCGGACAGCGGCTACCTCTCGCGCCAGGTCTTCGCTCGCGACCTCAAGGGGCTGGCGGCCCGGGCCGGCATCGCCTCGGCCAAGGTCTCGCCACATGTGCTTCGCCATGCTTTCGCCAGCCATCTCTTACAGAACGGGGCTGATCTCAGGGCCGTCCAGCAACTGCTTGGCCATGCCGACATATCGACGACACAGATCTATACCCATGTGCTGGAGGAGCGATTGGTGCGGCTGGTCAACGATCATCACCCGCTTGCCGACTAGACCTCATATCGCTATGTGAGGGCGACGTTCCATCGCCCGGAGCCCCTGATTTCAGGGTCCCGCCAGTCTTTGCTTCCGACGTATCGGTCCGCCCAAGCATGTACAACTACCTCGATTTCGAAAAGCCGGTGCAGGATCTGGAACTCAAGATCCTGGAACTGAAGAAGCTTGCCGAGAACGGCGAGGCGGTCGATGTCGCCGACGAGATCAGCAGGCTCGAGAAGCGGTCGCGCGATGCCCTGCGCGATCTCTACAAGGCATTGACCCCATGGCAGAAGGTGCAGGTGGCGCGCCATTCCGACAGGCCGCACTGCGTCGACTACATCAAGGGCCTGTTCAGCGATTTCACGCCGCTCGCCGGCGACCGCAATTTCGGCGAGGACCAGGCGATCGTCGGCGGCTTTGCCCGGTTCCGCGGCGAACCGGTAGCGATCCTCGGCCAGGAGAAGGGCTCCGACACGGCGAGCCGGCTGAAGCACAATTTCGGCTCGGTGCGCCCCGAAGGCTATCGCAAGGCCGTGCGGCTGATGGAGCTTGCCGACCGCTTCAAGATCCCGCTGCTGACATTGGTCGACACGGCCGGCGCCTATCCCGGCGTCGGCGCCGAGGAGCGCGGCCAGGCCGAAGCCATTGCCCGTTCGACCTCGGCCTGCCTTGCGCTCAAGGTGCCATCGATTTCGGTTGTCATCGGTGAAGGCGGTTCGGGCGGCGCCATTGCCATCGCCACCGCCAACCGCGTCTACATGCTGGAACATGCCATCTATTCGGTGATCTCGCCCGAGGGCGCGGCCTCCATCCTGTGGCGCGACACGACGCGCTCCAAGGACGCGGCGACCAACATGAAGATCACCGCCCAGGACCTTCTGGAACTGAAGATCATCGACGCCATCATTCCCGAACCGATCGGCGGCGCCCAGCGCGCACCCGAAACGGTGATTGCCGCGACGGGCGATCTCATCGCCAAGACGATGAAGGATTTTGCCGGCGCCAACATGGATTTTCGCGAGCAGCGCCGCGAGAAGTATCTGGCAATGGGCCGCAGCCTCTGACCACGATTTGGCGGCTCAACCGGGCCGCCGCAAGCCGCCTCCACGGCAACGCTCCACGGCAATGTGGCGGCGATGAGCAATTTCGCCACAAAAATGCCGCCGGATTCGGTTCAATGGAATTGCCGTGAGGGGTGGCCGAGGCTTGCGGTAAGGAATTTTCAAGGTTAACGGGCGTACGGTCCGTCTGTGTTCAGCATGCGGGCTCGGCCGTTTCGAAGCCATTGGCCCGAAAGAGAAGACGTAGCCTTATCCATGTTTGCCAAGCTTGCCCGCACCGGAATTCTCATCACCGCGATAGCCGTTGCCGGCTGCAATGATTCGTCGATGAAGGATTTTGCCCCGGAGGCCAACAAGCCCCTGCCCGACAAGATCCTGGCCGACATGAGGGCCAAGGGCATGGTGCGCACCTCCTCGGTGATGGCGCGCATCTTCAAGGAAGAGGGCAAGCTCGAAATCTGGAAGGCCAAGACCAACGGCCGCTACGACATGGTCGCCAGCTACGATATCTGCAAATGGTCGGGCAAGCTCGGGCCGAAATACACCGAGGGCGACCGCCAGGCGCCGGAAGGTTTTTATACCGTGCGTCCGGCGCAGATGAACCCGCGCTCGAACTACCATCTGTCCTTCAACATCGGCTATCCCAACGCCTATGACCGCGCCAACGGCCGCACCGGCTCCAACCTGATGGTGCACGGCGCCTGCTCGTCTTCGGGCTGCTATTCGATGACCGATGCCCAGATCGAGCAGATCTATGCGTTCGGCCGCGATGCCTTCCAGGGCGGCCAGACCGAGTTCCAGATCCAGGCCTTCCCGTTCCGCATGACCGCCGCCAACATGGCGCGCTACCGCAACGACCCGAATTACGAATTCTGGAAGATGCTGAAGGTCGGCTACGACAATTTCGAGATCACCAAGGTACCGCCGAAAGTCGACGTTTGCGAGAAGCGCTACGTCTTCAACCAGGTGGCTCCTGAAGGCACCACATTCAATCCGACCGGCCCCTGCCCTGCGTCCACGCAGCCGGATTCGCTGAAAAGCGCCTACAGTGCTTATCAGAGCACGTATGAGGCTGCGTTCAACGGCGCCCTCAAGGCAAGCACGCCGGCGCCCAAGCCCACCATCGCCGGCATCAAGGAAGCCAGCATCGTCTCCGACTGGTCCAAGCGCCGTGCGCGCGGCGAGCGCGTGCCGATCGACCCGCCATCGCTCAACTCGGACGGCTCGGTCACCGAGACGGCGCGCATGGGCCGCATCGATTCGCCCGCCGGCCGCAAGATGGCCGCGCTCGATGCCGAAAAGGCCGCGAAGCAAAAAGCCGAGGAGCAGCGGCTGGCCGCGATAGAAGCTGCCAAGCAGGCCAAGGCGCAAGCGCTGGCCGAAAAGGAAGCCGCCAAGGCGCAGGCGCTGGCCGAAAAGGAAGCGGCCAAGACCGCCAAGGAAGCCCCTGTCGCCACCGCGACGATCGAAGCGCCGGCCGAGCCCGCACCGCCGGCCGAAACGCAGGCCGCAAGTGCCGACGAGAGCCGCGTGACGAGGCTGAAGAACAAGCTGCTCGGCATGTTCGGCGGCTGACATTTTTCGCCGTGACCGACGTCACCGTCTACGATCTGAAGGGGCTGAACTGCCCTTTGCCGGTGCTGAAGGCGAAGAAGCGGCTGGCCGGGATGCGGCCCCGCAGCCGGCTCTGGCTGGAAACGACCGATCCGCTCGCCGTTATCGACATTCCGGCGTTCTGCGCCGACTCTGGTCATCATCTCGTAGAGACATCCGCCATATCAGGCGGTCACCGCTTCCTGGTCGAGCGCGGCGAATAGCTGTCGTAAAGGTCAGCGTCCCGCGATCGCCAGGGGATTGTTCTCCAGCGCCGCGCGGTCGGGCGTGTCGATCGAGGGCCGGTTGGTGAAGGCGGCAAACAGTCGCCTTACATAGTCTTCGGGCATGTCGAGCGTGATCAGCACCAGCCGGGTGCCGCGCTGGCCGTCCGGCCAGGACGGCAATCGAGCCGGCGGATGCAGGATTTTCTGCACGCCATGCACCACCAGCGGCCGCGACGGATCTTCCTCGAGTTCGATGACGCCCTTCATTCGCAGCAGGCGCTCGCCATGCGTGGAGCGCAAAAGATCGAGGAACATCTCGATGGCCGAGAACGGCACCGGGCCGTCATGCACCAGGGAGTGGGTGCGAATGCGCTGATCATGCCGGTGCCCGTGGTCGTGGCCGTGCCCGTGGTCATGCCCGTGGTCATGCCCGTCATGATCATGATGATCATGATGATCATGGTTATGCATCGCTTCTTCGCCGAGCCAGCGCCGCACATCGGCGGATTTGGTCGCCGGGTTATAGAGGCCGCAGTCGAACAGCGCTGCGACGCTCGTTTTCGCATCGTCGACAGCCAGCAGTTCGGCGCCCGGATTGATCTGCCGCAGCCGCGTCCGCAGCGCTTCCGGTCCATCCGGACCAGCGACCAGGTCGGTTTTGGAGAGCACGATGCGGTCGGCGACGGCGACCTGCTTGACCGCCTCGACATGGGCGTCGAGCGTGGCATCGCCGTTGGCCGCGTCGACCAAGGTGATGACGCCGTCGAGCCGGAAAGCCTGGACCAGTGCCGGATGCGCCATGATCGATTGCAGCACCGGTGCCGGATCGGCAAGGCCGGTGGTCTCGACGATGACGCGGGCAAGGCGAGCGATGCGGCCGGTCTGCAGCCGGTCGACCAGATCGGCCAGCGTGTCGACCAGTTCGCCGCGTACCGTGCAGCAAAGGCAGCCGTCCGAAAGCTGGATGATGCCATCGGACGCCTGTTCCACCAGCAGGTGATCGATCGCCACTTCGCCATATTCGTTGATGATGACGGCCGTGTCGGCCAGCGCCGGGTCCTTCAGGAGCCGGTTGAGCAGCGTCGTCTTGCCGGCGCCGAGAAAACCGGTCAGCACGGAAACAGGGATGGGAAAACCGCTCATTGCCTAGTTCGCAACCTTGACGGGTTGGTCGCCCTGCGCAGCCGAGCCCGCCACCGTCGGGCCGGCGCCGGGCGCCGGTCTGTCCGGCCGCCAGGTCGGAATAGGCACGTCGGCATATTCCTGGCTACCCTGGGCGAGCATGGCCAGCGGGGTCGGGCCGGTCGCGCCGCCAAGCCCGACGGCAACCAGCGTCGGCACATGGTCGAGCTTTTCCTGGTAGGGCGATTTCGGCACGTTCTTGGCGACGGCGGGCGGCGCCTCGGACTGCTCCGCCGGCGCCTTCTTCTTGCAGACCTCGTCCCGCATGTCGTTGGGCGAGATGGTGTCGCCGTAGGGCGCCAGCGTGGCAATGGTGGCCGAGCCGGCGGCAGGCGTATCGAAACCCTGGTCGAGCAGTTTGGCCGCGGCCTCGGCACGGGTGATCGCCGACTTCTCGCCGAGCACCACCGCCACCAGCGTGCGGCCGTTGCGGGTCGCCGAACCGATCATGTTGAAGCCGGAGGGGCAGACGAAGCCCGTCTTCATGCCGTCGGCCCCGGGATAGCGGCCGATCAACAGGTTGTAGTTGGGGATCGCCCTCTTGCCGACCGCAAGCCCCTCGATCGAGAACCACGGCGCATATTGCGGAAACTCGCGGCGGATCGCCGTCACCAGCACGGCCAGGTCGCGCGCTGTGGTGTACTGGTCCGGCGAATAAAGCCCGTTCGGATTGACGAAATGCGTTCCGTTCATGCCGAGCCGGACCGCCTCGGCGTTCATGCGCTCGGCAAAGGCTGCCTGCGATCCCCCGACATTCTCGCCGACGGCCATGGCGATGTCGTTTGCCGACTTGACCAGCATCATCTTCAGCGCATTGTCGAGCCGCATCACCGAGCCTGGCTTGAAGCCCATCTTGCTCGGCGGCTCGGCGGCGGAATGTTTCGTTACCTTGATCGGCGAATCGAGCCGGACCTCGCCGGCCGCGATCGCCCGGAAGGTCACATAGGCCGTCATCAGCTTGCTCAGCGATGCCGGGTACCAGCGCTTGAACGCGTCCTGATGCTGGAGGATCTTGCCGCTGTTCAGGTCGAACAGCACGACCGGATTGGCCAGCGCCGGCCCGGCCAGCGCCGAGAACGCCACGGCGCCCGCGCAGAATAGTTTGAGGAAATGCCTGTGCCGCATGATCGAATCCGAAATCGCCTCTTGCCGTAGTCGCCCCTGGCTCCGTAAGATTTACGCGATCGCCAGCAAAATGAGTCCGCCCTCAAAAACGGACCGCATTGTTGCGGTGCTATTTACTCTATGTGACGTCAACATGGCAAAGTGCCTGACGATCACAATTGCAAGGCAGCGGACCTGCCCCAACAGCGAGATGGAACTATCATGCCAATCCTGAACCGTGCCGCCGAAATGCAGGACGAGGTTGCCGGCTGGCGACGATATCTGCACCAGACCCCGGAACTGAATTTCGACGTCTTCAAGACAGCCGCCTTCGTCACCGAGAAGCTGAAGGCCTTCGGCTGCGACGATGTGGTGACGGGGCTGGGCAAGACCGGCGTCGTGGGCATCATTCGCGGCCGCCAGGGCGAAGGCGCCACCATCGGCCTGCGCGCCGACATGGACGCGCTGCCGCTCAACGAGATCACCGGCAAGCCCTATGCCTCGACCGTTCCCGGCAAGATGCATGCCTGCGGCCATGACGGCCATACGGCGATGCTTTTGGGTGCGGCGAAATATCTCGCCGAGACCCGCAACTTCGCCGGTTCGGTGGCGGTCATCTTCCAGCCGGCCGAAGAAGGCGGCGGCGGCGGCAACGAGATGGTCAAGGACGGCATGATGGAGCGTTTCGACATCGCGAAAGTGTTCGGCATGCACAACATGCCGGGCCTGCCGGTCGGCCAGTTCGCCATCCGGCCGGGCCCGATCATGGCGGCGACCGCGGAATTCACCATCACCGTGAAAGGCCGCGGCGGCCATGCGGCGATGCCGCACGGCACGATCGACCCGATCGTCATCACCAGCCAGTTGGTCGGCGCCCTGCAGACGATCGCCTCGCGCAGCACCGACCCGGTTGAAGCGGTGGTGGTGTCGGTGACCAAATTCCATGCCGGCGACGCCTACAACATCATCCCGGAATCGGCGGAGATCGCAGGCACGGTGCGCACCTTGCGCAAGGAAATCGCCAAGAAGTCGGAAGAGCGCATTCGTGCCATCTGCGACGGATTGGCCACGGCCTTCGGCGCGAAGATCGAGGTCGATTACCAGGCGAACTACCCCGTAACCTTCAACCATGCGGAAGAGACGGTTTTTGCCAGCGACGTCGCGGCAAACGTCGCCGGCGACGCTCATGTCCACCGCGGCATCCAGCCGGTGATGGGCGGCGAGGACTTCTCCTACATGCTGGAAGCCAGGCCCGGCGCCTTCATTTTCATTGGCAATGGCGACACCGCCGGCCTTCACAACCCGGCCTATGACTTCAACGACGAGGCCATCCCGCACGGCATGAGCTACTGGGTGAAGCTGGCCGAAACCGCGCTCGCCGCCTGAGGCCTGGCGGCGGCAGGGGCCGGCCGATTGTGTTCGGCCCGCCCCTTGGCGAAACGATCGGAAGCGGCTATGTGTCGGGCCGCGTGGTCCCGTAGCTCAGTAGGATAGAGCGGCAGATTCCTAATCTGTAGGTCACAGGTTCGATTCCTGTCGGGATCACCACTAAAAACTAAGCAAGATGAGATACTTAGGTGATCGGCTCCGAAAGGCTCGATCGCCATTCTACGCGAATAGTCGTGAATCTCGTCACTTTCCATGACCAAGAATCCGTAGAATGAACCCATTCTACGGATTTGCGCAGAACTGCTTGACATGGTTTGACAGCTTCAGTTGCATGTCTCGACCGGTCATCGACGATGTCCCGCTGACGAGGCACTTCGCACGAGACGCAACGAAGTCGACACCACGGCGTCCTTCCCCCGCTCCAGCGTCGTCACCATTAGCCCAGCCAGTGCGAAGACCCTTTGCAAGTCGCTAGTGGTCAAACTCTGACGCTTGGTTCCGGAGCCGTAGGCCCGCTCATCGTGGGAGCAGACCCGCAAGTTTCGGGCCGTTACGCCGGGAAAGCTGCCGTTTATCTCTTCAACGAATTGCGCCGGGTAGGGACAGGCGGCGGAGAGCCAACACTGGCTGATCCTTGACAGCAGCTAAGATCGAGGTCTCGCGCTATTCAATGTTGCTCATGCCCCGTTCCTGAAGATGATGTCGCTGACCATTTCCGCCCCGAGGAAATCAATCAGCATGTTCGAATTTGCGAGATCCTCGTTCGTTAGCGCTCCGATCGCCTGACCAACCACGACCTCCCAAGGCTTCTTGCACTCGAGCACCGCACAGACGAGCTGGCGGACCTTCTTGATTTTCTTATGCCGCAGCCGATCATTGGACTCGGCAAGCTCGTTAATGAGCGTTCTATCTGCGTGTCCCTGATTTTCAGCCTCCCATTTCGTTGCCGCAGCGACAAAACCCTCCCAGGTCGTGCCCATCACGGCAAGGCAGGGGTCAGTCAAAAGGGCGTTTTCAATTGCATAGCATTGCAGGCGGTAGCGCTTGATAGGTGGGCGATGTTGGAGCGGCTGATCAACCACGCCGTCGCCGTCGCGAAGGGAAAAGGCGACCGGGTTGTCGTAGAGCGTATCGAGCAGATTGACGCAGAAGGTCTCTAGTTCGCCCTGCTGGTCTACGCTGCCGGCCAGCACGGGAAAGACCTTGATCCGGCCCTGCGACGTTCGCGCAGCCTGCTGCCAAACGCGTTCGTCGTCCTCGCCTTCGAGGATCAACGCCGCGTCTTCGCTTAGCGAAAGTGAAAGGGGGTGGCCGAAGAACGGGGCAACCTTGCGAAGCTCAGCGCTGGTCGGTTTGAGTTCAACCGTATCGACCGCGAAGCTCTTGGTGCCGATCGAAACATATTGCGAATCCGCGAGAGAACAGACCAGCGGGCTGCTATGCGTGGAGAGGCATACAGCAATGCTTTCCGCGTAGCTCTTGAACTCGTCCAGCATGGCGATGATCAGTTTACCCAGCCGTGCCTGAAGATCGGGGTGAAGGTGCACGTCCGGCTCATCAAGGAGCAGTATATTCGTCTTGGCAGGGTCTATCGTATCAAAGAAATAGAGAATCTCGGAAGCCAGAGCTACGGCTTCCGATTCGCCGCTGCTGATTTGATCTGGGATTACTAGCTGACCATCGGCCAGCGAACGAAACTCGAAATCGGCGTTACCCATCTCAAGCGAGATATTGGTGAGCAGCTGATTTACCTTACTCAGCCGATCTGTCTGGAAGTTGCGCGTGGGGTCCATTCGGATTTCTGGAGTGCTGGCTAGGCGACGTAGATAAAGCGTCTCGGCTTCGCGGAACAGCATCGCCGATGCGGCTTTGAAGTTGTTGGCCTGATTAACTGCCCGTACTTGCCGCAGCCAAGTGGGGTCATTACTCATATTTGTGAGGACGGCACCATCGCGCTTGAACGACCCAGCCCGTTCAGGGCTGACATAGCGAACATAAAAGAGTTGCTTATTCTGGCTGGTTGCTTCCTCGATGTCACGAAGGAAGCGGCTCTTTCCCGCGCCGTTGCGACCCATAATTACGTTGATGTTGTTCAGGTTAGTGAGATGGGCAGAGCGCCCTTTTAGTTCGTTTATTTTCAAAGTTGCCCCCGTTATTTCATCGCCTATATGGCATCGGAAAACGGGATGGGATAGGGAGAGTCTGTAGATAGCGGCTTGGACTTTTACCATGCGTTCGTTTTCCGCATCCCTGCCAGCGGCGGCTGACTGATCAGTGGCAGTTGTAGTAGGCGAAAGAAGGATCCCGAACGACCGTAAGGAGGTCGGCAGCGGTGTTCCGTTTCGGGTATCAAGCGTCAAGTTTTGACCACTAGCTCGTTTCCCGACGGATCAATTGGTCAACATGAGGCCGTTGCGAAGAAAGATCGCCTTCTGACCTCGCCAAGCCCTCACTGGCTGTGGCGCTCGACCGGCCTCGCCGTGAAGTCTTGGCTCGTCATTATCGTTCATCTCGTCTGCGATGGCGGTGAGGGTTTAGCCGGCGCTCCCGCGTCGACCTTCGCCTTCCTCGCAGCGGCTCGCTGCGCTTCATGGTCTTATCCCTGAGCCCCGTTCATTGAGCGTGATAGGCGATTGACGTCCAGATAATCTGGACAGCGCTGGTTAGTACAACGCTACAATTCCGTAGAATCCCGTAGAATAAAAAAGGTGCTCATTAAGCAATTGGTTTATTGCGTTTTTCTGGCGCGAATCATATTCCTAATCTGTAGGTCACAGGTTCGATTCCTGTCGGGATCACCATAAATTCACTAGGAAATACAAGTACCTGTTCGTCAATGAATACATAGTCGACTTGAACGTTACACAAGTGCCAAGCGGGCAGGCTACAGTGAATTGACGGCTCAGTGCAGGATCGCGCCTGGTCCCACCGCCATTTGTGTCATGCAATTGTTCATCGATCGTCACCCGAGATGCCATTGTCCTCCTCCAAGGAGTTAGTGAGTGCCATACTACCCATGTCTTGCCCCGCTTTTCAGCTAGTCACACCACCGAAAGTGAGGCGCATTGCATCTGGTCATTTTGTGTTTGACGTTGTCCTCGATTGACGCCCAAACCAAAAGCCAATGACCGTTGTGAGAGCGACACCCAACACTTCCGGGGTCTTTTCTTTGAAAACCCCCCAGAACGCCAAGAACGCTGCCACCAAAACAAGGGTCAGAAGCGCGAGAACTGTATCCGGGGAAACCAGTCGAGACAGAAAATCCGCCCGCTCTGAGCCGAGACGCAAGGCTTGAGTGTAGTCGTTGTAGACTATTCCCTTTCCATTTTTTACAAGCACTTGATAATCATGAGCCACTCGTCCAACTTCGTTCTCCGGTTGCCGAAAAGTCTCAACTAGCACGAGCGTCCCGCCACCGAAATTACTAAGCGTGTCGTAGACATTGTAGTCGACGAATTCGAAGTCGAACTTTCGCAAGGCTTTGAGTGCTATGGCCTCATCTAAGCTCAGCTCGCTGATAGAAATATCGGAAAATTTTCCGCGAGTACCTGCACTTCTCTTCTGTTCCTCTGTTTGTTGAGTCGACTGGGACGGTTCTTGTCTCGCGTCTGACATGGTCATTCCTCCATTATTTTTCGACAGAAGATCACCAATGCAGAAGCCGAGCAAGTAGGGCGGCGCTGCCCAAAAAATGAAAGCATGCGCCCAGACCGCAAAAGGACATCTATGGCCCGACCAAGTGTTCTGCGGAGATAACCGACCAGATTTGCGAACGGCTCGTCGATGGCCAGAGCCATGCAAAGTCTGCCTTGATCCCGAGACGCCCCAACAACGCTATTGTGTGCCGATGGCTTGCACAGCTGTACGATGTTCTCCGCGACCGATATGCATGCGCACGCGAGGTCCAGCCGACGACTTTCAATGGAACGCTTGGGCGAAGACGCCCCTCTTTTTCCTGCCGTCCGACTTCCAATCCGACAGTCAGATCTCAGCCTGTCGCATTTAAATTTCGGGAAGCGTCAAATCGTTGCCACCCCTTATCACTTCACAATTGCAATCGCGCCTACGTTCCCTGCGATACAGCAAGGCGTTCCCGGACTACGACAATTCGATCCCAAGAACTCGCAATCAGATCCCGCGCAACGACAGCCGGTTTCCCTGATGAATCATCCCTGGCTGCGTGATTTTCCTGATGTCCGGGGCGAATTTTCCTGATCCACCGCGCAGGGAATGTTCCGCTAAGTAGCTGACATCGCAATGCAATATTGATTTTCCGCCCCATGCAAAGCGCTCGTTTCTCGCGAACTCCCAGTTTTTGCCCGTTATCAGGGAATTCTCAAACGGAGACTGGTTCGCCATGGACTGTCGGGATCACCACGTTTTGCTGCTAAGCCGGATACTGTCGGACCTGAATCGGACTGAAACCAGAGCCGATCACCGGGGTCGCATCGGTCATCTGTACGGAACCTGCATGCGGATTTCTACCGTTCGAATAACGTCAGAAAAGCGCTTGCAGACGTTCCGACAAATCGGAAATTGGTTGATTGGTTGGAGCCCGGTCGACGGACCGCAGCGGTCCCGTCCGGGATGAGGTTCAGAGCCGTTCCAGCGTCAGCATGCCCGGATCGCCCTTCCAGGCTTTGGAAAGTTCGTCCGCGGCTTTCGTTGCGGCGGCAGTATCGCCTTGGGCTTCCGCCGCCTGCTGCAGCCCGAACAGTGCCCAGGCGCTGCTGCGTGCGCGGTGGAGCGCCGCCACAAACTCCTTCGCCGCGTCCGCCGGCTGACCGTTCTTGAGGAGGGCGGCACCGAGGGACTGCCGCACGGGATAATACCAGTACGGAGGCTCCATGTAGGGGATCGTGTCCTCCGTTTCGACCGCTTTCTTCCAGAAGGCTATCGAGCCGCCGACGTCATTCTCGGCCTGCGCAGCGCGGGCACGTACGACATCTTCGGCCACTTGCAGGACCGACAATGCCGGGATTCCCCAGGCATCGTGCACCGACCAGTCGGTTTCCTGAGCGATCTTGTGGATGGCGTCCGCCTCGACTCGCGCGCCCGAGGCGTCCTTCTTCTCGGCCAGGGCGACGCCGCGCGCATAGTGCCACATCGATGTGATGTAAGGCGGCGCGCCGGCCGGCTCGGCCTTAGCCAGGATCGCATCGGGTTCGGCATATTGCGCCCAGGCGAAATACGGAGCTGCCTTCACCGGCTGCACGATCGGTATTGCCGTGGCCACCTCGTTAGTCAGAAACTTGTCCAGCTTCTCAGCCTCTGCAAGCACCGTCTTCGAGTCACCGAGGAGCTGGGCCGAAACCAATACGAAGTGCACGTTGTGGGAATAGTAGCCGAGCGGATAGACACCGGTAGCGCCGGTTTCGGCGAGATAGGTCTCGTCCACTTTCGAGGCAGCTTCGTTGGACTTCAGCGAATCCGTGTAGCGGCCGACGCGATAGTAGATGTGGCTCGGCATATGGACGATGTGTCCGGCCCCCGGCATCAGCGCTGCTAGCCGGTCCGCGTAGGGCTCGGCGCGCTCCGGACGATCCGAGGCCTCAACAAGATGAATGTAGAGGTGAATCGCCATCGGATTGTCGGGCTTCCTGGCGAGAACGCCTTCCAGCCGCCTCTGGATGTCGGCGGTGCGGCCCTTGGGTTCCTTGCCGCCCGGCTGCCAATAGTCCCAAGGCTGCGTGTCCATGCCGGCCTCTGCGGCCAGCACAGCGAGTTCGAGATCGTCAGGATATTTGTCGGAAAGCGCCGCAGTTGCATCGGCGAAGGCGGCGTTCAGGGTGTTTCGATCGGCCTTGGGATCTTCGGAATACCGCGTGGCGACCGCCTCGATCAGTCCCCGCTCCTTCTCGGTGGCACCGGATGAAAGCGCCTGCGCCTTTCGAAGAGCAGTGATCGCTGGTGCATTTGCGGTGGGATCCATCGGCACGTTGATGTTCGGGCCCAGGACCAGTGCCTCGCCGAGGAAGCACATCGCACAGTCGGGATCGAGGCTTTGTGCCTTGCGGAAGGCGCGTCGCGCCTCCGCGTGATTGAAGTTGGTGGCGAACCGCAGCCCCTGGTCAAAGTATTTTTGGGCATCGGCGCTCTTTGTGCTGATCGGATAGCTCAGGGAGCCCAGGTCATCCCACAATGGCGGCTGGGCCTCCTCGTAGGCCTTCAAGTCTTGCGGGGCCAGTGATTGGCCGGCAGCGGCCAGAGCGACGCAGTGTGTGATGTCGAGTTCCCCCGGCAACGATACTCTTGGCGCCGCAAGCTGCGACTGCAACGGACTGTCCGCGGCATAAGCAATGGCAGCACCTGTGCCGAAACTCATTAAGGCAATAGCTGTCCATCCTGCACTTGGCAGGCAAGCACGCAGTTTCATCTGAACCTCCTGGCGTTCGGTACGATCGGCAAGCTCCGATCAGCCCTGTCTTTCCAATTCTCGATCGGAGGTGCGGGCGTTGATGATCCGCCTCGCGCCGCCGTTTGGCAATATATTTCCTACTGCTAATGTAATAGCGGACGCGATGTTTTCTGCTCACCTCTTCGGCCCGAAGGCACTAGTCGGACATCAGAGGGATTCAGGCACGCACCGTTGCAAAAACCAAATATCGTCTGACCGGCCGCCCCGCTTGAGACGTATCGGATCGAGACCGGCGCCTGTTGTTGTGAAGTGCCACGGCCCCGATTCAGCGCAGAGTGCAACCCTTGGACCGTCAGGGCTTCACCCGAACGGGTGACACCGCGACTTCAATGCGTGGAGGACCCTTGGTATCGGGACAAGAGCTTCGCGAGTTCCGCCTGACTTCCGGTGCTTGTTTTCGAGAATATTGCACGGAGCTGGGTTCTGGCGGTTTCACGGCCAATTCCCAGGGCAGAGCTTGCCGCGCCGATACCTCGGCCATCGGCAAGGCGGCAGGCCAGCCGCGTTTCGGCTGCTGTTAGTTGAAAGGCGTGCCTTATCAGTTGCTTGGGTAGCGCCCTTTCGGCCACAAGATCGGTAAAATAGAGGAGCGCGTCTCCGCCGTTAAAGAGGTCATGGACGAACGAGGTCATCGGAATGGCTTCAGCAAGAAGCCATGGCGAACCCTCGCGAGCAATCAAAACGGGCTCCCCGTCGCTCAAGTCGCCGCATTGGCTGACCACGCCTGCGATCAATTTCTGCAAGCGTGAATCACTGGGCCGATCTGCCGCCCGGAGACGACCACCGTGGATAACGAGGCCAGTACCAAGCAGAGCTTCCGCGTGTTTATTGTAGCGGGTGACGCGGCCTCGGCAATTCAGCAACAGCGCTGCGCTTCCCATCCGATCCAGAATGGCCAGGTTCGGTTCGACTGCCGTTTCCCAAACCTTTTCCGCAGCACTGATGATGCGAACCATCGACGGAGCGATCGCCAAGAAATCCTCGGCTTCATTCCGGTAGAATGGCCCCTTATGAGCGTCACGAAACATCGAGAGCATCCACCTTCGATCCTTCACCATGAAGTCTATTGCAGCCCACCATTCCCGGTCGCCTGGACGCGCGATTTCTTGGTAATAAGGGAGAACCTCGCGCTCATCACGAGTGGTGATCTCATCCTCGACAACGAAGCTGTCTGTCAGTTTTGCCAACCTCTTGCGCGGTCTACGTTCATGCGGATCGGGAGCACCTTCGATTCTTTCGATCCAAAGGGCGGCGAATTCGGCATGTTCGGTCGAATCGGGTCTGAGCGCGGTCGGCGATCGCTGATCGCTACGAAACGGGTGAGTTGGATCGCAGGTGCGGATAACGCAACTTGTGGCTCCTAGGGAGTGGGCCAGCATTTGAAGCGCTGCGGGCCACTGCCTAAACTCGAACGCGGCGTCGTAGCAAGCCTCGATCGCAGCGGCAATGTTCCGATTGTCGGACATAGGATTTGCGTCGCGATCCCGGTTTCTCGCCCTTTTCTCCTCATGGCCCGTCGACGGCCCTCCAGCTACAGGCCCCGCAACCGGCTCCGGCCAGGGATGTTTATTTCCCGCGGCCATGCTCGACAGACGGTCAGCTGAGGACCTATCGTCAGACTGACGCATCGAATGAGAGATAGCTACATTAGCATAATAGCCACGCGACTTCACCGATGCTTCTCGACGAAATCTCTGCACGCAGGTGAAAGCCGTTCGATCTGGCTTTCAAGGTCGCATTTACCCATCGGTTTCGTCGGGCAAAACCGTGCGTAGTCGCGGCGACATCCCTTGCCTTCGAAAATTTTGAAAGATCTTACCTGCGTAGGGTTTGTTGCGTTGACTGAACTGGGTATCAGCCCGGTTTCGATCTCCATCGCACCGTCACGACTTGACCCCTTGCTTCCACCCTTGCCCCCACCCTTGCCGCCGCCCCCACCCTTGCCGCCTCCGCCTCCGCCGCCGCTCCCACCCTTGCCGCCTCCGCCCCCGCCTCCTCCGCCGCCACCTCCTCCTCCTCCTCCTCCTCCTCCTCCTCCTCCCCCGCCACCGCCCTTCGCACGCGCGATGCCACCAAAGGCGGCGTATGCGATGCTTGCACCCAAGGCCGAAAGCAATACACGACGAGACGTAAACACTGTTCGATCCTCCTACAATTTCTGTGAAACTTCGGAATTTAATAATCGAAATGCGACACGCACGCGACTTCCACCCGCAAGACGAGAGGGGTCCTTAAGCGATGCTACCGTAGTGTTTAATTGATTACGAGTTCCGCTTTAGCTTAACTTCATCGGCAGCAAAATATCGGATTTTACAATTTTGGCTAAGAGGAATTTCAGTGCCCAAATCGAAATCTCAACCTATCCTGCCTTGAGCGATTTGCTGATATAGAGTGTAGTGCCTCCGCTCCCGACCACAGTTCCTTTGGCGGGCTTGGAAATTGCGGGGCCCCCATCTCACCGATACATTCAGTCTTCAACTTGAGCTTGGGGTTTGCAAGGAAATCAGCAACTACTTTCGACCCGCACGGATCGGAATCTATGACATCGTGTCCGATCCCCCGAAAGACCACCACCTGGCCGAAAGGAAGGGTCTTCGCCGCGTGGTCCGCCCATGCTGTCGGCGTTGCTGGATCATATTCTCCCGACAACAGAAGAGTGGGTATGTCAGTGCGGCGCGGCTGCACCTGCGATGCTGGCCCGTTCTCAAGCATCCAAAGAGGGCATGCCCAGGAGTAGTCGTTCAGCTCAACCCATTTCGACCAGTATTTGTCCTGCTTGCCATTCAGATCGGGGAGATCGCTGTCGGAACAACTTACAGAGAAGTCCATACCTTGGGAGATCTCCAGGTCGTCAGCATCGAAAAGTATCTCCGCCAGCGGTCTGAAATCCTGTTTGTATGTCCTCTCGATCAGCTCCGGCAGGGTCAGGAGCGCATCGCGATCGTATAAAATGCCGAATATAAGCTCGAGGAAATCTGCCCCGGAGACATATGTGTAGCGCGCCTCTTTATCTGTGCTGCGCAAGAGCAAAGGCTGCCGATCCAGCTGTCTTGCAATAAGCTGAACAGCATTGGATATCCCATTCATGCATCTGTTCGCTGCCTCACAGTCTCGCTCTAGCAATTTTAACGATCGGTCGAGATTCGGCCCATCTTCGTTCAGGTAATTGATGTCCAGAGGAACAACTGAATCCAGTATACTCGCCGATACCCCTTCGGGGTGCTGGTTCATCACTTCGAGTGCAAGCCTGGTGCCATACGAGACGCCATAGAGAACCCACTTTTCTATCCCGAGAGCCTTCCGAAGGTCATCAATATCCTCCGCATTCTCCTCAGTGTTGTAGGCATCAAGATCAATGCCCTTTGCGATCAACGCCGTCCTGCATGCAAGAACTTCATCTTTTTTGAGCTTGCTAAAGGTGGTTTCGACCTCAACGCTCGAGAGAATGGCGTTCCAATGATCGGGCTTGAAATATTGAGAACAGTCCAAGGCGGGAGCGGACTTTCCGATACCCCGCTGATCAGCGACGATTACTCGGCGTCCGATCATCCAACTCTGGGCGCCGATGAATTCCCACCATCCATCGATGTCGTCGCTATTGGCAATGTCGGTAGGCTGCCCCGGTCCTCCTGTGAGAAACACCACCGGTTCGTGCCGTTCGCGGTCCGGTTCGAATACGACCACGGACAGGACGACCTCGGTACCGCCCGTCTTCTTTCGATTTTCTGGAACATTCACGGTCCCACACGTCATTGCCCGATCCCGGGGAATTTCGAACCAACAGCTGGTTTTCTTGAACTCACCCGCAGTGAGCTCCCCACCCCCCAGGCAAATGAGGAACGCAACCGACGTGACCACGAGAAGAAAACACCAACCTGGTTTGATGTACGCGCGTCTAAACACGGTAGACATCTCGCCCCTCATTTATAAGTATATGAAAACTGCTCGATTACGGATCGAATATTCTTCGCGTCATCGACAAATCAGGAATAAAACGCCCGTAATCACGGCTTCGTTATTTTATTCAAGACGGAGAGTCTTCCCCCCGACATTGCCAAGGAACAATTCCGTGTTTCAGAAAAATGGCAGGAAAAAACCTACCCTGCACGCAGCCTAACGACTCTCTCCATTTCGTGTTCCCAAGCGATATTGGGTTACTCCAACACAAAATTGGAAACAAGCTCGACAAACCGGAGATTATATTAGCGCTTTTGATTGAGCCGTGCGCGAGACAGTTGGTCAGCACTGCGCTTATGTAAGCCGTGTTTTGCGCTACATTGCTCATCCGATTTTGCGCGGGTGCTCGCACCCTCCTCCTTATGGTGGATTCCCATTCTTTAGCATTAACGCATATAAAGACCGCGCTTCTGCACTCACGATGGGAACACAACCATGCGGAATCGAAAGTCACTCCAACTGGCGCTTTTGGCTTGTATATCGCTTTTTCTCACCGACGCCGCTTTAGCGAAAGATGCCTACAAGACACCCTGTAGAGCGGACGCCAAGCGGGTGTGCCACATGGACAACGAAGTTAAGGCGCAAGGCTGCCTTAAACAGCACCTCAGCGAAGTCACGCCGGCTTGCAAGGCCTTCCTCACTAAACAATGAAATGACCACGGATCCTGTTGTTCCGCGTGCTCCAACAGCGGGGTTGCTCGCCGTGGGGTCTCACGCGATGGCACGATGAGCAAGGCGGACACCGTTCGCCCTGCCGGCATTCTGGTCCCGTTCGCTCCAACCGGGCGCCAGTCACGGCCCCGCCAGTTGCGTGGACATGCGAGGATGGCCGGGATTGACGAAAGGTATCAAAGGCCAGCGAGCGGCTGGCTTGTCTGTCTGACAGCCTGCCTCAGCCCACCCTGACCACGAAATGCTTCGTCACCGGCTCGATGATCTTCCAGGTTCCCTTGAAATCGGCTTCCACCACGAAGGCGTCGCCGGGGCCGACTTCGACCGGCGTGCCGCCGTCGGGCGTGATGATGATGCGGCCCGCGATCATGTGCACGAACTCATAGTCGGTGTAGGTGGCGTGATACGTACCGGGCGACGCGCGCCAGGTTCCGGAGATCACCTTGCCGTCCGCGGTCGTGTGCTGGACTGCGGTTTGCATGGTCGGCCGGCCCTCGACCGCGATCCAGCCAGGCAGGTCGCCGGCTTCCGCGTGTTCGACGGTGCCGAATTTCAGGATCGTCTTGTTCGTCATGCCGGGGCTCCGTTTTGCTTCGCTGTCGCACCGTCGGATAGCCGTTACGCGTGGCGTGGGCAATGCCGCCAGGGGGACCAGGGCAACCAATCCGGGTTCACCGGCGCCTTCGCACTGTTTGACGGAGCTCTGAACGAAAAAACCCGCCTGCTCGGCGGGTCCCTGGCGCGACTCAGCACCATAGGCAATTTGTAGCATTAACTGCCTTCACAGTCAATGAAGCTGAGTTCGCGGCCTTGCACCAGGAACCAGGCGCGTCCGCGCCTGGGGTGGGCGATTTGGCAATTCCTGCTGCTCCTCAGTCTGAAATCCTCAGGGCTTGTGGCGCGCCGCGACGAGTTCCGCCTTGCGCCTTGCCGTTTCCATTCCCAGCCCGATGAAGGCGCGCGCGTGCTTGGCCAGCGCCATGTTGTCCGTCCACAGATTACGCCAGATGGCGGTCTTCTTCGACAGGTTCTCGTCGACGATCTCCGAGGAGAAGGATTCGAAGCTGAGATCGTCGGCATAGCCGATCGCCGTCAGCGCATCGAATATCGCGGCGAAGTCGATATTGCCGGTGCCGAGGAAGCCGCGATGGCTCTCGCCGATATGGACATAGCCGATCTTGCCGGCGGCATGGCGGATGGCCAGCCCGACATCGGCCTCCTCGATGTTCATGTGGAAGGTGTCGAGGTGGAGAAAGATGTTGTCGGAGCCGGTGTCCTCGATGAAGGCCAGCCCTTGCGCGGCGGTGTTGAGCAGATTGCTCTCAAAGCGGTTGACGATCTCGAGGTTGAGCGTGACGCCTGCCGCCTTCGCGGTTTCGGCGACCTTGGCCAGCGTCCCGGCGCTGCGGTTCCACTGGTCTCGCGTCGGCGCCTCGGTCTGCAATCCGTGGCTGGTCGAGAGGATACCGGCGACCTTCTGGCCGCCGAGGTCGCGCGTCAGGGCGATGGTGTCGTTGAGGATCCCGACGCCGCGCGCGGCGACCGCCTTGTCGGCGCTCGAAATGTCGCCGTCGACCGGCAGGCCGATGCTGATCGCCACGCCGAGGTCGAGATCGGCGATGCGCTTGGCGAGCCCGCCAATATCGACATTGGCGGGGTCGAGATAGGAGAATTCGATCAGGTCGAAGCCGGCCTCCTTGGTGTTGGCCAGCGTGCGTTCGAGCTCGACCTGCGTCGAGCTCGCCGACCAGACGAAAGAGTGGATTCCGATGCGCGACATGATCGTCTCCGGTTTTGCGACGAAATGAGGAGGACGCGGCAGGTCAGCCCGGCCGCGTCCGCCTTGGACTGATCAGCGGGCCGCGGTCCAGCCCTTGTAGTCCTTCAGATTCTCGGCGGTGATCAGCTTCGGATCGAGCAGCACCACCGGCTCCGCCGGCTTCTTGCCGGCAAGCACGTCGGCGGCCATCGTCAGCGACTGGCCGGCCATCACGTAGGGATCCTGCGAGGCAGAAGCCTTGATCATGGACTTGCCGGATGCCAGTTCCTTCTCGATGTCCGGCGCGCCGTCGACGGCGGTGAAGATGAACTCCGAGCGGTTGAGCTGCTTGGCGGCGAGCTCGGCGCCGATCGCCGTCGGATCGTTGATGGCGAACACCGCGTCGATCTTGTCGAAACGGGTCAGCAGCGACTGGAACACCTTCAGGCCGCCGTCGCGCGAGCCTTCGGCGTTCTGGTCGTCGGACAGGATCTTGATGTCGGGATGCTGGGCAAGCACGTTCTTGCAGCCCTTCACGCGCTCCAAGATCGACGAGGACGCCGGACCGTTGAGGATGACGTAGTTGCCCTTGCCGCCAGTTTGGTCGACCAGATATTGGCAGGCCTCCTCGCCGGCCTTGACATTGTTGGTCATCACGGTGACGTCGGCGCCTGGCGCGGAGACGTCGAAGGCCGCGACCACGATGCCCGCCGCCTGCGCCTTCTTCACCGCGGGCGCGATCGCCTTGGCATCGACGGCGTTGAGCATGATGACGTCGACGCCGGCGGCGATAAAGGAATCGACCTGCGAGACCTGCTTGTTCAAGTCATAGTCGGCCGACACCGACGTCACCTCGACGTTCGGATTGATCTTCTTGGCCGCGTCCTCGATGCCCTTGATGGTGGCGACGAAGAAGGGGTTGCCGAGCAGGCCGACCGAGATGCCGACCTTGTTCAGGTCCTTGGCCGATGCCGGCGCAATGGCGACGGCCGCGAACGCGGCGCCGCAGAGCAGTTTGGCGATGGTCTTCATTACGCTTACTTCCTCCTGATGCCCCGCGCCTCTCACGGTGCGTTACACAAGCCGGTCTTTGATGCCGGCGACAAGGTCACTCACGTTCTTGCCCCTGCCTGGAGCCTGTAGCGGTCGAGGGCGACCGCCACGATGATGACCAATCCCTTGATGATGTACTGCCAGATGTCCGAGACGCCGGCCAGGATGAGCCCGTTGGACAGCACGGCGATGATCAGCCCGCCGATCAGCGTGCCCCAGATCGAGCCGACGCCGCCGACGAAGCTTGTGCCGCCCAGGATGACCGCGGCGATGGCGTCGAGTTCGTAGGACTGGCCGAGCTGCAGGCCGTTGGCGGCATAGAGCCTGGCCGCCGACATGGCGCCGCCGAGACCTGCCAGCAGGCCGGACACGCCATAGACGAAGAGCAGCACCAGCGGCACCTTGATGCCGGTCAGCCGCGCCGCCTCGGCATTGCCGCCCACGGCATAGATCCAGGTGCCGAGCACGGTGCGTTTCAGCACCAGCCACGACACCACCACCACCGTCAGCGCGATGATGACCAGCCAGGGAACGCCGAACAGCGATCCATTGCCGATGAAGTCGAACGGCAGGTCGGAGTTGAACACGGTCGTGTCTTCGCCGAGCAGGCGGGCGACGCCGCGCACGGCGGTCAGCGATCCCAGCGTGACGATGAAGGGCGGCAGCCTGATATAGGCGATGAGCAGCCCGTTGATGACCCCGAAGCCGAGACCGACCAGAATGGCCGCCGGCACGCCGAGCAGGCCCCAGTCCGGCACCAGCGACACCAGCACCGCCACCATTGCGGAAGCGGCAAGGATCGAGCCGACCGACAGGTCGATGCCGCCGGTGAGGATGACGAAGGTCATGCCGGCGGCGAGCACGATGTTGATCGACGATTGCTGCGTGACGATCAACAGGTTGGTGCCGGTGAGAAAACGCGGATTGATGAACTGGAAGCCGGCCGCCAGCAACACCAGCACCGGCAGCATGCCGAGCGCGGCCAAAGCCGTGCGCAACCGCCGGCTCCTGACTGCCGCCTGGTCCACTGTCGTCGTCGTGGTCGTTCTGTCGGTCATTCCTTCGGTCCTTCTTGGGCCGCTCCCGTCGCAAGTTCCATGATTGCTTCCTGGCGAAGCGGCTCGCCCCGGGATGCCGTCACCTCGCCTGCTATGGCGCCGTCGCGCATCACCAGAACCCGGTCGGCGACGCCGACTACTTCCGGCAATTCGCTGGAGATCATCAGTATGGCGATGCCCCGGTTGGCGAGATCGTCGATCAGCCGGTAGATTTCCGATTTGGCCCCGACATCGACGCCGCGCGTCGGCTCGTCGAGGATGACGACCTTCGGCTCGGTCTCCAGCAGGCGAGCCAGCAGCACCTTCTGCTGGTTGCCGCCCGACAGCGAACCGGCATTGGCCTGCGCCGAGCGGGTGCGGATCGAGAGATCGGCGACGGCTTTCGCAGCGCGCCTGTCGGCGGCGGCGAAGTCCCGCAAGCCGCCGGCGCGCGCATCCCTGGCCAGCACGCCCATGTTGATGTTGTCGGAAATAGACATGTCGAGGAACAGGCCGAGTTCCTTGCGGTCCTCGGTGAGATAGGCGATGCCGGCATCGAGCGCCTCGCGCGGCGAGCCGATGGCGATCGGCTTGCCGTCGAGCTCCAGCGTGCCGGCGCTGCGCCGGTCGGCGCCGAAGATGAGCCTGGCAAGTTCGGTGCGGCCCGAGCCGACGAGGCCCGCCAGCGCCAGCACCTCGCCGTGATAGAGGTCGAAGGAGCAGTCCTTCAGCAGCCTGCCGTCGGACATGCCGCGCACCGACAGCGCCACGGCGCGCTTTTCGCCCGGCGGGCGGTGATCCTTCTTGTAGAACGCCGAGAGATCGCGGCCGACCATCATCGAAACGAGCCGCGAGGCGCTGAGGTCGGCGCGCTCCAGCGTGCCGACATAGCCGCTGTCGCGCAGCACGCTGACGCGGTCGGCGAGCTGGTAGACCTCTTCCATGCGATGGCTGATGTAGATGATGGCGATGCCTTGCGCCTTCAGCGTCGCGATCACCTCGAACAGCCGCTCGGTCTCGCGCGAGGTCAGCGACGTGGTCGGCTCGTCCATGACGATGATGCGCGCATTGGTCGACAGCGCCCGGGCGATCTCGACCAGCTGGCGCTCGCCGAGTGACAGGCCGGAAACCAGGGCACGCGCCGAAAAGGAAACGCCGAGCCGGCCGATGATCTCGGTCGCGCGCCGGTTGCACTGGTCGCGGTCGACGATGCCGAAACGGCGCGGTTCGTTGCCGAGGAAAATGTTCTGCGCCACGGTCAGATTGGGCGCCAGCGACAGTTCCTGGTAGATCACCGCGACGCCGCTGGCGCGCGCCTTGATCGGATCGCCGGTCGCGGCGGGCATGCCATCGATCAGGATCTCGCCCCCGGGATCGGGACGATAGGCGCCCGAAAGCACCTTCATCAGCGTCGACTTGCCGGCACCGTTCTCGCCCATCAGCGCGTGCAGCTCGCCGGCCTGGACGGTAAGCGAAACATCCTGCAGGGCGCGGATCGCGCCGAACGTCTTCGAAATATGGCGCATTTCCAGCACCGGGTGGCGTTCCGCCCCCATGCCGGCTGTCTCCGTCCTGGCCTGCGCGCTCATCGGGCGGCGACCTTGCCGGCGGTCCCGGCGACCAGATCGCGCCAGCCGTCGCGGTAGCCGGCGAGGCTGGTGAAGCGCACTGCTTTCACCGGCTCCGGCGGCTCGGCGGCGAATTCACGCCCGACGCTCTCGAAAGCCAGGGCCGCAGCGCCCGTGGCGCTGCCTTGCAGCGAAGCGCCCTGCATGAAGGCCTGCTCCGGCCGCAGCTGCGCCAGCAGGCTGGCGAGCAGGCCGCCAGTGTTGAGACCGCCGTCGACGATCACGGTGTTGCTGGAATGGATGAGGTCGAGGCAGAGGTCGAGCATCAGCGCGACATAGAGCAGTGCCACGGCCGCACGCTCGCCGGCATCAGGCGTGCGTCCGACCAGCCGGCCCGAACGGCCTGGCATCGGCCCGCCCGGCGCGAAGCTCGGTAATGCCATCATGCCGGCATCGATCGCCCGCTGCACCGCCGCGCCTTCGACCGGGCCTTGCCAGCCGTCGCTGATGGCGGCGAATTCGCGCCCGCCCATGAAGCGGATGGTCGGCACCGGGCCGCCGTCCACATCGACATTGACCAGCATGTCGCGATCGCGGTCGAGCGCCTCGAGCGGACAGTCGGGATTGAGCACGATGACCCAGGTGCCGGTCGAAACCACTGTCACCGAGCCCAGCCCCTGCCGCCGATAGGCATGGAGCGCGGCATTCGAGTCGTGGACGCCGTTGTGGATGGCGAGCGGCCGTGCCGCGCTGCCGAAGTCCTGCTCGCCGATGACAGTTCCCGCACGCGCGAAGGCCGGCATCTGGTGGCGCCACCCCTCGGCGTCGACCAGTGAGGAAAAATCGTGACGACGCGGCGCCCACAGATGCGAATGGCAGCCGAGATAGGACACTTCGCAAACCGGCCTGCCGCCAAGGCGCCAGCTCCAATATTGCGGATAGCCGAGAATCCATTTCGCCGTCGCGAAAGCGTCGGATGCGGCCTCCTGCAGCCACAGCATGTGGCGGCCGTAGTTGAAACCGAGCGGCAGCCGCGGCGAGAACGTCTCGGCGTAGTCCGGAATGCGGCGATCGATCCGCGCGGCGATTTCGGCCGGCGGCTCCTGCTCATAGTCGAGGATCGGATGCGTCAGCGCCGCGTCGTCCACGAGGGCGAAGGTGCAGCCATGGCCCGACACCATCACCCCTTCCACGCCATGGTTTTCGATCACAGCGGTGACGGCGCCGAGCGCCCAATCGTGGAGGTCGGCCTCATCGAGCACGCTGAAGCCGCCTTGGCGCGTCCATTTCGGCTGGGTCCGGCGCTCGTCGAGAATGCGTCCGTCCTGGCCGAAGACGAACAGCTTCGAATTGGTCTTGCCGAAGTCGAGCACCGCGACCTTCATGCGATGGCTCCCGTGGTCGAAGCAATCCGCACCATGACGCCGGCATCCTCCAGCATGCGCGCGTCGGCATCGGAAAGACCGTCGTCGGTGACCAGCGTGCCGATGCGCGACAGGGGCAGCGCAACGTTACGGGCCTGGATCGAAAGCTTGCGGCTGTCGGCCAGCACGACGATCTGGTCGGCGCACTGGCTAAGCTCGACGATCGAGCGCACCAGCAGCGGGTGCGATTCCAGCAAGCCTTCCTGGCCGATGCCTTGCGCGCCGAGAAAGAACTTCGAAGCGTAGAAAGGTGCCGGATGGGTGAGCGAGTGAATGATGCCCGGCTCGCGATGCAGGTCGCCGCCGGCAACGGTCAGGCTGCAATGGCCATGATCGCTCAGATACGCCGCCAGCGGCATCGAGTTGGTGTAGAGCCGGATGCTGCGCTCGGCGAGCTTGACCCCGAGATGGAAACAGGTCGAGCCGCCATGCACGATAACCGCGTCGCCGTCGCGCACCATGGTCGCGGCTAGGTTGGCGATCTGCCGCTTGGCCTCGACCGCGAGGTCGCGATTCTCGTCATAGGGCCGGGCATAGGCGACGCCGGCCTGCGACGTGCCGTCGAGCGCCGAAACACCGCCATAGACCTTGCGCGCCTCGCCCGCCTCGTCGATCCGGTCGATGTCGCGCCGCACCGTCGCGGCCGAAACGCCGAGCCGCTCCTGCAGCTCCCGCACCGAGGCGAAGGGGCGATCACGCAAGAGTTCGACGATCTGACGCTGGCGGCCGGAGTCGCTCAACTGTTTCCTCCAAAACGCCGTTCTGCGACGGCAGTTGGTGTAACTTACTCAACATTAGCTCGATTGCAAGCCGCAACTGACGGTATTCGATCACGGTTGACGGAACTCACTCTTATCTGCGATATCAACCCGTCGAATGCCCGACCACCGCATTCGACGGTTGGCGGATTGTTGGAGGAGATGCGTGATGGCGACCCAGGCGGATGCGCAGGAATTGGCGGCGCTGCGGGCGCTTTCGGCCGCCATCGGACAGGATCCGCATCTGACCCAGGCCGCCGGCGGCAACACCTCGCTGAAAGCCGGAGACACGCTGTGGATCAAGGCTTCCGGGACCTGGCTGAAAGACGCGCTCGCCGATGACATCATGGTGCCGGTGGCGATGGCGCCATTGCTCGAGGCGGTTGAACGACGCGATCCCGCCGCCGACCAGCCTCAGGCCTTCGCCATCGGCGCGCTCAACCCGCGCGGGCTGCGTCCCTCGATCGAGACCACGGTGCATGCCTTGATGCCGCAGCGCGTGGTCCTGCATGTCCACTGCGTCGACACCATTTCGCTTGCGGTGCAGGCCGATTGCGAGGTCCTGGCCGCGCGCCGGCTCGCAGGCATCCAATGGGCCTATGTTCCCTACCGCCGGCCGGGCCTGCCGCTGGCCCAGGGCATCTCCGAAAGGCTGCGGCCGGGCATCGATGTCCTGATCCTGGGCAATCACGGCCTCGTCGTCGCGGCCGAGACCGTCACCGGAGCGGAGGCGCTGTTGCGCCGCGTCACCGGGCTTCTGGCAAGGGCGCCGCGCGAAGCGGCCGCGCCTGACATCGCGGCACTGACCGCGCTTGCCGCAAACTCCGGCTACCGCTTGCCCATCGACACCGAGGCGCACGCGGTCGCCATCGATCCCGACAGCCGCCGCATGGCATCGGGCGGCAGCCTCTATCCCGACCATGTCATCTTCCTCGGCAAGGGTTCGGTGGTGGCTGCGCCCGGCGAGGACGTCGCCGCTGTCGTCAGGCGTCGCGGCGCCCAGCCCCTGTCGATCCTGTTCCCGGGGCTCGGCGTCCTGATGCGCGCCAATGCCAGCGCCGGCGCCGACGCCATGCAGCGTTGCCTTGCCGACGTGACGGCGCGGGTCGATGTCACGGCGACGTTGAATTACCTTACCGAGGCGGAGAACGACGAACTCGTCAACTGGGACGCCGAGCAGTACCGCCAGAAACTGAACGCCTCCGGTGGCTGACATGTCGCCCGTCGCCGGCTCGCCTCTCTCGGATCGCCTCGTCATCGGCGTCGATATCGGCACCTCGGGCGCCCGCGCCGTAGCCATGCGCCCGGACTTTTCAATTGCCGGCCAAGCCGCCGTCCGCCTCGACGCATTTGGCCAGGATCCGCGCAGCCCGGCGGCATGGTGGCAAGCGGTCCGGGCAGCGCTGGCGGAGTTGATTGCGGGCATCGACCGGACCACGGTCCGCGCCATCGCCGTGGATGGCACCTCGGGCACGTTGCTGCCGGTCGACGGTGCCGGACGGCCGCTCGCCGAACCGCTGATGTACAACGACAAGGTCGCCGGCGACGATATACTGGCCGCGATCGCGCGCGAGGCGCCGGCGGGCAGCGCCGCGCACGGCGCGACCTCAGGCCTCGCCAAGGCGCTTCACTTCCAGCATCTGCCGGGCGTGGCGGCGGTGCTGCATCAGGCGGACTGGATCGCCGGACAGTTCTCGGGCCGCTTCGACGTCAGCGACGAGAACAACGCCTTGAAAACCGGCTACGATGTCGAGGCCCGCCGTTGGCCGGACTGGATCGCGGCGACCGGAATGCGCATGGATTTGCTGCCTGACGTCGTCGAGCCGGGCGACGTCACCGGCACGCTCACCGCGGCGATGGCGGATCTGTTCGGCTTGGGCCGCGACGTGATCGTCGTTGCCGGCACGACCGATGGCTGCGCCTCTTTCCTGGCGACGGGTGCGGCGGGGGTCGGCGACGGAGTCACGGCGCTTGGCTCCTCGCTTACCATCAAGATCCTGTCCGACCGGCCGATCTCGGCGCCGCGATACGGCATCTACAGCCACCGGCTGGGCAATGCCTGGCTGGCCGGCGGGGCCTCGAATTCCGGCGGCAAGGTGCTGGCGCAGCATTTTCCCCTCACGCGCATCATCGAGCTCAGTGCCATGATCGACCCGGCGACCGAGACCGGCCTCGACTATTATCCGCTCGCCACATCGGGCGAACGCTTCCCGATCGCCGATCCGGCGCTCCCCCCGCGCCTCGTCCCGCGCCCGGTGGATGATGCCGACTATCTCAAGGCGATGTTCGAAGGCATGGCCGCGATCGAAGCGCTCGGCTATCGCCGGCTTGGCGAGCTCGGCGCGCCGGCGCTGACTTCGGTGCGCAGCGTCGGCGGCGGCGCGGCAAATCCGGCGTGGAGCGCGATCCGGCAGCGTAAGCTCGGCGTTGCGTTCTTGCCGGCTTTGTCG
Source organism: Mesorhizobium sp. B2-1-1 (assembly GCF_006442975.2). Classification (NCBI taxonomy): domain Bacteria; kingdom Pseudomonadati; phylum Pseudomonadota; class Alphaproteobacteria; order Hyphomicrobiales; family Phyllobacteriaceae; genus Mesorhizobium; species Mesorhizobium sp. B2-1-1. Next base: position 1,396,350 of record NZ_CP083954.1, on the reverse strand, counting down.
GACGAGGCCGCTGCCGGAACGGCGCGGCTGGCGTTGAAGGGTGCGAACGAGGCGGGGCTGCTATGAGCGGGAAACTGGCTGAACGCCTCGACGGCATCGGAGCGCTGGCGGAGCGCTACCAGGTCTTCCTGGTCGACCAGTTCGGCGTGCTGCATGACGGCTCGGCCCCCTATCCCGGCGCGGTGGCGGCCTTGGCGGCACTGAAGCGCGCCGGCAAGACCGTGGTGCTGGTCTCCAACTCCGGCAGGCGCGCCAAGCCCAACGAGGACCGTTTGCTGAGGCTCGGCTTCGAGGCCGGAAGCTGGGATCATTTCGTTTCCTCCGGCGAGGTGGCGTGGCGATCCTTCCACGAAATGGCGGGGACCGGAGCGTTGCGGCCCGGCACGAACTGCCTGTTGATCAGCCGCGATAATGACCGCACAGCGATCGAGGGCCTGCCTTTTGTGTTGACCGGAGCCGGCGATACCGCCAACCTGGTACTGATCGCGGCCAGCGAAGGCGACCGCTACGACCTGGACCATTATCGCCGCCTGCTGGCGCCGGCGGCGGCGCGAAAGGTGCCATGCTTCTGCACCAATCCCGACAAGATCATGCTGACGGCGGTCGGGCCTCGCTTCGGCGCCGGCGAGATCGCCGATCTCTACGAGAGCCTGGGCGGCAGCGTCACCCGCATCGGCAAGCCCGGCCCGGCGATCTTCGATGCCGCACTGGCGCTGGCCGGCGAGCCCGACCGCGCCAGCGTGGTCTGCGTCGGCGATAGTGTCGAGCATGACATAGCGGGCGGAAACGGCTCCGGCATCGCCACGGCGCTGGTCCTGAGCGGGATATTGGCGGACACTTCGGATCTTGTCGCTGTTTTCGACGAGGAGCAGGCCTGGCCGGACTACGTCACGGGGTCCTTCAGCTTCCGTTGACCGCCTCGAGCATGCGCCTTGCGCTCTCTTCGTCGGTGATCAGGATGGTCGGCGCGATCAGGTTCATGGCGCCGAGCAGCGCCGCTGTCTTCTCTTCGCCGCCGGACGTGAGAATGCGGATCGGCGCCTTGCGCAGCCGATCGACCTCCACTGACATCACATGGCTGTTGACGGGATGGTCGACCAAATCGCCATTGCGGTCGAAGAAATGGAACAGAAGGTCGCCAACGGCGCCACGCGCAACCAAGGCCTCGCGGTCCGCCTCCTTAAGAAAGCCGCCGCGAGAGAAGGTGGTGGCCGAAGCGATGCCGCCGACGCTCAGCAGAACGGCATCGAGCACGTTGGCCATCTCAAAAACTTCCTGCAGGCCGCAACGCTCGACCAGCGCGATCTTTGTCTCGACGCTGTCGACGACGGCCGGCGTCGGGATCAGATAGCCGTCGCCCTGGAAGATTTGGGCGAAGCGCCAGGCGAACTCGGCCGGGTTGTAGCGGCGCACGACGCCCACACCGCCCAGCAGCGAAATGACCTTGAAGTCGGTGAGCGATTTGGTGCTGATGAAGGGCAGGCTCGAGAAAAGCGTCTGACCCCAGCCGACGCCGACGCGCATGCCGGATTTCATCGTGTCGGACAGGAAAATCCCGGTCTTCGCACTGATCGCGGGGATCGGATCGGCATTGGGCGCGGTCAGCGGCGCCACCAGCGCTTGCTTCAGGCCGAACGTGCGCTCCAGCGCGCGCTCCAGCCGCACGATCTCTGACAACTCGCTTTCGATGGTGATTTTCACCTCGTTGCGGGACCTCGCCTCCGCCAGCATGCGAACGATGGTGACGCGGCCGACGCCGAGCACGTCGGCGATCTCGTTCTGCGTCATCTGCTCGACGAAATACATCCAGGCGGCGCGGATCCTGAGGCGGTCCGTGCGGCTCTCGTTGACGACCTGTTCGGGCCCCTCGGTCACTCCGCTTTCGCTATCGCCCTGCCGTCGCCTGCCCAACTGTCTTCTCCCCGCTCGGCGATGTAGGAGTCACTCGCCGATTCTCCACGCTGGTTTAATATCGCCTATTGATCTACCAATCGATAGGAACAATGTAGGGTCAGCGGCCGGCTCTCGGCGGCCGAGGCCGGTAGACGTTTTTGAGGCGATTCGCGATGCTCCGACAAATCTCCAGGGATGTCCGCGTCAATTTGAAGGACCGGCTGCGCGACGTCCGCGACATCATTCGCCAGAGCCGCCACGACAGCGACAGCGAGGCCAATCTCGTGCGGGAAGCAACCAGCCATTTGCCGCCGTTCCCGGGCAAAGGCATCGAAGGCCTGCTCGGCCATGCCGCCAGTGCCGTCGACGAAGCCTTGTCGATCGCCGAATCCTTTGTCCCGCATGACCGCCCGACGAAGATCGACGGAACGACTGTGAAAGGCCTTGGCATCTATTTCCCGGCCGGCAACGACGAACGCCAGTCCAGCGCCGAGCGCGTCTTCCGGCGCGACATGTACTATCTGACCAGGACCGTGCTCGCCGCCCTGAAGATCGACAATGCCCGGATCCACGAGGCGGATTTCGCCGCCGTCCACGCCGCCATGCAAAAACGCCACGCCGGTCTGCTGGCCGCGATGCCCGCCAGACCCGGTCCCGCCGCGCTGCCGGCCGTCGCCGCTGCCTGTGCGGCGCTGCTGGTCGAGTGCCTCAACCACCGTCCTGTCCGCTTTGTCGAAGCCGAACCGGATGCAATCGGCGACCGGGCGCTCGACATAGCTTGCTTGGCCCCCGTCGTCCTGGCCTGCGGCCTGGCCACCACGGCCAGCGACGGTGCGCCGGAGCCCGACATGCTGGAGACCGCCATTCTGGCGGCCGGCATCCGTCATGACCGCATCGTCAAGGCCTGTGCCAAGGCCAACGCGGTCGATGAATTGACGCCTGTCTTCGCCACCTTGCTTGCCCATTTGCCGTAGCTGCCGGTTCTGGCCGAGACTATCGCCCGAGCGCCATGTCCGCGATGGTCTTCTTGGCGCGCTGGATCGAGGCCGGACTCATCGAGAGCTCGGTCAGCCCCATCTTGAGAAAGGCCGGGATGAGGTCGGGGCGTCCGGCCGCCTCGCCGCACATGCCCACCATGATGCCGGCGGCCACGCCGGCTCTTGCCGTCAACTCGATCGCCGACATGACGGCCGGGTTGGCGACATCATTGAGCTTGGCCACGGTCGGGTTGAGCCGGTCGGCGGCCATGATGTACTGGGTCAGGTCGTTGGTGCCGATCGAGAAGAACGACACTTCTTTCGCCAGCGCCGGCGCGATCAGAACGGCGGCCGGCGTTTCGATCATCACGCCGAGATCGAACGCCGCATGCGGCACGCCTTGCGCCTTCAACTCCGCCGCGCATTCGGCAACCAGAACCCGCGTCTGCCGCACCTCCGATATGTCGGAGACCATCGGCAACATCACCTTGATGTTGCCGTGCACGGCTGCCCTGAGCAGCGCCCGTAGCTGGCGCTTGAAGATGTCGGGCCGGTCGAGGCACATGCGGATGCCGCGCCAGCCGAGGAAGGGATTTTCCTCGTCGGGAAATTCGATGCCGGCGATCGGCTTGTCGCCGCCTATGTCGAGCGTGCGCACGATGACCGGATAGGGCGCGAATGCCTTGGCCAGCGCCGCATAGGTCTCCGCCTGCATGTCCTCGGAGGGCAGATGCATATGACGCATGAACAGAAGCTCGGTGCGGAACAGGCCGACGCCCATGGCGCCGGCTTCCTGCGCTGCCTCGATTTCCTCCAGCGAGCCGATATTGGCGGCGACCTCGATGATCCTGCCGTCCGCGAGTTTTGGCGTCACGGTCTTGAAGACGGCCAGTCCGGCGCGCTCCTTGACCGCCGCCTCGACGCGGGCGGCGAAGTCCGCGCGGGTCGCCGCATCGGGATCGACGATCACCTGCCCGCCATTGCCGTCCACGGCCACCTCGCGCGCGCTGCGCAGGGCATTGATCTGGTCGCCAAGGCCCAGCACTGCCGGAATGCCGTGCGAACGGGCGATGATGGCAATGTGCGAGGTGGCCCCGCCATGGCCGCACACCACCCCGCCGATGCGCTTCAGCGGCGCCCGCGCCAGGTCCCAGGCGCCGATGTCGTCGGCGATCAGGATGGCGCCTTCGGGGATATTTTCGAGGCTGGCGTCATCCTGGCCGAGCAGCGCCAGACAGATCTGTCGTCCGACCGCATGGCAGTCGTCGGCGCGCGCGTTGAGATAGTGATCATCGACCGCGCTGAAATCGGCGGCTATGGTGGAGGCGGCGGTGATGACGGCTGAGACAGCGTCATTGCCGCTTTTGATCGCCTTCTCGGCCTCGCCGGTCAGGCTGTCGTCGGCGGCGATGTCCCGCAGCGCCGCGATGATGCCGCGATCTCCGGCGGACAGGGTGTCCTGCGCCAGCGCCTTGTCCATGCGCGCCTGAACGGCGGCGACGGCGGCGCGGAACCTGTCGATCTCGCCGGCGATCTCCTCCGCCTGCAGCATGCGGCCCTGTCCAGCGATGTCAGGCGGAAAATGCGCGAAGGCAGGCCCGATGGCGACGCCCTCGCTCGCCGCGACGCCGCGCAAACCGGCCACGCCTGAAGCAGCCGGTGCGGGTTCGGACGCCGGCACAATGTCCTCGCCCGTATTGGCGGCCGGTTGCGGATCGTCATCGTCGAGACCTGCCTTCGGATTCTCGAGATAGCCGATCAGCGCCTCGATCGCCTCGATGGCGTCCGCGCCATTCGCCCGCACGGTGACTTCCTGGTTTTCCTTCACCGCCAGCAGCATCAGCTTGACCGAGCTCTTGGCGCTGACCGCCTTGCCGTCCTTGACCAGCTCGACATCGGATTCGAAACCCTTGGCAAGCTTGACGAAGCGCGTGGCGGGACGGGCGTGCAAACCTTCATGCACTCTGACGATGGTCGAGCGTTCCATGGCAAATACTCTGTTGTGGCGCCGCGCCGACATGGGTCGCGGCGCGAATGCTTCAGGCGGCGATGGTGATGATCGCGTCTGTCTTCAGGGCGGCCACGAGCGCTTGGGTGTCGACCTGCGAAGCGCAGATCTCGCCCGGCCGCTCGGCCTCGGTGGCGCCATTGAACGAGATGACGACATGCCCCATCTCGAGCACCTTGCTCCAGGCGCTGGAGCCGACCGCCGTGATTGTCGCGGAAACAGGTCCAAGGGTGATCGACGCGCCCTTCTGCGGCGCGCCTTCGCTGGGCCCGAGTTCCGTCTTGTGGAGCACGGAAACCTCGGCAAGCTCCGGCGGCGAGCCATCCGCGAACAGGATGAGCACGCCCCCTTCGGCAAGGTCCGCTACTTCAGGCCCGATGGAAGTGACCCGTGTTCTCAGCAGAACCGTCATATGGCGAACCTCATTTCCTTACTTTCCTCGAGGGGGTCACGGACGCCCGTGAACCCCTCTATCTCCGTGCTTTGGCGCAATTCCCAAGGGAAAGCGCTACGCGCCTTTTTCCGGGAAAGCCGTTTCAGGCTTTCCCGGAATTTGCTTAGAACACGATCAGACTGACGACCCAGGCGATCAGCACCGAGACCGGGCCCATGATCTGGCGGCTGATGAGAACCGCCGGGACGCCGATTTCGATCGTCTTGGGCTTGGCTTCACCGAGCGCCAGGCCGACCGGGACAAAGTCGCAGCCCACCTGGGTGTTGTAGGCAAACAGCGCCGGCAGCGCCATCGCCGGCGAAATCGTGCCGTTGGCGATCTGCGGACCGATGATGGCGACGCCGATGACCTGCGCGATGACCGCACCCGGTCCCAGGATGGGGGACAGGAACGGCAGGCCGCAGATAGCCGAGATGATCAGCAGGCCGACGATGTTGTTGGCGAGCGGTCCCATCGGCTGGGCAAGCACGTCGCCGATGCCGGTGTACAGGATCAGGCCGATGAGCATGGTCACGAAGGCCATGAACGGCAGCACGTTGCGCACCACCTGGTCGATCGTACGGCGGCCGGCATTGAAGAAGATGCCGACCACGCGGCCCATGACGCGGCCGATCGAGCTGATCAGGCCGATCAGCCCGCCTTCGCTCGGCAGCGGCCGTGGTGCCGCGGCCGCGGTGTTGTTGCCTGGACTCATCGATGCTGCTCCCCCCGCAGTGGTGACCGCCTCGGATCCGTCCGCCATCGTGACATTGGCCGGCTTCACGCCCGAAACGTAGATGTCCTCGGTGATGAACTGGGCGAGCGGCCCAGCCTGGCCGACCGGCGTCAGGTTGACGGTCGGGATGCGCTTGCGCGGATAGACGCCGCAGCGTGCGGTGCCGCCGCAGTCGACGACGACGACCGCCATCTCGCTTTCGATCGGCGGCGCCTTGAAGCCGTCGACGGCCGTGGCGCCGGTCATGTCGGCGATGAGCTGTGCCACGGGATGGATGCCGCCTCCGGTGACGGAGACGATCTTGTCGCGCTGTGCGGTCGGCTCGATGACGAGCGGGCCGCCCCAGCCCGTGGAGCCCCGGGAGATCCTTACGGCTTTGTATGTCTTGGCCATGATGTCCTCCCCGCCCTTACAGCTCGATGCCCTGGCGGCGTGCCATGATGGCGGTGATGCGCTCGGTCAGCATGCCCTTGAGCAGGATGACGACGAGGCCGACGATGGCGTACCAGATCGCCACCTTGACGTGATAGCCTCCGGCGACGACACCCCGCTTCTCGAGGTCGAGCAAGGCGACCAGCATGCCGCCCCAGACGAAGTATTCGCCGGGGTTGATATGCGGGAACAGGCCGAGCGGCGGATGCACGTAGGAGACAGCCGCGTCATAAAAGGCGGGCTTGTGCTTTTCTTCCAGGAACGATCCGAAGGTGTAAGCCATCGGATTGGTGAGGAAGAACACCGCCAGCAGAGGCAGCAGTGTATAGCGGGTCAGCGCGATCCTGCCGGCGCCGCGTGCCAGGCCGTGGACGCGCTCCTCGCCGACCAGTTCGGTGACGGCGTAGAAGGCGGTCATCAGCACCACCAGTGTCGGGATGATGCCGGTGACGAAGCCGGCGAACACTTCGCCGCCTTTCTGGAAGATGCCGATGAAGTATTTGCCGATTGCGGTCAGCCAGCCGAGTTGCTCTTCCTGCTGCACATTTTTCAGCTGTTCCTTCAGCTGATCGGCGGTGACAGGCGCGCTGTCGGTCTGCGCCTGCGCCAACACCACGAGATGATCGGTGGCATGCTCGACGCCGAGCCTGCCATGCCAGGCAGCATCCGAGACCATGGTGCCTGCAACATGCAGGTTATGCACGGCCATGTCGGCATGCTGCGCCAATAACGAAAATACAGACATTTCTCCTCCTTATGCCGCCCGCCGGTTGATTCCGGCCGGTGCGCGGCGTCCTCTAGGCCCTTGCTACGTTCAAGCCGGACAAGCCCGGCTTCTTCCCCGGCTCCGACCGTGCTTTGTCGATCTGTTCAATCGCCCGTTTCACGGCCTCGGCCACACCGGGTTCCCCCTCCCCCATGATCGCAGGGTTGGACCGGAGTTGATCGAGGGGAACACCCTCGAATTGTTGATGTCGTTTGAATTTGGTGAACACCGAGCGCCCGCTCATGACCATCATGCGGCGCACGATGAGGTCCGGCGTCACCACGACGAGCGCGATGGTGCCCTTGGCCAGCCGGCCGCGAAAATTGCCGGCCCCGACGAAGCCATCCTTGTACTGGTCGGTGACGCCCCGGAAGACATCCGAATAGTGCCGCATCTGCAGCCAGACGCCGAGCGACTGCAGCGCCCACACGATAACCAGAAGAAGCAGTCCCCACTGCCAAATCGCCATTCGGTTCTCCTCCCGAAGCCTTCATTGAACCGCATCTTGGACGGATGCGCGACAACAGCAAAGTGAGAACATTTGTTTCCGAGAATGTCAATATGTATGATATTGACCTCGGTCACGGTCATCCACAGGGCCGTCGGCCGATTTCGGCGACGGCACGGTTGTGCTAGCCTGTCGTCAAACGGGATATGTGAAATGGAACTGCCCTTCAGGGATGAACTGGCCCTTATGCCCGACCTTCGCCATCGGTTGCGGCAATTGCGCTGGTTCCGCGCCACGTTTCGCGGCAGCGCCAAGGTGGTGTCCGACACATTCGGCGTGCGTTTTGAAATCGACGAAGCCAGGCTCACAAGGGCTTTTCTCGACTGGGTCGAGATCATGGAGGCGCAGAAGCGTTTCGCCGCGATCGACCGCGCCGACTTCATCGTCTTTGCCGCCGGCCTCGTGCTGCGCGAACTGATACGGCAGGCGCCGGCCAGGGAAGTCTCCGGCCTCAGCCATCTCGTCGAGACCGAGCAGAATGCCGGCACGCTGGAAATCGTCCGCTTCTGGCCTGAGGGGTTCCTCTACACCAATTATTGCGTTTCGGTGATTTCGGCGATCTACGAGCAGGAATTCGGCTCAGCGCCCAGCATCGACAAATGCGCCGACGACCTGCGCACATGGTGGTCCTATCGCGAGAACGTGACCGAGATGCCGGCCTATGCCGTGGCTTTCCTCGACCGCTTCCTTGGCGCCGAACCGAACTGGATCACGCCGGATCGCGCGCAATCGCGGCAGGCCATGCAAAGGGCGCTTGGGTCGGCCCGGGCCAGCGATGCGCTACGCCAGCTTTGACAGATTTTGGCGCCCGACCACCACGCTATTGAACATTTGACTTTTTGCCGGTAGCAAAGTGCAAAACTCCGGGGAGAAGCGCGTGGCGCGATCAAGGCCTATCATTTTCGATTGCGACGGCGTTCTCGTCGACAGCGAACCGCTGGCCGCGAGGGCCTATGAGCGCGTCTATGAAAAGCACGGCATGCCGGGCGTGCACGGCGGCATCATCGCTCAGTGCATCGGCATGAAACAGTCCGACATCATCGTCAAAATCAGGGAATTGACCGGCCATCAGTTTCCGGCGGCGGCGGATGGCGACATCTGGACCGAGACCAGGATCCTGTTTTCGCAGGAACTGAAGCCGACACCAGGAATCGCCGCGTTTCTGGAGGCGCTTGAGGGCGACCGCTGCGTTGCCTCGTCGTCCTCCGTCGAGCGCATAAACCACAGCCTGGCAGTGACGGCGCTGGCACGGTTCTTCGGCGACGCAATTTACAGCTCCTCGATGGTTAAGAACGGCAAGCCCGCGCCGGACATTTTCCTGTTCGCCGCGGCAAAGAGGGGCGCCAATCCGGCGGACTGCATCGTCATCGAGGATTCGCCCTTCGGTATCCAGGGCGCGGTTGCCGCCGGCATGACGGCGATCGGCTACACCGGCGGCGGCCACACCTATCCCGAGCATGGCGCGCGACTGAAGGCGGCCGGCGCCGATTTCGTCTGCACCGACTGGCAAGAGATCAGCCGGCAATTGTCCGGGCTCGGTGTCCCCGCCTAAGAGCTTGTTCTAGCGAGTGGGTAGTCCAAGCCGAACCCATTCGTCGGACGGGATTACAGATCCGACACGTAGGCCGAACGACAAAACCCTGGTCACATCGCTGTCGACCTCGCAGCGGAAGCCCAGATGGTACCACGTGCCCGTTGCGCGAAAAGCGACATCCGGGGCGTTGAGAATATTGCCGGCCTTCAGCGGCACGCTTGGGATCAAGTCGGGGAAATATGAGGCGTCCAGCAATTGCTGCTGCAATGCGCTGGCGCAAAGTTTGGCACCACGCTGGGCGCGCGGCACGCCGCCCATCGAGGTCGTGGCCAGCGCATCGCCGGTAGCGTCTTGCGAATAGAGCTTGCGAACGCCCGGAAGCCCGGAATAGCGACGCGACGCGGCACTGGCGACATCAGGGGAAGTTGGGCTTCCCGCGCTCCCGTTGGAGGACTTCGAAACTTTTGAAGAGCCGGGCTTCGGCGCATTTGCGGGTTTTGGCGTCGGCTTTTCAGCCGATATCGGAAGCTCGACCTCAGTATCGCCATCATCGGCGGCCAACGGCGCTGCCGCAGCCGTTTGGTTGTCGGCGTCGGGGGTTTCCGCCTCCTCAGCATCCTTCAGGGACTCGGCATCCTTCGCGGCGGTTGCCGGCTTCTCGCCGGTCTCGGGCAACTCTGCCGGCTTTTCGGTGGCCGCCGGCGCGCCAGACTTGGTCTCCGCAGGCTCAGGCGTCACGGGCGGCTTGGACGTCTCCTCCTTGGCAGGCGCTGGCGAACTGTCTTGAGCGCTGGCTCCGTCCAGGGATTTCCTGGGGCCGGCGTCCTTGTCGCCGAACTGAAAGACAGGTCTCAAGGTCTCGATCGGCGGCGTCTTGCGCGACTGCTTTTCGGGCGGTTCTTCAGGCTTCGTTTCCGGCGGCTTCTCTGGCGGTGCGGGAGCAGCTTTCGGTTTTGGCTGATCGGGCGGAGGCACGAGCGCGACATTTACCGGCTGGTCCTGCTGCGGCTCTTGGCCTGGCCTCGGCAGGTTGTAGAACACCAGCGCTGCGAGGAGCGTATGCAGGATCAGCGATGCGGGCAGCGCCCACAACAGATCCCGACGCCGCTCTCGTGCCTCGTCCTTCATGCTGACCGATGTGGAATGAAATAGCGGCGGCTTCAAGCATAGGCTTTGGATTGATGCAATTTAACCGCTGCACAGTTCGGTGATCTGGATGATCCGCGCCGCCGCGCCGCCCGTCGAGGCGTTGGCACGGCTGGTCGAGCGACCGTGCCGTCCTGAATATTCGCAACGACCCTGTTCTGTGACGAGTGACTAGCCTTGCCGCTGGTGCTGGATCTCGTCCAGAAACTGTCCGTCCAGCGGCGTTTCGCCAAACCAGTTCAGCCGGTTGATGCTGACGAAGCCGGCATCGATCGCCTCGTTCTCGTCGCCCGGCTCACTTGCGTGAGCGCGCCCGCGCGGGACTGTGATGACGGTGCGATCGCCGTCGCTCTCCAGGATTTCAGCCTTGCGGCCGATCTTGTCGCGGCCGATGCGCGGCTGCCGGATCCCGGCCGGCAGCGAAGCCGGCAGGTTGATGCTGAGCCAATGGCCATCCGCCGCCCACTCTTCACGCGACCGCCAGAGCGAGGCGATCAACGCGCCGAGCCACTCGTCGTCGACACCGCTGAAGTCCGGATTCTTCACCCGGGAAAAGCCGATCGCCGGAATACCCCAGAATGTCGCCTCGCGCGCAATGCCCAGCGTCCCGGAATAGGCAAGGTCCTCGGCGACGTTGCGCCCGTCATTGACGCCCGCCAGAACCAGGTCGGGCTTTTGGCCATCCGCGAACAGCCAGGCCATCGCACTCACCACGCAGTCGGCCGGAGTGCCGGAACACGAATACCAGCCGGGCTTGACGCGCCGCATGATCAACGGCCGCGCGATCGTCAGCGATGCGCCCGCGGCGGTGCGCTTGCCGTCGGGTGCCACCACCCACAAATCGTCGCTCAGGCTGCCGGCCGCCTTGACCAGCCGGGCAAGGCCCGGCGCCTCGATGCCGTCATCGTTGCAGATCAGGAGTCTCATGTCTCGTTTCCTCGGCGCACCGTGATGTTCTGGCCGGTGCGGCATTGCGGGCGCAGCGATGGAATATGGGCTTTCAGGTCGTCGAGGAGTTCGCTCGCGCAGGAATGACCGAGTGTCTCCGGGCGCCCTGCCTTCTCCCAGATACCGACATTGCCCGACAGGGTCGGGTGGGTGGGCATGCGCACCCAGTCCGCCCGGCCGGCCTTGTGCAGCAGATCGCCGGGGGAGCCGGACGGCAGATGCCCGGTCAGCAGAACCGGAAAGCCGGCCCGGTCGGCGCGCGGCAGCAGGCGGGACGAAGGCCCAGCCTCGCCCATGCCGTCATCGGCCAGCAAGGGCAGCGAGGGCAGCGGGTCGGCGTCGGTCCAGTCTGCGGCACTACCCAGCCGCAAGCGCAGCATCTCGGATACGCCAGGAAGCAGCGCTGAAGTGGCGGCGATCTGCGCTTCGAGCGAAGCACGCATGCCGGCGTGGATGGCGAAGGGTCCCGGCAAGGCCGCGATCAATTCCAGCGACCGCCCCGACAGCGGCGTCGGCAGAAGGCATCCGTTCGAATGGCGCGCCACCCAGCCCGAAATGGCCTCGGCGCGCGCCGCACCCGGCACGGGATCGGCGCCATAGGACGCGTCGAGAACGAGAAGATCGCATTCGGGGATCGCGTCCATCACGAAGACATTGCTGTCCGGCACCACGTCGGCCGAATAGACGACGCGGCTCTTGCCATCGTCGACGGCAAACCAGACGCCGCCGACGACATGTCCCGACCTCCCCGTCCTGACCGTGAGATTGCCGCTCTTCAGCAAATCGCCGGGTTCGAAAATCTCGATGCGATCTTCCGGAAAGGGAAATCGCTTGAGATCCCCGGGATCGGCATAGCCGGCGAGCGTGGCCGGAGCCTCGGCGCGGGTTTCGGCCGTCATGAAAATCGGACCGGCATAGCCGCGCGACAAAAGCCAGCTCAGAGCACCGACGTGATCCTCGTGCGCATGCGAGACAAACAACGCGTCGATGTCGGCGATCGACCCGTCAAGTGCCGGATAGTACTCCGCCCCTGTGGCCCCGACCTTGATGCCGATATCGAGCAGGATGCGATCGTTTCCGCTGCGGACGGCAACGCTGGTGCGGCCCTTTTCGCCGAAGCCGCCGGCCAGGTCCAGCTTCATCACGACGCCGCCTCCGCCGGGATTACCCAGCCGGACTTAATGCGCAGGCGCGCCTGGGCTCCGCTCTCCAGCACGACCGGGTCGGGCTGCTCGAAATGCAAGGTAAGATCAGGTCCTGCGGAAGGCGTAAATTCGATGCGCGCCGAGCCACCCTGGTAGATCACCCGCTTGACGAGGCCATCGAAGCCGGGGCCGTCCGGCGAGACGTCGAGATCGGCCGACCGGCAGCAGATCCTTGCGCCGGCGCGCGGCCGCTCGCCTGCCCGGCAGCGGACGACCAGCTCGGTTCCGAGAACCCGGACCTTGCAATGACCGGCTTCCTCGGCGTTCAGCACGTCGGCCGGAAGCAGAATGCCCTGTGAAATGAAGGAGGCCACCATTTCATTCGCCGGCTCATGATGGAGCTCGCGCGGCGTCGCGAGCTGGACCAGGCGACCGTGATCCATCACCGCGATGCGATCGGCCAGCGCCATGGCCTCGGCCTGATCGTGGGTGATGTAGACGATGGTCGTGCCGGTGCGCTTGTGAAAGGCGGCGAACTCGTCCTCCATCGAGGCCCTGAGATGCACGTCGAGATTGGCGAGTGGCTCGTCGAACAATACCAGCGAGGGCGCGGCGACCAGGCAGCGCGCCAGGGCCACGCGCTGGCGCTGGCCGCCGGAGAGGTTGGCCGGCCTACGGTCTCCTAACCCCTGTAGATTGACCAGGGCCAGCGCGTCGGCAACCTTCTGGCGGGCGACCGCCTTGTCCAGCTTTGCAACCTTGAGCGAATAGCCGATGTTCTCGGCGACCGTCATGTGCGGCCACAATGCGTAGTTCTGGAAGACGATGCCGACCCGCCGCTTCTCTGGTGGAACGCTGCCGCCTGCACCCGACACGACCTCGCTGCCGACGCGGATTTCGCCCGACGTCACCTTCTCGAAGCCGGCGACAAGCCGCAGCAACGTCGTCTTGCCGCAGCCGGAAGGCCCGAGCACGGCAAGGAATTCGCCGTCGCCGACATCGATCGAAACGTCCTTGACCGCATCGAACTCGGCGAAGCTCTTGGTCACATGGTCCAGGGTCAATCGCGCCATGGCAGAACTCCACTCGGAAGATGAGGGGCAAGCAGGTTGGTCACCAGCATCAGCACGAAGGTGACCGCGACCGTGATGACGGACATCGCCGCCGCGTAGTTGGAATCGCCGCCCTGTTCGAACGAGAACATCACCACGCCGATTGTCTCGGAACCCGACGACCACAGCAGCGCCGAGACCGTGAGCTCGCTGAGCGCCGTCATGAAGATCAGCAGGCCACCGGCGATCGCCGCCGGCGCCACCAAAGGAAAGACGATGGTGCGCATGCGCGTGAACAGGCCCGCGCCCGCCACTTGTGCAGCCTCCTCCAGCGTCCGGTCGATCTGGTGATAGCCGCTGATCGTCGGCCGCAAGGCCAGCACCAGGAAGCGGGCGAGATAGGCGTAGAGAATGATCCAGACCGTGTTGTAAAGCTGTATGCCGGTCAGCGGGATCGGCCGCAGGAACAGCAGCAGCGAGGCGATCGCCAGCACCACGCCGGGCAAGGCATAGGGCAGTTCGACCGAAAGATTGAGCAGCCGCACCCAGCGCTGCTTGCCCCAGGCAATGAGATAGCCGATCGGCACGGCGACGAGGACCGCGAAGAAGGCGGCGGCGATAGACAGCCAGAAGCTGTTGAAGAAGGCGCGGCTGGCGGCAGCGTGCTCGAACAGCACGAAGCGGTAGTTGTCGAGCGTCGCCGTCTTGGCGCTGAGCGCGATGCCGTAGCCGGGAACCAGCGACGTCAGCACCAGCCCGAACAGCGGCAGGAACAACACCAGTACGACCAGCAGCCACATGCCGGCCTGGACGACCGGACGCCAGCGGCCAAGCTCGTAGGGCTCGGCGGGCAGCGAGGTGGAGCTGATGCGGTAGTCGCGGCGCCGGCTCATGACCTCCTGGGCGATAATGCCGGCCATGGCGATGATGCCGATCAGCACCGACAGGAACGCCGTCTCGCCGAGCACGGCCGGCCCGCCGCCGGCCAGTTTTTGATAGATCAAGGTCGGCAGCACCAAGTAATTGGCGGGAATGCCGAGAAAGGCGGGAATGCCGAAATTGCCGACGCAGGACACGAAGGCCAGTGCCGCTGCCGCCATGATCGACGGTGTCATCAGGGGTAGCACGATGGTGACGAGCACGGTGAACCAGCTCGCGCCGCCGGCTCGCGCCGCCTCGACCAGTTCGCGCGGCAGCTTGCGCAGGCCGGCGCGCACCAGCAGGAACACCAGCGGGCCATACTGCACGCCGAGCAGCAGGATGATGCCCGACGTGGAATAGAGCGGGTTCTTGGTGCCCAGCGGCGGTGCGGCGCCGAACAGCTTGAGGAACGGGCTGGCCGGTCCGAACAGTTGCAGCCAGGCAAGCGCCGTGACCTGCGGCGCGATCATCAGCGGCATGACGTAGCAGAGCACCAGCGCGCTTCGGCCGCGTATGTCGGTCAGCGTGATGAGCACCGCCACCAGCGTTCCCGACAGCACGGCAAGCACCGTGCCGCCTATGCCGACGACAAGCGTGTGCCAGGTGGCGATCCAGGTCGCCGGACTTCTCAGTCCGGCCTCCAGCGCCATCGTCGACACCATGCCGCCGGGTGCCACGATCTCCTTGATGAGGCGCAGCATCGGCAGCAGGGAGAGCAGCACGATGACGACGGCTACCGCCGCCGTCAGGACTATTTCCTGGCCCCGGCTTTCCCTGATCGTTGATGGCATGGTTGCTTTCCTGAAATTCGACCAGCGCGCAGTGGGGATGCCGCCAAAGCGGCATCCCGCCCGGATCGCCGAGCCTTGTCAGCCGCCGAACAGTTCCGAGAACTTCGCCTTGTCGGCGTCGGTCTTGGCGACGATTGCCTTGGTGTCGAACGACATTACCTTGACCTTGACGCCTTCCGGCAGCCATTCGGGCCGGCCGACCGAGGCCCGTGCCGGCAGGTAGCCCATGGAAAGCGCCAGCTTCTGGCCTTCGTCCGAAAGAATGAAGTCGACGAACTTCTTGGCGCCGTCGACATTCTTGGCCGTCTTCATGATCGCGACCGGTTCGGTCACGGCCGGAACGCCTTCCGAGGGGAACACGAATTCCACCGGCGAGCCCTTCTTCTTGGCGTTCATCGCCATGAAGTCGACGAGGATGCCATAGGGCTTCTCGCCTGATGCCACGGACTTCAGCACCGCGCCATTGCCGCGCACGCTGACGGTGTTGTTGGCCTTCAGCTTCTGGAAGAAATCCCAGCCGTAATCGGCATCGCTGGCGAAACCCGAAAGCAGGTAGGCGGCGGCACCTGAATAGAGCGGGCTCGGCATGACGAGACCATCGGCATAGGCCGGCTTGGCGAGATCGGCCCAATGCTCGGGTTTTTGCGCAGCCGCGGTGTTGTAGACGATGCCGGTGGTGATCAGCTTGCTGCCGAAATAGGTCTTGTCGGCGTCGTAAGCATCCGGCTCGATGCCGTCGAGCTTTGCCTCGGGATAAGGCAGCAGCCGGCCATCCTTCTTCAGCAACTCCATCGAGACCGCATCGGCGATCAACAGCACGTCGGCCTGCGGGCTGCCGGCGGCGAATTCGGCCGCCATCTTTGTGAGGATGTCGCTGGTACCGGAACGATAGATTGCCACGTCGATGCCGGGCTGCGCCTTCTTGAAGGCCTCCACGGTCTTGGCCGCGTCGGCTTCCGGCTGGGATGTGTAGAGCGTCAACGTTTCGGCACTTGCCATGCCGGCAAACAAAGTTGCCGCGAGCGCCAGCTGGCTGCCCAGCAGCTTGATGAATAGCGTCTTCATAAGACCTCCTGTCCTGTCTGTGCACGACTGGTCCGGCCCCGGCCGGTTCCCTGTCTCTTCCTCCCTGCACGGCGCATATGACTGGTGGATGACACAGCGCGTGAGATATACAAAATATGTTCATATGTTCGATGTCAATTACAAATGAACAAAACTGTGCAACAATCGACACGCCGGACATCCGGTGCCAGTTGACACGCGGCCGGCCTTTCTCCGAAGAGGCGATGCGGGGCCCAGGCCAAGGCTCATGAGGACGAAAAGCGATGCCCGTGGAAAAACCGAGACCGGCCCGCTCCGGATTGCCGATGGTGTCGTCGGATCTCAACGTCAAGACGGCGTGGCTCTATTATGTGGAGGGCTTCACGCAGGAGCAGATCGCCGAGAAGCTCGATGTCTCCAGGGTTAAGGTCATGCGCACGCTGGCCGCGTGCACGGCCGAGGGCATCGTCGTCACCATGATCAACGCGCCGACCGCCGAACAGGTGGCGCTCGAACGTGCACTCGAGAAGCGCTGGGGCCTCGATGCCGCCGTCGTCATCCCGACGCCTTCGGCGCAAGAGCACCTGGAGAAGGCGATCGGCCACGCCGTGGCGGCCTATCTCGGCGAGCAGATGCAGGACGGCATGACGCTGGCAATCGGCGGCGGCGCGACCCTGCATGCAAGTTTGGGCTTTCTCGCCCGCCGGCAGCTGAAGCACGCCTCGGTCGTGGCGCTCGTCGGCAGCCTGCCGCATTCGCAATGGATCAATCCGTCGATCGTCGCCGCCAAGGTCGCCGATGTCTTCGAGGTCGACAGCTACCAGATCACTGCGCCGGTGACGGTCGACAACCCCTCGCTGCGTGACCTGCTCTGGGCGCAGCCGGCGCTGCAGGACGTGCGGCAGCGCGCTGCCGCCGCCGATATCGCGCTGCTTACCGTCGGCGACATGTCGCCGGACGCGACCATCTTCCGCCACGGCATCGTGCCGTCGTCGCTCATCGCGTCGCTGAAAGCGAAGGGCGCGGTCGCCAACATGCTGTGCTATTTCGTCGATGCCTCAGGCAGGCTGGTCGACCACGAAGTCAACGGCCGCGTCATGGCCATCGACCTCGATGTCGTCGGCCAGGTGCCGAATGTCGTGCTGGCCGCCGGCGGAAAACGCAAGGTGGCCGCGATCCTCGCCGCGCTGAAGGCCGTCAGCACCAATGTGCTGATCACCGACAGCGATACGGCGACGGCGCTGCTGGCAAAGGCTGGCTGACGCTGCTTCCAGTGCCGCTTAGATCAGGCCGCGTTCGCGCAAGAAATCCTCGACGCCGACATGGGTCATGGATTCGAATTCGGCGATCGCCTCGGCCACCCGCCTGCGCTGGGCCGCCAGCAGCGTGAACACCTGCTTCATCTCGCCGGAAACGCCGAAGCGGCCCCAGCGCTCCGCGATATGCGCAGGCAAGCCGATGTCGGCGCAGAACGCATCCAGGCTCTCATAGCCGAGACTGGCGACGAGTTGCTTGGTTTCGTCCGCCGACATGCGCGGCTCGAAAGCGTGATCGTGCAGGCGCTGCGCCACCAGCTTGATGTCGGACGGAGACGCGCCCATCACCTTGCCGAACAGGGTCTTGACGTCGGATGGATCGAATGCGGGCATGCGGACCTCCCTTGATCACAGTCCACCTGAAACATGGGCGAAGGGTTCGCGCCTGACAAGTCGATTCTGTGGTGAGCCGGCGCATCATTCGACGCCGGCTCACGTCAACGTGACCTACACCAGCATGCCCATCGGGTTCTCGATCAGCTTCTTGAAGGCGACCAGCAGTTCGGCGCCAAGTGCTCCGTCCACGGCGCGATGGTCGGTCGACAGCGTCACCGACATCACGGTGGCGATTCTGATCTCGCCGTTCTTGACCATCGCCCGCTCCTCGCCGGCACCCACCGCCAGGATCGTCGCATGCGGCGGGTTGATGACGGCGGCGAAATCTTTGATGCCGAACATGCCAAGGTTCGACACCGCCGTGGTGCCGCCTTGATACTCTTCCGGCTTCAGCTTGCGACTGCGCGCGCGGCTGGCCAGGTCCTTCATCTCGTTGGAGATCACCGACAGCGTCTTTTCGTCCGCCTTGCGAATGATCGGCGTGATCAGGCCGCCGGGGATCGAGACGGCGACGCCGACATCGGCATGCCTGTGCTTGACCATGGCGCTTTCGGTCCACGAGGCATTGGCATCCGGCACCGCCTTCAAGGCCATGGCCATCGCCTTGATCACCATGTCGTTGACCGAGAGCTTGTAGGCGGGCGCCTCGCCCTTGTCGGTCTTCTTTACCGGTGCGGCCGCATTGAGCTGCGTGCGCAGCGAAAGCAGCGCATCGAGCTCGCAATCGAGCGTCAGGTAGAAATGCGGGATGGTGGTCTTGGCCTCGACCAGCCGGCGCGCGATGGTCTTGCGCATATTGTCATGCGGGACGAGTTCATAGGAGCCTTCCTCGAACAGGCGCAGCACGTCCCCCTCCCCCTTGAGGGGAGAGTGGCCGGCCGCAGGCCGGTCGGCTGGGGTCGCTTCGACGGGGCTCGGCGCAAAAGCGGTGCCTCCTGAGACGACCCCCTCCGTCCGCTTCGCGGACACCTCCCCCTCGAGGGGGGAGGAGAGTACCGCATCGATATCCGCCTTCACGACGCGGCCATGTGGGCCTGTGCCTGATATGCCGGAGAGATTCAGTCCTGCTTCACGAGCCAATCGACGCGCCAAGGGTGTAGCGCGGGTTTTTCCCTCCCCCTCGAGGGGAGGGTGGCCGGCCGAAGGCCGGTCGGGTGGGGTCGGTTCGACCGGGCTCAGCGCGAGGGCGGTGCCTTCTGAGGCAACCCCCTCTGTCGACTTCGTCGACATCTCCCCCTCAAGGGGGGAGATTGGCGCCTTGTCCTGCTTGGCCCCGTAGCTTTCATCATCGGCATAGATCCACGCAACCGGCGCGCCGACGGGGATATCGACGCCTTCCTTGCCGGAGACATCGCGCAGGATGCCGCTGGCCGGCGCGTCGATTTCCATCGCCGCCTTGTCGGTCTCGATCTCGAACAGCACGTCGCCCTTCTTGACCCGGGCGCCTTCCTCGGCGAACCAGCGCGAGATCTGTCCGGTCGCCATGTCCATGTCGACCTTGGGAAGAATGACTTCGGTCGGCATGTCTCAGCGAACCCCTCTCACGAGGTCGCGGGCGGCGGTGATGATGCCGGGAACCTGCGGCACCGTCGCCTTCTCCAGCTCCGGATTGTACGGGATCGGCGTCTCCGCGCCGCCCAGCCGCACGATCGGCGCGTCGAGATAGTCGAACGCCTCGCTCTCGGCGATCATGGCGCTGACCTCGGCGCCGATGCCCAGCGTCTTGACCGCTTCGTAGACGCACATCAGCCGCGACGTCTTCTTGACGCTGTCGATGACGGTCTGCTTGTCCATCGGCCGGATCGTCCTGAGGTCGACGACTTCGACGCCGATGCCTTCCGTTTCCAGCGCGGCCGCGGCGTCGAGCGCCTTCTGCACCATGATCGAGGTGGCGACGATGGTGAGATCGCGCCCCTCGCGGCGGATGTCGGCCTTGCCGATCGGCACCGTGTAGTAGCCTTCCGGAACCGGGCCCTTCATCTTGTAGAGCAGCTTGTGTTCGAAGATCATCACCGGGTCGGGATCGGCGACGGCAGCCAAAAGCATGCCCTTGGCATCGTGCGGCGTCGCCGGCTGGATGACCTTCAGGCCCGGCACATGGCCGAGCCAGGCCTCGAGGCTCTGGCTGTGCTGCGCGGCGGCACCGGTGCCGGAACCGGCGGGAAAGCGCATCACCACGGGAACGGAAACCTCACCGCCCAGCATGAAGCGCATCTTGGCCGCCTGGTTGACGATCTGCTCCATGGCGAGCGTGGCAAAGTCGGAGAACTGGAACTCGAAGATCGGCCGCATCCCGGTAAGCGCCGCACCCACCGCGACACCCGCGCCGCCCAGTTCCGAGATCGGCGTATCCATCACCCGGTCCGCGCCGTAGCGCTCGACCAGATCGCCGGTCACCTGGAAGGCGCCGCCATAGACGCCGATATCCTCGCCCATCAGGAAGACGCGTTCGTCCATGTCCATGGCGATCGCCATGGCTTCCTGGATCGCCTGGGCGTAGCTCAGTTCACGCACCATCGCGTCCATCACGCCTGCTCCGTATAGACATAATTTCCGGTCTCGCTGACATCAGGCGACGGGCTCGCCTTGGCGAACTCGATGCCGTCGGCGATTTCCTTGGCCACCGCTTCGCGGATCGCCTCGATGCCCTTGTCGTCAATGAACCCGAAGTCGCGCAGCTCGCTTTCGAACAGGGTGATCGGATCGCGGTTCGACATCCAGTCCTCGATCTCCTCCTTGGTGCGATAGCGGTTGCGGTCGCTCTTGGAATGGCCGCGATGGCGGTAGGTCTTGGACTCGATCAGCGTCGGCCCCTCGCCCGCGCGTGCGCGCTCGACGGCCTTGTAGGACGCCTCGGCGACCTCCGAAAAAATGTTGCCGTTGACGATGACGCCGGGCATCGAATAGGCGGCGGCGCGCTCGGCGATGTTCTTGACCGCGGTCGAGCGGGCCGTCGACGTCGACATGCCGTAGCCATTGTTCTCGCACACGAAAATCACCGGCAGCTTCCAGATCGCCGCCATGTTCAGCGCCTCGTGGAAAGCGCCCTCATTGTTGGCGCCGTCGCCGAAGAAGGAGACCACGACCTTGCCGGTCTTCATCATCTTGGAGGAGAGCGCCGCCCCGACGGCGATCGGAATGCCGCCGCCGACGATACCATTGGCGCCCAGATTGCCCTTGGCCACGTCGGCGATGTGCATCGAGCCGCCGCGTCCCTTGCAGTAGCCGGTGGTCTTGCCGAAGAACTCGGCGAACATGCGCTTGACCTCGGCGCCCTTGGCGATGCAGTGGCCGTGGCCGCGATGCGTCGAGGTGATCTGGTCATCCTCGCCGAGCGGCATGCAGATGCCCATGGCGCTGGCTTCCTGCCCGATCGACAGATGCATGGTGCCGTGGATGAGGCCGCGCGTGTAGCTCTCCTCCGCGCCCTCTTCGAAGCGGCGGATGAGGTACATCTTGTAGAGCACCTGTCTGAGCTGCTCGGCGCTGTACTGGCGATAGACGAAGGGCAGGTTGGCGCGGCTGTCCGCGACGGCTTTGCTGGCTGCGGCCATGATCACACCTCCACGGTTCCGTAGACGAGCTTGTCCTGGCGCGCGCGCAGTTCGGCTATCTTGGAGCCGGGAGCCGGGGCGGCATTGGCGTAGGTGATGAGCTCGCCCTTCTTGATCGGCGCCGTCACCGAACCGCCTTGCAGCAGACCGCAGGGAATGGCCCTGGCGGCATGTGCTTCCGGCGCCGTCATGATCCAGGCGCGGTAGCAATATTCGCCGATCGCATCGAGCTTCTCGCCCGGCTTCATGTCCTTCTTGGCCACGGCTGCGACTTCGGCCACCGGCTTTGCCAGCGGCACCATGTCGGCCTTGCCGTAGAGCACGACGCGGGCGCAGGTCAGGGGCACTTCGAGCGAGGTCAAATGGTAGGGCCGATGGAAGGTGAAGTACGGGCCCTTGCCCATCTTCAAATCTTCCATGCGCTCCGAAATGCGCGGATGCGACATGTCGGCGACGACGAACACGCCGGGCGCGACACCCTTGCCGATCGAATAGTCGACGACGCCGACCTTCGACAGCACGCCGCCGTCCTTCTGCGGCACCAGCACCTTGGACAATTCGCCGAGCGTCGCCGCCGGACCATGCATGCCGGCCTTGTCGGGCACCAGCCCGGTGGCGTTGGCGATCGCCGCCATCTCGACCATGGTCTTGGAGCCGTCGACGAACTCGACCAGCATACGCACATTCATGTGCCGGCGCTTGGCTTCCTCTTCATAGTCGGGCGGCGTGGCGTCGATGTTGAGCGGATTGTTCTTGCCCTTGCCGGCGGCGACGATCGGATGGCCCATCGCCGAGACGAATTCGATAAGCTCCATGCAGGAAGACGGCTCGTCGCCGGCGCCCAGCGAATAGGTGACGCCGAGCCGGTCGGCCTCGCTCTTGAGATAGGCGCCGATGGTGACGTCGGCCTCGACATTCATCATCACCAGGTGCTTGCCGTGCTCCATGGCGCGCAAGCCGATCTCGGCGCCGACGGCGGGAACGCCGGTGGCGTCGATGACGACGTCGATCAGGTCATTGTTGATGACCAGGCTGGCGTCGTTGGTGACCGCCACCTTGCCGGCCTCCATGGCGGCCGTCATCGCCGAGGCGTTCGACACTTCGCGCGCATGCCCGGTTTCCTGGAAGGCGATATCCACGGCCTTGCTGGCGGCGGGCAGGTTCAGCTCGGAAATGGCGCCGATCTCGATGCCGGACATATGGGCGACGCGGGTGACGATGTCGGTTCCCATCTCGCCCGAACCGATCAAGCCGATGCGGATTGGCTTGCCCGACTTGGCCCGCACCTCGAGATCACGGGCAAGGCCCGTCAACGAAACATTGGAAGCCATACCGCTCATTCCTCCCGTAATGCTGCTATTCAATCACCTGACGGGTATTGAACATCTGTATTTCTGTCAAGACTAATGTCCAGATTCGTAGCACTTTTGTACCCTTTCCAGCATCACGAGCAAGGTGGGAAAACCGGCAAATCCGACAACCAAACGCTCGCGACGGTTCGACGCATTCGGGCCCGGAAAAACTTCAACCGTGAGCGCGCTTGATGGCGAGAGAAGGGGCGCCCCCTGCTTAAGTGCTAGCCAACCGGAAAATCGTGGAAATGGATGATGGTGCTGACCGGAATGCCGCGCCATTTGCCGGCGATCAGCCGGTGGACACGTCCGGCGAAGATGTGACGGACACTGCCATGGCGTTGGAATAGCTCTTGAAGGGCATCGGCGTCGGTTAGCGTGACCTCGTCGAGCACCGGCATGTGGATGCCGAACGGCGGGTGGTGCATAAACAGGAGGACCGACCGGTCCGGTGCCTCTTGCAACCGCTTGCCGGCGCCTGCGGCATCAGCCGGGAACAGAACGCCTCGCCTGGGCTTTACTGTGCCGTCCAGCCGCCGTCCATCGGCAAGGTCGTGCCGGTGATCTGCCTGGCTGAATCCGAGCACAGGAACAGCGCCAGGGCGGCAAGGTCCTCGACGGCGACGAATTCCTTTGTCGGCTGTGCGGCCAGAAGCACATCGCGCTTGACCTGTTCCTCGGTCATGCCGCGCGCCTTCATGGTGTCGGGAATCTGCTTCTCGACCAGCGGCGTCCAGACATAGCCGGGCGCGATCGCGTTGACGGTGATGCCGTCCTGCGCGACTTCCAGCGCCACCGTCTTGGTCAGGCCTGATATGCCGTGCTTGGCCGAGACATAGGCGGATTTGAACGGCGAGGCGACGAGCGCATGAGCGGAAGCCGTGTTGATGATGCGGCCCCATTTGCGGCTCTTCATGCCAGGCAGCGCCGCTTTTATCGCGTAGAAGGCCGACACGAGGTTGATGCGGATGATCGCTTCCCATTTGTCGTCCGGGAATTCCTCGATCGGCGCGACATGCTGGATGCCGGCGTTGTTGACCAGGATGTCGAGGCTGCCGAACGCCTCTTCCGCCTCATGCACCATGGCGCTGACCGCCGCGCCGTCCATCATGTTGGAATCGGAGTAGCGGCATTTGACGCCGAAATCCTTCTCGATGCCGGCGCGCTCCTGCTCGATCGCCGTGGCCTCGCCCAGGCCGTTGATGGTGAGATTGGCGCCTTCGGCGGCGAAGGCGCGGGCGATGGCCAGGCCGATGCCGCTGGTCGAGCCGGTGACGAGCGCATTCTTCGAAGACAGGGAACCCATGGGTGATCTCGATATGGTGGGAGGGAACACGAAAGATAGGGCGCGGTCTTGTGCGCCGCAACATGACGATGCCACAGCCATATATCCGCGCATGCCCGACTCGACCGGCTTCGGCGACTACACCGAGACCGGTCACGTCATTCCGGTGCGCTACAAGGCCAGCATGGCGACTATGTCCACTCGATGTACCTCGACGACGCGCCGATCACCGGCGCGAGCGCGGTTTTTCCTCCGGAATTGCCTGGAAACCGAACCGCCCTGATGGTCCGTCAGGGTCGCTTGGCCCGGGCAGGGCCAACATCGGGCGACCCGGCGATTTCCAGCAGCGACGACACCAGCAATTGCCGCTCGTCTGGGGAAAGCACGTCCGCGTCGAACAGGTTCATGCTGCGCAGGCCCTCGATGGCGAGATAGCAGACCAGCAGCGACTTGAGATCCGGCGTCTCGCTCTTCAGTCGTTGGAAGAGTTGTCGCTTGAACGTCTTTATCGGCGACATGAAGTCCGGATCCTCGGCAATCGCCGAAAATATCCACGACGCCGATGGCTGCTTGTCCTCGCAATCCTTGGCCGAAAGCCTGATGTAGACGGCGAGCGGATTTGCGCCATTGTCGTTGCTGCTGGCGGTCTCTAGCGCCTGCTCGAATTCGCGCAGATAGCCTTCGACCAGGCCCTGCATCAATTTGGCCTTGGTCGGGAAATTGTAGAGCAGTCCGCCCTTTGATACGCCGGCGCGGCTGGCGACGGCATCCAGGGACAGGCTACCGGGACCGGATTCCCGTGCGACGTCCGCCGCCGCAGCGAGAATCCTCTCGCGCGAGTTCGTTCGTTGGGCTTTCATGGCGCCTCCCATCGCAAGCTTAGGCCCAATTGACAAGACCGTCCAGACGGTACAGTAAGAC
Source organism: Mesorhizobium sp. B2-1-1 (assembly GCF_006442975.2). Taxonomy (NCBI): domain Bacteria; kingdom Pseudomonadati; phylum Pseudomonadota; class Alphaproteobacteria; order Hyphomicrobiales; family Phyllobacteriaceae; genus Mesorhizobium; species Mesorhizobium sp. B2-1-1. The sequence continues at coordinate 1,371,252 of NZ_CP083954.1, read as the reverse complement.
CGCGGTCATTTGAAATCGGGGCCCGCAGTCGATATGTGTCCCGATATCCGCGCTTCGCGCCGGATTTCGACTGAGGGGACTTCCTTGTTCAAGCGCATACTCCGTTTCGTTATCATCATTCTTGTGTTGGCCGTGCTCGTCATCGTGGTCGGCGGCATCGTCGGGTTCAATTTCCTGCGTGACAACGGCATCAAGCAATATTTCGCCACGATGAAGCCGCCAGCGGCAACCGTGTCGACAACCATCGTCAAGCCGTCGAACTGGACGCCGGGCATCGAGGCGATCGGCACGGTCCGCGCCGTGCGCGGTGTCGACCTGACGGTTGAGACCGCCGGCATCGTCAAGGAGATCCCCTTCCATGCCAACGAGAAAGTGGCGGCCAATGCGGTGCTGCTGCAGCTCGACGACGCCGTAGAGCGTGCCGATCTCGCGGCACAGAAGGCGCAGGCGGCGCTCGATCAGACATCGCTGACCCGTGCACTCGAACTGACCAAGCGCGGTGTCGGCTCGGACTCGACCTTGGACACCGCACGTGCGGCCGCGTCCGCCTCGGCATCCCAGGTCAACAGGCTTCAGGCAGTGCTCGACCAGAAGCAGCTGACGGCGCCCTTTGCTGGAACCGTCGGCATCCCCAAGATCGATCTAGGCCAATATCTGGCGCCCGGCACCGCCGTGGTGACGCTGCAGGATCTCGACACGATGCGGGTCGACTTCACGGTTCCCGAACAGCAACTGCCGCTGCTCAAGATCGGGCAGACGGTTCGGCTGGGCCTCAGCGGCGGCGACATGCCTTTTGCCGGAACCATTCGCGGTATCGATCCCAAGATCGACCCGTCCAGCCGGCTGGTGAACATCCGGGCGGAAGTCGCCAATCCCGAAGGCAAGCTGACCCCCGGCCAGTTCGTGCAAGTGCGTGTCGAACTGCCCGAGGAGCAGAATGTGCTGGCGCTGCCGCAGACGGCGCTGACCACCAGCCTCTATGGCGACTACATATTCGTGGTGCACCCGGCAAAGCCCGCCGAGGCGCAGCCGACCAAGCCGGAGACAAACCCCGCCGCGGCGGCGACCGACAAGCCGGCGGACGCCAAGCCCGCGGCCGATGCCAAACCGGCCGAAGCCGCGAAGCCTGCCGCCGATGCGGCAAAACCAGCGGACAAGGCCGCCGCCGATCAGGCCAAGCCGGCCGCGGGGGGCGAGCAGCCTGCCCTGGTCCTGTCGCAGGTATTCGTCAAGCCCGGCCGCCGCAACGAGGGCATGGTCGAGATCGTCGAAGGCCTCAAGGCGGGCGATGAGGTTGTCACGGCAGGTCAGAATCGCCTCTTCAACGGCATGTCCGTCAACGTCGACAACACCATCGACCCAACCAAATCGGCGAACAAGCAGGCCGACCAGCAATGAGCGTTTCCGATCTCTTCATTCGCCGGCCCGTCCTCTCCACGGTCCTTGCATGCATGATCCTGCTCCTGGGTTTCCAGGGCATATTCAGCCTGTCGATCCGCCAGTATCCGAAGGTTGACGAAACCGCGATCACCATCACGACGGCCTATCCGGGCGCCAGCGCCGACCTGATCCAGGGCTTCATTTCCGCTCCGATCGCGCGCGCCGTCGCCTCGACCGAGAACATCGATTACGTCACGTCGTCGAGCCGACCGTCCTCCAGCACCGTGACTGTGCAGATGAAGCTCGGCTCCAACCCGGACGTCGCGCTGACCGAAGTGCTGTCCAAGGTCCAGGGCGTGCGCGGCACCTTGCCGGACGCCTCCAAGGATCCCGTCATCGTCAAGGGCACGGGCCAGCAATTCGCGATGATGTACATCTCGATGCAGAACCCGAACATGACCAAGGAGCAGCTGACCGAGTATATCGAACGCGTCATCAGGCCCCGCATGTCGACGGTCGAAGGCGTCGCCGACGTGCAGATCTTCGGTGCCCAGGAATACTCGATGCGGGTCTGGATCGATCCGGTCAGGCTCGCCGCGCGCGGTGTGACCGCATCGGAAGTGCTGACGGCGATCAACAACTCCAACTTCCTGTCGGCGCCCGGCAACACCGAGAACGAATATGTCGTCTCCTCGATCACCGTGCGCTCGACGCTCCAGACGCCGGAAGCCTTCGCCGAACTGCCGCTGCGCTCGACCGACGGCAATGTGGTGCGGCTGCGCGATGTCGCCCGCGTCGAACTGGGCGCCGAGAATACCGACACCAGGGTTTCCTTCAACGGCAAGCCAGGCACCTTCCTCGCCATCTTCCCGACCCCGGCTGCCAATCCCCTGACCACGGCGGCGGCGCTCACCAAGCTGGTGCCTCAAATCCAGGAGACGTTGCCGAAAGGCATGACGATCGAGATCGTCTACGACGCGACCGGGCAGATCAGCGCCTCGATCGACGAAGTGTTCAAGACCATCGGCGAGGCCGTTGCCATCGTCGTCGTCGTCATCCTTTTGTTCCTTGGCTCTTTCCGTTCGGTGATGATGCCCATCGTCACCATCCCGCTGTCGCTGATCGGCGTCTGCTTCCTGTTGTTCGCGGTGGGCTATTCGATCAATCTTCTGTCGCTGCTCGCCATGGTTCTGGCGATCGGCCTCGTCGTCGACGACGCCATCGTGGTGGTGGAGAATATCCACCGCCACATGGAAGAGGACCACATGTCGCCGATGCAGGCGGCCTTCAACGGCATGCGCGAGATCGCCACCGCCATCGTCGCCATGACCATGACGCTGGCCGCGGTGTTCGCACCATTGGCCTTCACCGGCGGCCTGACCGGCGCGCTGTTCCGCGAATTCGCCGTCACGCTCGCCGGCTCGGTGGTGCTGTCGGGCGTGATCGCCATCACCATCACGCCAATGATGTCGGCGCGCCTGCTGAAGTCCGGCACGCCAGGCCGTTTCCAGCGCATTGTCGACGGCACTTTCGCGCGGGTCGAGCACGTCTATGAGCGGGCCGTCACCGGGTCGCTCAACTATCGCCCGCTGACGCTGATCATCGTGCTGGCGCTTGTCGGGGTGACCGGCTTCATGTTCACCAAGACCTCAACCGAACTGGCGCCGGAAGAAGACCAGGGCTTCCTGCTCTCGCTTGTAACGGCGCCGCGTTATGCGACATCCGATTACACCGAGACTTACGTCAACCAGATGCTCGGTCTGGTGAAGGATATTCCCGAAACGCGGGCGCAGTTCTCGGCCGTCGCGTTCGGCGGCACGACGAACAGTGCGTTCGTCGGTTTCGCCTTCAAGGACTGGGCGGAGCGCAAGCGCAACTCGAAGGAGCTGCAGGCCGACATCACAGCCCGTCTCGCCAAGGTGGCGGGCGTCCAGGCCTTCGTCTTTGCGCCACCGACGCTGCCGGGCTCCGGCGGCGGCCTGCCCATCGCCCTGGTGGTGCGATCGACCGGCGACTCCTCGGAAGTGTACGACGTGGCCGAGAAGATCAAGAACAAGGCACAGGCCTCCGGCCGCTTCATCGTCGTGCAGAATTCGATGGCCTATGACGCGCCGCAGGTGACGGTGACCATCGATCGCGACCGCGCCGCGGCGCTGAACCTGCCGATCGCCGATATCGGCCGGACGCTGACGCTGCTGGTCGGCGGCGCCGAAGTGGCGCAGTTCGACCGCGACTCCAACAGCTACGACATCATCCCGCAGGTGCCGAAAGAATTCCGCGACAATCCCGAAAAACTCGGCGAGTACTTCGTGCGCAGCGTAACGGGCGAGATGGTGCCGCTGTCGGCGGTGGTGAAGATCTCGACCAATGCGTCGCCGGCCGCGATCGAGCAGTTCAACCAGCTGAATTCGTCGACGATCTCGGCGCTGCCGCTGCCCGGCGTCACCACGGGCGATGGATTGAAAGTCCTCGAGGACATAGCCAGGGAGAGCCTGCCCGACACCTTCTTCATCGACTATTCGGGCCAGTCCAGGCAGGAGAAGGAACAGGGCAACACGATCCTGATCGCCTTCGGGGCGGCCGTCATCGTCATCTATCTGGTGCTGGCGGCGCAGTTCGAAAGCTTCCGTGATCCGCTGATCATCATGATGGCGGTGCCGCTGTCGATCTTCGGCGCCATCGTGCCGCTCAATCTGGGCCTCGGCACACTCAACATCTACACGCAGGTCGGACTGATCACGCTGATCGGCCTGATCACCAAGCACGGCATCCTGCTGGTCGAGTTCGCCAACCAGCAGCGCGAGATCCACGGTATGCGGCGACGCGACGCCATCATCGCTTCGGCCAAGGTGCGGCTGCGGCCTATCCTGATGACGACGGCGGCGATGGCGCTTGGCGTGGTGCCGCTGATCACGTCCAGCGGCGCCGGCGCCGCGGCCCGCTATTCGATGGGCCTGGTCATTTTCACCGGCATCCTGGTAGGCACCATGTTCACGCTCTTCGTCGTGCCCATGTTCTATACCTTCATTGCCAGCAAGGACTTGCCCCAGCTGGCCGAGAAGCCGGATCCCAAATTGATGCCGGCATTGCCGAGCTGATGGAAACGGCATTGCCGAACTAACAAAAACTAACAAAGAAAAGAGGCCGAAACGTCCCGGCCTCTTTCTTTGGCTGTGCTCGATTTACCGCGGGAAAATGTTCCGGCGGGAGCCCTGAACGGATATGGCTGCTGTGCCGATCCGTTGCCAGCCAGCTACTTGACGATGACGATGCTGGTGTTGGCCGGCCCGAAGGTTTCGACGAGCTGGTAGAAATCGGCGGCATTGTCGGGATGCAGCCGCACGCAACCATGCGAGGCCGGCCGGCCAAGCCGCTTGATGGCATAGGTGGCGTGCACCGCATAGCCGCCGCTGAAGAACACCGAATGCGGCATCGGCGCGTTGTCGTACTTCTTCGAATACCACATTTCATGCATGCGCGTCGGCTTAAACGAGCCGGTCGGCGTCACATGCGCCCTGTCGCCGGTGGAAACCTTCCAGGCGAAGGCCGGGCGGCCGTCGACCGAGACTTCCATGACCTGTTGCGAAAGCGAGACGCGCGCCACGATCTTGTTGGCGGCATGCGCGGTACCCGTGCCGGCGCCGAACAGAAGCGCCGCAGCCGTCAGGGCAGCGGCGGCGGTGATGTTGATGAGCTTGGCGGAAATAGCAGTATGCATGATGTCCCTCTCTCTGCCGGGCTGGCCGGCCCCAAATTCGATGAGCGGCTTATCGATGCATCATGTTTCGGAGAGATTTCGTGAAATGCTCGTTTGTGTTTCGAATATGTTTCCTCTGGTTAACGGGCCAAAGTTCCCAAATGGCGGACATTGACGCTGTCACCCTGGACAGGAGTAGGCACATAGGTATCCAGCCCGAAACGAAAGTTCGGATTGGCCAAACTTGAAAGGTTGGAGCCCTATTTCGAAACAGAATCTGCAACAAAGCGCATTTTCGGCGGCATGAAGCGGATACAGGCCGCCGGCAGAGTTGACGTAACGAAAGCAGACGGCAACGACCACGGGAACGAAAACGAACATGCGGTCCTGGTTTCTCGGGATCAGCATCGCAGCAGCAGCCACTAGCGGCGCCGGCACGGTTGCCGACGGTTCCATGGCCTGCCTCGCGGCGATGAGTTCGAGTGAGATCTCAACCCTGCATACCGTTCTGTTTTGTGCCACGGTCTGGATTGTTCCAGCCTGCGCATCGTCCGGCTCAAGGCCCACTGGCGGGTTGGCCTTCAGCTGCTGGCATTGCGCGGCCCCTCCGGCAACTTGCTGCTGAGAGGACCGAAGGCCCGCGCCGTGACGGGGGGCTCCGTAGACGGCGCGGGCACTTCGGGAGTTCCTGAAGTATGCCGAGGCGTCACGCGCCCACCCAAGACGGGCGTTGGTCTTCGGAAAACAAGCTGCCGCAACATGATTTACTGGGGATTGACGCAATGAAAACGAAACTTGCAGCTTCGGTGCTTTCGGCACTGCTCTACGCACAGGGCCTGCTCGGCTTTGCCGGGCTCGCCACCGTGCTCTTGAAAGAGCGCGCGCATGCAGGCGAGTTCGTGGCAGGCAGCGACATGCCGCCGGGGCCATCGCTACTGGTGGTGCGCTGAGCGCAGGGCAATCGGGCCCGAGGTGAAAACCGGTTTGGAAATCCGATGCTCAACCAGAGGAATTGCGTGAGCGCCCAGCCGTCAATCGGCGAATTGCGCCGGCGGATCGAAACGGTAGCCGGCGCCGCGTATGGTGATGATAGCTTCCGTATCGAGCTTGCGGCGCAGCCGCACGATGCGCGAATCGATCGAGCGGTCGAAAGCGTCGACATTCTCGGCCGGCGCCGCCGCGATTATGTCGTCGCGCGTCAGCACCTTGCGGGGACTGGCCAGGAACAGCCGAAGCAGCGCCACCTGGCCGGGCGAAAGCTGCTCCTCCGTGCCCGAGCGGTGCATGACGATGGCCGACCTCAAATCGACGGTCGCGTTCTCCAACACGATCAGTTCCTGGGCGGCCCTGCCCCGCCGCGTCAGCAGGCCGCCGACACGGGCGGCGAGTTCCCTGACATTGAGCGGACTTTCGATGACGTCGGCCGCACCGAGCTCGAGCGCCAGCACCTTGTCGACGAGGTCGCACGGCCGGCAGATCAGGATGAAATCCGGTCCGCCTTCACCGCCCCCGCCTTGGCTGCCATAACGCCTGAGCAGATCACGTCCCTCCGCCTGGCTGAGGCTGTCACCGACGACGACGACGTCGACGCCCTTTCCCGCCAGCATAGATTCCGCTTCCCAGGGCTGGCGCGCCTGACGCACGTCGTGGCCTCGCCGCTCAAGGTGATCGGCGAGTTCGGTCGCCACCACGTCGGCGACGCAGATAAGCCCGATAACGGCGCGTGCAGCCATGTTTTCCAACCATTTCCTGGCAACCCGATATGAGTGCTGGACATCATGTTTATACCCAATCTACTTTCCACCGAAAGTGGGAGCGAGCGCATCGTGCGGGCAAGAATTTTAATTGTCGAGGATGAGCCCGATCTAAGAGAGGCGGTCGCCGAATATCTCGGCGCCGCCGGCTATGACGTGGCGACTGCCGAAACCGCGGCCGCCGCGCGCAGCCTGGTCGAAACGCAATCATTCCACCTCGCCATCCTCGACATCGCCATGCCGGGTGAGGATGGGCTATCGCTCGGCCGCTGGTTGCGCTCGAGACTGCCGATCGGCATCATCTATGCCACCGCCGCCGGCACCGCGCTTGATCGCATCGTCGGACTTGAGCTCGGCGCCGACGACTACATCGTCAAACCCTACGAGCTGCGCGAGGTGCTGGCCAGGGTCCGCAGCGTGCTGCGCCGGGTTCCGCAGCACGCGCCGATGCACGGCCAAAAGGCGAGCGATCCCCGCCGCTCCGTCGCTTTCGGCTCCTTCCAGGCTGATCTCGACGGCAGGCTGGTCACCGGCGCCAACGGCGCGGTGATCGACATGGCCAAGAGCGAGTTCGACGTGCTGGAGGTTTTCCTGACCCGCGCCAACCGGCTGCTGACACGTGCTGCCATTTCCGAAGCGATCGGCCTCACCGAAGATCCGGAATCCTCGCGCGCGGTCGACATTCGCATCATGCGCCTGCGCAAGAAGATAGAAACGGATCCGGCCAGCCCGAAATTCCTGCGTACGGTGCGCGGCGAAGGCTATATCTTCTCGCTGCCGGCCGGCGACGGCCACTAAGTGGGCGCGGGGATTGCTCCCGCGCCTGTGCTGGTCTGTGGACGGACCCGTCGCAATACTTGTCGCCCAAAAACGCTCTTGGATTTGGGACAAGGCATAAAAACAAGGATTTGAAACGCGGCGCATGAAATCCGCTTGGCACCGCAACAATGGCTGAAAATGACCGCTGAAGCAGCAGGCACGGACATGCAAGACGGCCGGCAAGGCGCGGCGATGGCGGCCGTGCGCGTGGTGCGGCGGCTGCGCGAGGCCGGCGACTGGCAGCGCGAGATGGAAGCCATACTGGAAACGCTTTGCCGCGCAATGGACTGCCAGCGCGGCATCCTGTTCCGCCTGCGCGAACTGCCCGGCCAGGGATTTGCCCAGTCGGTGGCCGCCTACTGGATCGATCCCGTGGTCGGTGGCGAGCTGGCCTCGCCGACGGTGATCGTGCAGTCGATCATCAACGCCGATCCGCTGCTGGAACGGCTGCAGGAGGATGAACGGCAGGGCAAGATTTTCGCCGGCCATACGCGCGACCTCGAGGGCTTCCTGAGAGCCGACTTCGAGAAACAGAGCATTAAGTCGTTCCTGTCGGTGTCCGTATTCGCGCATGGCCACCTGTGGGGGACGCTGGCGGTCAATGACTGTATCGAGGAGCGCGAATGGACCGATGAGGAAGAAGCGACGCTGCATATCATCGCGCTGGCCATCGGCGACGCGATCGAACGCTCGCCCTCCGACGCCCACGCCAGCGAGGTCATCCGCCGCACCATGCTGCAAGCCTCGCTCGATGCCATCCTCGTCATCGACGAGACCGGCTCGATCGTCGAATTCAATCCGGCCGCCGAGAAGATGTTCGGCTTCCTGCGCAGCGATATCCTCGGCAAGGACCTGCTCGACACCATCGTGCCGATCTATTACCGTAAGGGCTATGCGTCGGGGGCCGAATACATGTCCGGCCGCGGCGCGCCAATGGTCGGACAGCGGCTCGAGACGGTGACCCAGAACGCCGCCGGCGAGATTTTCCCCATCGAACTGACGGCGACCGAGATGCGGGTCGCCGACCGCCGCCTGATCTTCGGCTCCATCCGCGACCTGCGCGACAAGCTGCGCGCCGAGGAGGAGATCAATCGGCAGCGCGAGAAGTTGCACCAGAACGAGAAGATGGCGGCGATGGGTTCGCTGCTTGCGGGCGTCTCGCATGAGCTCAACAACCCGCTGGCCGTGGTTGTCGCCCAGTCGACGCTGCTGCACGAATTCGCCTCCGATCCGCAGACCAAGGTTCGCGCCGAGAAAGTTCGCGCCGCCGCCGAGCGCTGCGGCCGTATCGTCAAGAGTTTCCTGTCGATGGTCCGGCTGCATCCGACCGAGCGGGCCGAGACGGACCTCAACCAGGTGATCCGCGCGGCGCTCGAGGTGACCGCCTACGGCGCGCGCTCGAGCGGGATCATCATCGACACCGATTTCGCGCCTGGCCCGTTGCTGGCCATGGCCGACGCCGATCACGTCACCCAGGTGGCCGCCAATTTCCTCATCAACAGCCAGCATGCGCTGGCAGGCATAGGCGGCGACCGGCTGATCAAGGTGCGGACCTTCCGCAGCGAGCGCGGCGATCCCGGTTTCTCGGTCGAGGACAATGGGCCTGGCGTACCGGAAGCGATCCGGTCCCGCATCTTCGAATCCTATTTCACCACCAAGCCGGTCGGCGTCGGAACCGGCATCGGCCTGTCGATCTCGAAATCGATCATCGAGCGGCACAATGGCAATGTCTGGTTCGAGGAAGTGCTGCCAAGTGGCGCCCGTTTCGTCGTCCAGCTGCCGGCCATTGTAGCCGGCGTCGCCATCGCCGGCGAGGGCCAGCCGCGATCGAGCGGGCTGCGCCACGCCTTGATCATCGATGACGAGCCCGACGTCGCCGGTTCGCTCTCCGACATACTCGAACTGATGGGCATCAAGTCACGGATCGCGCCCCTCTGGGACACGGCCACAGCCATATTGGCTGGCCACATGCCGCCCGACATCGTCTTTTCGGACCTGCGCATGCCTGGAACAAGCGGCATGACCATCTATCGAGAGTTGCTTGCCGAAAGACCGGAACTGGCGCGGCGTTTCGTGCTGGTCACTGGCGACCTGATCGGCGCCAAGGCCGAAATCGAGGCGCTGCCGCCCTTGCAGCGTCCGCAGATCCTGGAGAAACCGTTCAGCACGCTGGATGTGCGCAGCGTGCTTTCCGCCATTGCCGACCAGGTGGTTTCGAAGGGATAGACCGTACCAACCGGTTAAAAAAGCCCCCGGCCGACATGCGGCGGGAGCCGAAGGGAGCGCTGGACGCGCTCGGGGAGCGCCGCGGCACGTTCCAAAGCGGAGCCGCTTCGGAACCATGTTTCAGTCGAACTCAGAAAATATTCGGCGTATTGGTCAGCGGCGCGGCATTGGCGATCGTCCGGACCGCACGGGCTTTGTGGGCTCCGGACTGCTCGGCTATGGCCCGCAGGCAATCGACGCTCTCGGCGCCCCAGGCCTGACCCTTGCAGGCAAGGTCGACCATCGGCATCGGCAGGCGTGCGGTTCTGGTGGTGGTCATTGCGCCGCCGACGACGTTGGCCGGTGGATTGAGCGAAGCAAAGGCCGGGCCGACCGTCGGCGCGAACGCCATGCCGGCGAAGGCGCAAGCAGCCAGCGCCATGAACATCGCCATGGGGTGGTCGCTGGCGCGCTGGCGCAACGCCAGCTTCGGGCGGCGGCCAACGCGCTCCGGAGCCTGGGACCGGCGGTCGTTGCTGGCAATCTGAACTTTCGCATGCATCATCATCCCCTTCGTTGACTTTCTTTTTTTGATAAAACGAACTTAGTCGCGCTCTGTATCAGCGGAAAGCTGGTGTGAATCTGATATTGTAACCGCCTTGAAACGGCACCCGCGGCAGCCCCCACCAACTGGGCATCACGCGCCCGCTTGCCGATCTCGGCTCGGCGGATCGGCAAGCGGGCAAGACGCGCGGCGACGCCTTTTGCCTCGGCTTCCGCCGTGGCAGGATTTGCTTCGAAACCTTGCCGGAACCAAGCTTTGAAACCCGGGCTAACGCCCGGATTCTCCGGGGTTTTCGGGGCCAGCCGTCACATCGGATTGGATTGAAATCGGCGCGCCAATTTTCTTTCGAAAATATGCTCGTTTCCACAAGCCATTGCATTTCAATGAAAAATATGATTATATTGAACGGATATTCAATAAAAAGAAGAGACGTTTTATGAACCCGCATCTCCGTGATGTGGCCATTCCCAACGATTGGGACCGGCGGGGACTGCCTGGCTGGAGCTACCATTCCGATGCCCTCCTCGAACTCGAGAAGGAGCACGTTTTCCGCAACCATTGGCAAATCGCCGGACATGTCAGCGACATCCCTGACGCAGGCGACTACCTGGCCATGGACGTCGTCGGCGAACGCGCTCTGATCGTGCGCGGCAAGGACGGCGTCGTGCGCGGTTTCAACAATATGTGCCGCCATCGCGGCAGCCGTGTCGTCGCCGACAGCCAGGGCAACTGCAAGAACGCGCTTGTGTGCCCATTCCACGGCTGGGTCTACAATCTCGATGGCACGTTGCGCGGCGCTGCCCGCCCGCGTTCCTTTCCCGATCTCGACAAGACCGAGTTCGGCCTGATGCCGCTCGATCTGGAGGTCTGGATGGGCTTTATCTTCATTCGCTTCCGCGCTGGCGGCCCGCAGCCCTCCGTCGCCGAGCTGATGAAGCCGATCGAGCCCGAATTCTCGCACTACAAGGCCGCCGACATGGTGCCCTCCTGGGGCATCTGGACCCAGAAAACTCCGGTCAACTGGAAGTCGGTGCGCGACGTCGACAATGAGGGCTATCACGTCGCCATGGCGCACCCGGCCCTGCAGGACCTCTATGGCGCGACCTATTTCGACGAACCCTTCGTCAACGGCGTGTCGCGCTCCTTCGCCAGCTACAACCCGCATGCCGGCCGTCGCTGGAGCGTCAGGAACTACGTCAAGATCGCGCCGGAGCCGGCGCATCTGCCGGACTATCTGAAGAAGGCCTGGGTCTATTATGGCATCTTCCCCAATGCCGTCCTCTCGGTGATGCCGGAATCGGTGCAGTTCTATCAGGAGTTCCCGCTGTCGACGGGTGAGACCCTGCTGCGCGGCGCCATTTACCGCTATCGCGACGAAAGCCGCGAGCAGGCTGCGGCCCGCTATCTCTCCTTCCGCATCGACCGCGACACCATGTCGGAGGATGTCCAGCTTTCGGTGTGGTCGAACGAATCCATGCTGTCGGAAGCCTTCGAGGGTTTTTACCTCTCCGACCTCGAATACGGAGTGCGCACCCACCACGACCATCTGCGCAGGCAGATCCCCGTGCTTGGGCTCGAAACGGCGCCGGAGGAGAAGGACATGTGGAACTTGAACGACGCGCTGCGGTCGCGTGGATAGGCGACGCCGATAATTGGCGAAACCATCGGTGAGAGCGCTCCTCTCCCCGTCCTATGCGGGGCGAAGAAAGAACGTCATCCCCGCCACACCCCTTCTTTCCTGAGATCATCCATCGTGCGCGAAATGCCCTCGCGCAAAATGCCGACCATGTCGTCGATCTGCTCGCGCGTGATGACCAGCGGCGGCGACATCACGCACATGTTGATCAGCGGCCGCACCAGCAGGCCGAGCTCGTGGCAATGCGCGTCGATGCGTTTGCCGACATCCTTGTCGAGCTGCAGCGGGTCCTTGCTTTCGCGGTCGGCGACACATTCGACGCAGCCCATCAATCCCAGCCCGCGCACCTCGCCGACCAACGGCAATTCTTCCAGCGTCTTCAGCTGCGCCTGGAAGTAGGGCGCGACCGCTTGCGTGTGGGCAAGTACGCCCTGCTCCAGAAGGTCGAGATTCCTGAGCGCCACTGCGCAGCCGACCGGATGGGAGGTGTAGGTCAGGCCATGGCCGAACATCGCGTCGGGATGGTTCGACCGGCGCAGTTCCTCCAGCAGCCGTTCCGATATGATGACGCCGCCGAGCGGGAAATAGCCTGACGTCACACCCTTGGCGAAGGTGATCATGTCGGGATCGATGCCGAACACATCGCCGGAGGCGAAGACATGGCCCAGCCGTCCAAAGCCCGTCACCACCTCGTCGGAGACATAGAGGATGTCGTTGTCGCGGCAGATCTCGCGGATGCGCTTGAGGTAGCCGTCCGGCGGCACGATAACGCCGCCGGAGGCCTGCACCGGCTCGCCGACGAAAGCGCCGATCCGGTCAGCACCGACTCGCGCGACGGTGTCGCGGAACTGGTCGACGAGGAAGTCGGTGAAATCAGCCATGCTCATGCCCTGCGGACGACGGAACGGATCGGGCGAGGACAGCTTGATCACCAGCTCGTCGGCGCCGTCCATCCAGTCGCGGTCACGCGGGCGGCCATTGAGCGAGGCCGACAGATAGGTCGAGCCGTGATAGGCGCCGCCGCGCGACAGGATCAGCTTCTTCTCCGGCCGGCCCCGCACATTGTTGTAGAACTGCATGAAGCGCAGCGCCGTCTCCACCGCCGAGGAGCCGCCTGTGGTGTAGAAGACGTGGCTGAGATCGCCAGGCGCATGACCTGCTATGCGACCGGCAAGTTCCGCCGACGGCGCGTTCATCGTGTACCAGGGCGTATTGTAGGACAGTGCCATCGCCTGGTCGTACATCACCCTGGCGAGCTCCTCGCGCCGATGGCCGACATTGACGCACCACATGCCGGCCGGCCCGTCGATCAACCGCTTGCCGGTGCCGTCGGTGATGTAGATGCCGTCGCCTTCGCCGATCAGCGCGCGCGCTTCCGCGCCGACCGAACCGGCATACGGCCAAGGCTGGACGAGATGGCGCCTGGCCAACTCGACGGCATCGGCAGCTCCGGCTCCGGCCATTTCGCTCGCCTTCAGGTCCCTCGCAGCCGCCATCGTCATCTCCACATCACTTGTCGAATTCAGGATTTCGAAATTTGGCCGGCAATGCTGGAAATTTCCGGCATAATCCCCACAATGTTGAATGTCCGTTCAATCAATATCTCAGAAATAGCGCTTGATTTCAATCCGCGGATGCGGGCATGATGAAAGAAAGCCGGCAAGCTCGGAGCGCGATCAGCAAAACTGGTCACCGGTTTTGCGTTCGATCGCGCTCCAAAACAAAATTGGGAACAAACAGCCGGCGCCAGTCCAACGGGATACCGCATGGCGGGACGCTCCAGGCCAGCAACCGAGATCACAGCCGGAGCCCTGCCCCCCGGAGTCTGGCAATGACGGCGGCGGTGGAAGGGTCGCCCCCGTTGCGCATGACGCGGGCCAGACGAAATGCCCTTCTGCAATCCGAACCCGTGCAGGGCTTTGCCCTGATCAGCCCAACCTTTCTCTACGCGCTCATCCTCCTGGTCCTGCCGATCCTGGTGGTCATCGCCCACTCCTTCTGGACGCAGAACTATCTGACCATCGACCGCACCTTCACGCTGGAAAACTGCCGCGTCGCCCTGACCGAGCCGATCTATCGCGATCTGTTGTGGCGCTCGCTGTATATCTCGCTGACGGTCAGCTTCTTCACCGTCGTCCTGGCTTATCCGATCGCCTATTTCATTTCCTTCCACGGCGGCCGCCACAAGAGCCTGTGGCTGTTCCTCATCACCATCCCGTTCTGGACCAGCTATCTCCTGCGCGTGATGTCGTGGAAGGTCATTCTCGGCTATAACGGCGTCTTGAACTCCGGGCTGATCGGCCTCGGCATCATCAACGAGCCGTCGACGGCGCTGCTCTACAATTCGAGCGCCGTCATCATCACGCTGACCCACGCCTGGGCGGCCTTCGCCATCCTGCCGATCTTCGTCTCGCTGGAGAAGATCGACCGGACCCTGGTGGAGGCGGCTACGGATCTCGGCGATGGTCCCTTTCGTTCGTTCCTTCGCGTGACTTTGCCGCTGTCGGCGCCAGGCATCATCTCGGCGGCGCTGATCGTGATGATCCCGACGGTCGGCGACTATGTCACCCCCAAACTCGTCGGCGGCAAGGACGGCGTCATGATCGCCAACGCCATCCAGGCGCAGTTCGGCAAGGCCTCGAACTGGCCGCTGGGCGCCGCCCTTTCCGTCACCACCATGCTGGTCGTGACGTTGATGGCCGGCGCCACGGTGCTGGTCATCCGTGCCGCCCAGAGGCTTGCGCGATGAGCGCGGCGCGACGTCTGCTGCCGGGCGGCTGGCTGTCGGCCTACGCCTTCCTCTATGTCGGCTTCCTTTATCTGCCCGTGATCTTCCTGCCGATCTTTTCGATCAACACTGCGGCCACACCGAAATTCCCGCTGACCGGCTACACCCTCAAATGGTACGAGGACCTGCCCAACACGCCGGCGCTGCTCGACGCCACCTGGAACAGCCTGATCGTCGGCGTCTCGGCGTCCGTCCTTTCGACGGTTCTCGGCATCCTCGCTGCCCGCTCGATCACCCGCTACCGCTATCCCGGCCGGCGGGCCATCAACGGTCTGATCATGGCGCCGCTCGTGCTGCCGGAAGTCATCGTCGCCATCTCGATGCTGCTGGTGATGCTGCAGCTCGGCTTGAGCCTCTCTCTGTTTACCGTCGTGCTCGGCCATGTCCTGGTCTGCATCCCCTATTCGATGACGGTGCTGACCTCCGGCTTCGAGGGTTTCGATCGCAGCCTCGAGGAGGCCTCGGCCGACCTCGGCGAGAGCGCCTTCGGCACCTTCCGGCGGGTGACGCTGCCGATGGTGGCGCCGGCAATCATCTCCAGCCTGCTGGTCTGCTTCACCATTTCGCTGGACGAGTTCATCATCGCCTTCTTCCTGACCGGTACCGAGGCGACGCTGCCGATCTATATCTGGGGCCAGTTGCGCTTCGCGGCGAAACTGCCGGGCGTGCTCGCGCTCGGCACGCTGCTGCTGGTCGCCTCCTTCCTGCTGATGACCGTCGCCGAAATCCTGCGCCGCCGCGCCGCCAGACGCACCCAGAACGAGGGAGGGCTTTATGCCTGAGCAGGCCCCATCCGCACGAACCCTGTCCGAACGGACGATGATCGAGATCAACGGCGTCACCCGCAGCTACGGCGCCTTCAAGGCGCTCGACGATGCGTCCTTGACCATTCGCGAGGGCGAATTCTTCTCGCTGCTCGGCCCGTCCGGCTGCGGCAAGACCACGCTGTTGCGCATGATCGCCGGCTTCGACAACCCGACGAGCGGTTCGATTTCGGTCGGCGGCCAGCCGATGGAAGGCATTGCGCCCAATCGCCGACCGACCAACATGGTGTTCCAGAGCTATGCGATCTTCCCGCATCTCAATGTCGAGCAGAACGTCGCCTATGGCCTGAAGCGGCTGAAATTGCAGGGCGGCGAGGAGAAGCGCCGCGTCGAGGAGGCCTTGGCGCAGGTGTCGCTAACCGGTCTCGGCAAGCGGCTCGCCACCGAACTGTCCGGCGGCCAGCGGCAACGCGTCGCGCTCGCCCGCGCGCTGGTGATGCGGCCCAAGGTGCTGCTGCTCGACGAGCCGCTGTCGGCGCTCGACAAGAAGCTGCGCGAGCAGATGCAGGTCGAACTGCGCCGCCTGCAGCAGGCTGTCGGCATCACCTTTGTGCTGGTCACCCACGACCAGTATGAGGCGCTGGCCATGTCCGACCGCATCGCCGTGATGTTCGGCGGCAGGATCGCGCAGGTCGCCTCGCCCAAGGAGATCTACCAGCGGCCGGTCAACCGCCAGGTCGCCGACTTCCTCGGCGGCATGAATTTCGTCAAGGCCGAGATCGTCGAGGAGAACGGCGCCTCGCTGGTCGTCGACACGCTGGGCTTCGGCCGTGTGAAGACCGACAAGCCGAAGGCCTTCGTGCGCAATGGCGGCGGCGCCACGCTCGGCATCCGCCCGGAGCGCCTGCGCGTCCTGTGGGACAATGCGACGGCCAAGTTCGAGGTTGCCGGAAAGGTGGTCGAACGCCACTATTTTGGCGAGATCACCCATTTGATCGTCGAGATCCCCGGCCTGGAAAAGCCGCTGTCGGTAACCGAGACCAACGATTTCGGCGCCGACGATATTCCGGTCGGCACTTCGATTCGCCTCGCCTACGATCCCGAAGCCCTGGTGGCGGTGGCGGATTGACGGTCCGCGATGATCTTTCGCGCCGCTATGCGACCGGCAACGATCGCCCCTTCGACATAGCCGGGAAATGACGGCGACAGCTCCGACGATGCGAAATGAACAGGCGGCGCGCCGGCCAGGAGCACAGGTTCGGCATCGGTCGCCGCGACGTCGACGATGAGGTCGCTGTAGCCGCCGCCGCTCCAGCGGTCATGCGTCCAGTCGCGCTGGCTGAAACCCGCGATTTCGGCCGCGTCGGGACCGAGGGCTTCCACCAGTTTCCCGGTCACTTCGGCGCGCAGTGCCGTCTCGCCAAGCTCACCCCAGCGCAAGGCGAGCGGGCCGCCGACGAAGACGACCAGCGCCGCGCGGCCTTCATCCGGACTGGCATCGCAAGCGAACAGCCCCGGCGGGTCGCGCCACATCACCATGCCGCTCAAGCCGCGGCGGCGCCAGAAGGCAGCGGGGTAGCGCACTAGCACCTTGATCACGGCGCCGCTTTCCCAAACGCCGAGCGCCTTCGCCAGGGATTCGGGCAGGGCGGGTGCGAAGCCCAGTTTCGCCGCCATGACCGGCGGCACCGCGACAAGTGCCGCCCGCGCTTCAATGACACCCGCCGCCGAGACGATGCGAACGGCTTGCGGTCCATGCTCGATGCATGAAACGGCCGCGTTGAGCCACAGCCGGTCGCCGAGATCGCTGGCCAGGTCCTCGGCCACCGACTGCATCGTCTCGCGCAGGAAATACTGGAGCTCCGGCACCTCATTGGTGATGCGCCTATCGTTGTCGATCAGGTGCCAGAGCGGCAGTTTCTCCAGCGTCAGGCACCACAGGCCTTCGATCAACGAGCGGAAGGCTGCCTTGGCGGCATCGGCATCATCCTGCCGGTCGAGCCAGGCGGCAACGGTCAGCCCGGCAATCGAGGGATCGTCCGGCGCGATCGCGTTCATCCGCTCGCGGATCGCCATCGAACCAGAATAGGTTCGCTTCGCCTCGGCGGCGGAGATCGGCGGCTGGGCGATAAACGCGCCCTCGACATGGGTTTCGACCAGCATCTTGCCGCGCGCTTCGACAAGCGCCATCAGCTCCGGCATGTCCTCGCACAGGAACTGGCCGCCACTGTCGATGCGCTCGCCGGAGCCGATCTCCACCGATTCGACGCGCCCGCCGACACGGGCACGCGCCTCGAGCAGCACGAAATCGACGCCGGCCTTTTTCAGCTCGAGCGCCGCCGACAGCCCGGTGAAGCCGGCGCCGATGATGACGACATCGGCTCTTGTGGATTCGCTGTTCAATAGCCGGCCTTGATCTTCTCGAACTCGGCGACCATGCGCTGCTTGAGCTCCGGCGCCACCGGCTGTTGGAACAGCGTCTTGTCGAGGAATTTGTCGAGATCGTCGAAGCCGCGATCGGCCAGAACCGTGTGGTCGACTACAGCCATGCCGGCGCTGTTGCCGTGGCCGTAGCCGAAGGTCTTCACCAGATAGTCCGAAACGGCAGAAGCGTTGACTGCATTCAGAAAGTCATAGGCCTGATCGAGCTTGCCGGGTGCATCCTTCATCAGCACATAGCCGCACACCCAGGTCGAGATGCCTTCCTTGCTGTCGCGGTTCATGGCGATCGGCAGGCCTTGCCCCTTCAGCGTCACATAGGTCTCGTTCCAGCCCCAGACGAGATCGACCTCATTGCCGATGAAGGCCTGGTTGAGATCGGTGTCGTCGGTCCAGTAGAAACGGATGTTCTTGTGCACGTCGCGCAGGAAGGCGGACGCCTTCTGGAACTGGGCATCGGTCATCCCGGTCCAGTCTTTCAGCCCGATGACCAGGCTCGCCAGCGCATAGGCGTCGTCGACATTGTCGCCGATGGTGACGCGGCCCTTGAACTTCGGGTCGGCGAAGATCCTGAGCGATTGCGCCTGCTCCGGCGTCACCTTGTCGGTGCGGTAGAGAAGCGAGGTGTTGCCCCAGTCGAATGGCATGAACCACGCTTTGCCGTCGTCGGTGGTGGCGAGATCCTTCATCGCCATGATGCCGGGATTGAGGTCTTTCCAGCCTGCTATCCTCGACGTGTCGAGCGGCTGCAGTAAGCCCGCCTCGCGCCACTTGACCACGCTTTGCGAACAGGGATGCGCGATGTCGGCCTTGAAGCCGGCCCGCATCTTCTCGAAGGCCTCGTCCTCGTCGCCGAAGAAGGCGAAGGTCGGCTCGGCGCCGTATTTGGCGGCATAGGCAGGGTGCAGCAGCGGGTCCTCATAGCCGGACCAGTCGAACACGACGAGGTCGCCGCCACCTTCCGCCCAGGCATAGACGGCGCCGGCGCCGATCACGCAGGCGGCGGCAAGGGCAAGGCTGCGTAGCACTGGCTTCATGGTGCGAATTCCCCCGTCGCGAAAGGCTGCCGCGAGGTTATGAGAATTCGCCTCTCTTGGCGAGCCCACCCACCATCTCCGCAGGCGGGCGGGCGGCCGAACCGGCTCAATATCCGGCTTTGATCTTCTCGAATTCGGCGATCATCTTGAGCTTGAGCTGCGAGGGCACCGGCGACTGGAACAGCGTCTTGTCGACGAATTTCTGCACATCGTCATAGCCTTTTTCCTTCAGCACGGCCTGATCGACGCCGGCCATGCCCTTGGCGTTGGCCTGGCCATAGCCCCAGTCCTTGACCAGCACCTTGGCGGTTTCGGGATCGTTGACGGCGTTCAGATAATCATATGCCTTGTCGACATTGCCGGGCGCATCCTTGAACAGCACATAGCCGCAGACCCAGGTCGAAATGCCTTCGTCCGTGTCCTTCTTGGCTTTGATCGGCACGCCGGCGGCGACCGATTGCACGGTGGCGTCGTTCCATGCCCAGGCAAGATCGACCTCGCCGCCGCTCAAAAGCTGCACCACGTCCGTTGTGTCGGTCCAGTAGGAGCGCACGTTCTTATGCACCTGGCGCAGGAAATCCGACGCCTGCTTGAACTGGTCGTCGGTCATCTTGGTCCAGTCCTTGACGCCGATGGCCAGGCTTGCCAGCGCATAGGCGTCGTCGACATTGTCGCCGATCGAAACCCGGCCCTTGAACTTCGGATCGGCGAACGCCTTCAGCGACTGCACGTCCTTGGCGTCGACCTTTTCGGAATTATAGGTGAGCTGGGTGTTGCCCCAGTCCCAGGGCATGAACCAGGCCTTGCCATCGGCCGTCGTGGCGAGATCCTTCATCGCCATGATTCCGGGATTGAGATCTTTCCAGCCTGTTATCTTCGATGTGTCGAGCGGCCGCAGCAGGCCGGCCTCGCGCCATTTCACCACGCTCTGCGAGCAGGGATGGCCGAGATCGGCCTTGAAACCCGAGCGCACCTTTTCGAACGCCTCGTCCTCGTCGCCAAAGAAGGCGAAGGTCGGCGAATCGCCGTTCTTTTCGACATATTTCGGATGGAAGCTCGGATCCTCATAGCCGGACCAGTCGAACACGACCAGGTCTTTGTCGGCGGCAACCGCCAGGGCTGCGGCCGAGGCCGCCAGCACGCCGGTCAATGCCAGAGTCAATGTCAGGCGTCGGGCCAATGTCAGCCGCTGGATTGATGTCTTCATTGCTGTTCCATCCTCTTTTATTTTATCGATTGCTTCATGCCTTGCGACGGGTGGCGGCTGCTCCCTGGTAATGTTTAGGGAATGCGGCCGACAGGAATTCGTTGGCTGCCTGCAAGGCGCTCTCGCGGGTAGTGTCTTCGGTGCCCATCATCAAGCGCAGCCACAGTCCCTCCAGCATCGCGCTGAGCGCCAGCGCCATGACCTGCGGCTCATAGGCATAGCCGCCGCTTTGCTTGAGCGTCGCGCAAAGCTCGATGAAGATGTTCTGGTAGACGGCATCGCGGGCGCTGCTCAGCGCCTGATAGGTCGGCCGCGACTTGGCCTCGCCCCAGAAGGCGCACCAGGCCGCCAGCTTGCGCTTGTTGCAGATCGAACGGTCGAAATCGGCCGCGACCAGGGTCCGCAACTGGTCGGCGGGGTCGTTACCCGCTTTCTCCAAGGCATTGCGCCAATGCGCCGAGTACTCGTCATACATATGTTGCAAGGTCGCGATCAGCAGTTTTTCCTTGCTCTCGAAATGGAAATTGACGATGCCGCGCGACAGGCCCGCGCCATCGGCGACGTCGGCCATCGTCGTCTCCGAATAGCCGCGCTTGGCCAACGAATCGATCGTCGCCTCGATCAGCTGAAGCTGCCTGACCTCCTTGGAAGCCTTACGCCCGCGTTTCTCGGGTTCGCTCGATGCCTCGGCGGACTGCTCTTGGCGTGCTGCAATTTTCATGGGTGCGGTCATGCTCCACATCGCCGGCTAGCCGACCATCTTCGGTTTTTGCCCGCGAAGATGAGTGGGACGGTGCTCGCCACTGTCAAGCACCTTCTGCATGGCCTCCCAGGTTCGTATGTTCTTGTCGACATAGGCGGCGCCCACTGCCGCCGCGACCGTCGGATAGAGCGGCCCCTTCAGCCTTTCCAGTTCGCCCCGCGCCACCTCGCGGTACCAGGGATTGCGGTCGCGAACCGCGATCTCGGCAAAGCCCGCCTGGCGCATCGCCTGTGCGTAACGCGCCGGCGAGGCCATCGCGAAGGACAGCCCTTCGGCGGCGACATAGGCCTTCATCTCCGGTGATGGTTCGCCGTCATGCGAGATCATCCAGTTTGATGCCGCAAAGGCGCCGCCGGCCTTGAGCACGCGGAATATCTCCGCAAACAGCGCATCCTTGTCGGCGACATGCAGCAGCGCATCCTTGGAGAAGACGACGTCGAACGACTGATCCTCGAAAGGCAACCGCCCAGGCGGCGCCTGGATGAAGCTGGCGCGGTCGGCAAGCCCGCGGGAGGCTGCCCGGCGCCTGGCCGTTTCGATCACCGGCCGCTCGACATCGAAGCCGGTGACGTGCGCGGCGCCATGCCGTTCGACCAGATGCAGCGTGATGCCTCCGGACCCGCAGCCGATGTCGAGCACGGTCTTGCCTGCGAGCGAAAGTCCCTCGAGCACGCGGTCGACTTCGTCGGGCCCGCCCGGCGACAGGTAGCCGTCGCCCCACAGCGCCTCGAGGAAGCGGATGGCGGCTCCGTCATACTCCGGCTCGGCCTCGGCCGTTTCGATCATCAACCCTCGATCCCCAATCGACGAATGTCCGTCTCGAACGCCTGCAAAGCCTAGCCCATGTCTGGGAAAACGCAACATCATTTGTTGAACATTCATTCAATATAGCTGGACAAAACGACGACTACCATGCCAAATTTCGCGCATTGAGGGGACGGATTACGCCAAGATGAACAGCGGATCGCATGGAAAGACTGGGCCAAAATGAAAGCTTGGGATGCGATCGTCATCGGCGGCGGACACAACGGACTGGTCAATGCCTGCTATCTCCAGCGCGCCGGGCTCGACGTGCTGGTGGTGGAGAAGAATCCCTGGGTCGGCGGCGCCGCCACCAGCCGGGAACTGACGCCGGGCTTCCTCTATTCCAACTGTTCCTATGTTTGTTCGCTGTTTCGCCCTGAAATCATGCGCGACCTCGAACTGCCGCGCTTCGGCCTGCAGGTTATTTCCTATGAGGGCGGCGCGGTGTTCACCAGGGATGGCGATTATCTCGCCAATTACCGGGACCATGATGCACACCGGCGCGAATTTGCGCGCTTCTCGAAACGCGATGCCGAAGCCTACGACCGTTATGCGCGCGACGTGACGCGCCAGTGCCGTTTCATCCAGCCGCTGTTGATGCGCACCGCGCCCGACCCGACCAGTCTGCGGCCGCGGGATCTGGGCGAGCTCCTTTATCTGGGCAAGAAATTCGCGGGCCTGTCGGCGGAGGAAATGGCGCTGACGCTGCGCTTCTGGACCATGTCGATCTCGGACTTCCTCGATGAATATTTCGAGACCGATGTCGTCAAGGCCAATTTCGCTTTGTCCGGCATCATCGGCACGGCGCTCGGGCCGATGTCGCCCGGCACGGCTTATGTGCTGCTGCACCACTATATGGGCGAGGTCGACGGCTCGGTCGGCGCCTGGGGCTATGCGCGCGGCGGCATGGGCGCGGTGACAAAAGCGCTGGCGGCATCCTTCAAGGCGTCGGGTGGAACCATTCGCACCGGCGCCGAGGTCGACCATGTTCTGGTGAGCCGCGGCAAGGCCAAGGGTGTGGTGCTGGCCGGCGGTGAGGAGATCCGTGGCAAGCTCGTCGTCTCCAACGCCGACGTGAAGCGAACCTTCCTGAAACTGGTCGAGGAAAAGGAACTGCCCGAGATTTTCCTGCGCCGGGTCAGGAACTTCAAGATCCGAGGTTCGTCCGGCAAGGTCAACATCGCGCTGGACTCGATGCCCGAATTCCCGGCTCTGCCGAAGGATTCGCCGGTCTATCGCGGCGACATGCATTTCACCGATTCGATGGAGCGCATGGAGCGCGCCTATGACGACTGGAAGGCCGGGCGCTGGTCGGCCGATCCTTTCCTCGACATGGTCATCCCGACGACGCTCGACCCGACGATGGCGCCGCCGGGAAAACACTTCATGAGCTGCTTCGTGCAATACGCGCCGCCCAAGGTAAACGCCCATGAATGGTCCGACGCCGATCGCGACGGATTCGCCGAAAGCGTGATCGCGCAGATTGCCGACTACTCGCCCGGCTTTCGCGACCGCATCGTCCACATGGAGGTGCGCACGCCGCGCGAAATCGAGGCCGAGGTCGGGCTCACCGAAGGCAACATCTTCCAGGGCGAACTGACCTTCGACCAGCTTCTGTTCAACCGCCCGGTGCCGGGCTACGCGCAATACCGCTCGCCGGTCGGCGGTCTTTATATGTGCGGCTCCTCGACCCATCCCGGCGGCGGCGTCATGGGCGCGCCCGGCCGAAATGCCGCGGCCGAGATCCTGCGCGATCTCGCCAAATCGACCTCGCATATGAGCCCGGCCCATGACGTCATATGATGCAATCGTCATTGGCGGCGGCCATAATGGCCTCGTCACTGCTGTCACGCTGGCGAAGGCAGGGCGCAAGGTGCTGCTGCTGGAAGCGGGAGCCGATCTCGGCGGCGCCGCGCGCACGGAGGAATTCGCGCCGGGTTTTCATGTCTCGTCGATCGCCCATCTGCTGAACCGCCTGCATGCCGACGTGGTGAAGACGCTGGAGCTGGAGAAGCATGGCTTGCGGATCACCCCAGACGACTTCGCGCCGTCGGTTGCGCTGTCGATGGACGGCCCCTCGCTGGTCCTGCACGGCGCCTATGGCGAAATGCTGACCGGTGCAAGTTCGTCGGAGCAATCCGCGTGGAAGCAGTTGCGCGCGCAGCTGCTGCGCTACGCCGGCATCCTGGAACCCTTCCTCTCGCGTCGTCCGCCCGAGCTGGCCGGCATGTCGCTGCTGGAGACAGCGGCGCTCGGCCAGGCCGCACTGGCGCTGAAAAGGCTCGGCAAGGAAGACATGCGCGATTTCCTGCGCGTGCTCTTGATGAACGTCGCCGACCTGCTCGACGAGCAGCTTGCCGACATCAGGCTGAAAGGGCTGCTGTCCTTCGACGCGACGCTCGGCAGCCATCTCGGTCCGCGCTCGCCCACCTCGCTGCTCGGCCTCTATTACCGGCTGGCCGGCGAGGCCGGCGGTGCGGCCGGCGCGCAGATAGTGCCGAAGGGCGGCATGGGCGCGGTGATCGCCGCCATCCGCGCCTCGGCCGAAAAGGCCGGCGTGAACGTCCGCACATCGGCGCCTGTCGCAAGGATCATTGTCGAGAAAGGCCGTGCCGTCGGTATCGCATTGGACAATGGCGAGGTGCTGCGCGCCAGGACGATCGTCTCCGCGACAAATCCGGCGACGACTTTGCTCGACCTTGTCGGTCCACGCGAACTCGACACCGGCTTCGTGCGCAAGGTGAACAACATCCGCATGAAGGGTGATGTCGCCAAGCTTCACCTGGCGCTCGACAGGCCGCCGCAATTCACAAATGTCGATGCCGCCGGCCACAGGGGGCGGCTGGTTATCGCCCCCTCGCCCGATCATGTCGAGCGCGCCTTCAATCCATCCAAATACGGCGCGTTCTCGCCCGACCCGGTGATGGAGATCACGCTGCCCAGCCTCGCCGATCCATCGCTCGCGCCCGACGGCGCCTGCGTGCTGTCGGCGGTGGTGCAATACGCGCCCTATGCGCTGAAAGAGGGATGGTACGCCGGCAAGGCGAAATTCCTGGAGGCGATCATGGCTCAGCTCGAAGCCTACGCGCCAGGCATCGGCAAGACGGTGCGCCACACCGAGCTCTTGACGCCCGCCGATATCGAAACGCGCTACCGT
Organism: Mesorhizobium sp. B2-1-1; assembly: GCF_006442975.2. Lineage (NCBI taxonomy): Bacteria > Pseudomonadati > Pseudomonadota > Alphaproteobacteria > Hyphomicrobiales > Phyllobacteriaceae > Mesorhizobium > Mesorhizobium sp. B2-1-1. Next base: position 1,346,237 of record NZ_CP083954.1, on the reverse strand, counting down.
ATGCCGGGCGGCCACTGGCACCATGGCGAATTGCAGGCCGACCAGATGCTGATCTCGCACCCGGTCTCGGGCTGGTCCGGCTACGACACACCGCTCGACGGGCTGTTCCTCGCCGGTGCCGGTTCGCATCCCGGCGGCGGCGTCTCCGGCGCGCCTGGATTGAACGCCGCTCGACGCATCATCGCGATGAAGGGGTAAGGCGATGTTTCAGTTGGCCGCGGTCGCGTTCTACGGCGAAGGATCGCCAGCATGAATCAGCAACCATCATCCGCCCGCATCGCCGCCCAATCCCACTTCCACACGTTGCGTCTCGGCACGCCGTTCCAGCCGCGCATCGATGCTCTGGCCAAGACCCAGGATTGGTACAACTGGGCGGGCTACCGCGCCCCGCATTCGCTGTGGGACGAGGAGCTGGAATATTTCGCCATTCGCAGCCAGGCGGCACTCTTCGACATCTCGCCGATGACCAAGTACCGCGTCGAGGGACCGGACGCCGAGGCCTTCCTCGACCGCGTCACGCTGCGCGACGTGACCAGGCTGAAGCCGGGCCGCGTCCATTACACCGCGTGGTGCAACGACGACGGCTTCGTCCTCGATGACGGCACGCTGTTCCGGCTCTCGCCAAGGCGGTTCCGACTGTGCTCGCAGGAGCGGCATTTGCCTTGGCTGCTCGACAGCGCCCTCGGGTTCGATGTGACGGTGGAGGAAGAGACCGAAGCCGTCGCGGGCCTGGCACTGCAAGGTCCGACCTCTTTCGCCGTGCTGCGTGATGCCGGTTTTGCCGATGTCGAAAAGCTGAAGGCATTCGACCTCGCCGAATTCCCGCATGATGGCGAAACCGTCACCATCTCGCGCACCGGCTTCACCGGCGATCTCGGCTATGAACTGTTCATGCCGGCCGACAAGGCGCTGAGCCTGTGGGACCGGCTGATGGCGGCCGGCGAACTGCGCGGCATCCGCGCCATCGGCTACACCGCGCTCAACCGCGCCCGACTCGAAGCCGGGCTGATCGTCGCCAATGCCGACTTCACGACAGCCGAACACGCCATCCGCGCCGACCGCTTGCGCATGCCCGACGAGATCGGGCTCGGCTTCATGATTGATCTGGAAAAGGCCCATTTCAACGGCCGTCGCGCCATCTTCGAGGCGCGCGCCAAGCGCAAGCTGCGGCATGTGCTGGTCGGGCTGGAGATCGAAGGCAACATCCCGGCCGAACACGCCATCGTCTATCACAGAAAGAGCCAGGAGGTCGGGCTGGTCAGCGCCGCCATGTGGTCGCCGATGGCCAAGCGCAACATCGCCATCGCTTCGCTGGTGCGACCATATGGTGATACTGTCGTCGACGACCTCTGGGTCGAGATCTACGCAATGCGCGAGCTGCAATACCAAAAGCTGATGAAGCGGGCCAAGGTGGTGCCGCGGCCGTTCATCAAGCTCGATCGCCGCACCGCCAATCCGCCGGCGGATTTCTGACCATGGACGAGGAAGCCGACAAGCAGCAAGAAGAGGCGGCCGAACAGTGGGAACTGGTCAACACGCCGCTCGGCGAAAAATGGTCGGGCCGCACACGCTATGCCGCCGCCATGTTCTTCTACAAGCGCGGCGAGATGAGCGCCGAGACGCTTGAGGTCTACCGCATCTGCGCGCGGCTCGATTCGGAAAACCCGCTGCCGATCATCCGCGACCGCGGCGTCGGCAAGGACTGGCTGAAGCGCATGGGGTTCGGCTGACCTGCCTATCCTATGGTTCTTTCCAGCATGGCCAGCCAGTTTCGGTAGGCGATCTTTTCGATCAGCGCGCGGCCGAAGCCGCGTGCGGCGAGCGCATCGATGAGCTTCGGCAGACCGGCGGCGTCGCCAATGACGGCCGGGATCATGGCTCCGTCGAAATCGGAGCCGAGGCCAACCCCATCCTCACCCAGCGCCTGCAGCAGGGAATCGATGTGGCGCACCATGATGTCGAGGCCGGTATCGGCATTCATCTTTCCGTCCTCGCGCAGGAAGCCGGTGGCGAAGTTCAGCCCGACCATGCCGCCGGTTTCGCGAATCGCGCCGAGCTGCCAGTCGGTGAGATTGCGTGAGTGGCCGCAGATCGCATGCACGTTGGAATGGGTCGCGACCAGCGGCGCATCGCTGAGCGCGGCGACATCGCGAAAGCCCTTCTCGTTGAGATGCGACAGGTCGATCATGATCCTGAGTTGGTTGCAGGCCTTGACCAGCGCCTTGCCGGCATCGGTCAAGCCGGGACCGGTATCGGGCGAGGACGGAAAGCGGAACGGCACGCCATGGCCGAAAGCGTTCGGGCGGCTCCAGACGATGCCGAGCGAGCGCAAGCCGGCGGCATGCAGCACGTCGAGCATGGTGAGTTCGGGATCGATCGCCTCGACCCCTTCGATATGGAATACCGCAGCGATCGAGTCGCGCACCATGGCGCCGCGCACATCTGCGGCATTGCGGCAGACGCTCAGCGCTCCGGCCCGTTCCAGCCTGAACAGGATCGAGGCCATCGCGATCGTCGAGGCCAGCGCATCGCTGTGCGGGAGTTCGGGCGGCAACGGCTCGGCATCGCTGGGCGTCGACGGGACAGCGCCGCGCCGGCCTCTCTCGACAGGGGGCGGGAAGATCGCGAACATGCCGCCGGCGAACCCGCCGGCCCGTGCGCGCGGCAGGTCGATATGGCCGCCCGATTTCCCTTCCATGAACAGCTTTCCGACGTCCGGGTCTTTCGACTGATAGAGTCTGAGCAGCGTGTCGTTATGGCCGTCGAAGACGGGAACGAGATCGGTTTCGGTCATGAAGGGATCATTCGGTTCGATGTGCGCACGCCGCCCGCGATATATCATATCTACTTAGGCAAGATGGGCCGAGCGTGCAAATGCCAAAGCCGTGCTGGCCTATCACACTGTTTTACTCCCGAGGGTCCGGACTGGCAAAGCGCCGGCTGATCCTACCCCTTCAGCACGTCGGCCCACTCCGGATGACGGCGGAACTGGGCGTTGGCAAAGGGACAGAGCGGGATGATCTTCTTGCCCGCCGCGCGCGCGTCCTCGACGGCGCGGGTGACGAGCCGAAGCCCGGCACCCTGGCCGCGAAACGCGTCGGGCACTTCGGTGTGGTCGATGATGATCTGGTGCTCGCCGATCCTGGTGAAGGTCATCTCCGCCTCGGCGCCGCCCGGACCACGCAGCACGTAGCGGCCCTTGGAACCACGATCTTCGAGTTCGATCTCCGGCAGTTGGTCAGGCATCACTTACTCCTTGGGCCACGCCGGCAAGGAGCTGCCGCGCCGCCTCGATTTCGTTCGGCCGCACTTCGTGCCCGCCTTCATGCCACTCCACTGTGACATCGGCGCCATCGGCGCGCAAATAGGCTTCGAGCCGCGAAGTCAGGTTCGGCGGACAGATCGGATCCCGCCTGCCGGCGGTCACCAGAATGCGGCGCCCGGCAAGACTGCCGTTCACCTCCGGTTCGAACGGGATCAGCGGGTGCATCAGCACCGCCGCGTCGAACAGGTCAGGGGCTTCGAACAGCAGCGACGCCAGGATGTTGGCGCCGTTGGAGTAGCCGAGAGCGTGTATCGCCGACGGCTTCGCCGCTGCTATCTGCGCCTTGACGAAGCCCGCCATCTTCCGAGTCGCGCGCGCCAGGTCCTGCATGTCATAGACGCCCTCGCCGGTGCGACGGAAAAAGCGCGCAGCGCCTTGTTCAGACACATCGCCGCGTGGCGAGATGATGGTTGCCTGGGGCGCGAGATCGCGCCCCAGCGAGACGAGCTGGCCCTCGTCGCCTCCGGTGCCATGGAAGACGAAGAGCAGCGGACCGCCCGGCGAACCGGGCAGCACCTTGTGGATGTAGCTGTCTGTGCTCATGACCCCGCCCCTCGGTCTTCCAGCTTCTGCAGATGCTGTTCGAGATAGGGCCGCAGGTGTTGATGCTGCGCCGGCAGCTTCAAAGCTTCACCGAGATGGGCGGTGTCCTCGTCGCGGTCGAAGCCCGGCTCGTTGGTGGCGACTTCGAACAGAACGCCGCCCGGCGTGCGGAAATAGATCGCCCAGAAGTAATCGCGGTCGATCACTGGCGTCACCTGGTAGCCGGTATCCATCAGCGCCTTGCGCACTTCGAGCTGCCTGGCGCGATCCTCGACGGCGAAAGCGACGTGATGGACCGAGCCCGCGCCGAGATCGGCAAAGGCGGCACCGGGTAGCGATTCGATGTCGACGACGTCGGCGCCATTGCCGTTCCTGATCGCCAGCCGCCTGACATTGCCGGATTTGTCGAGCTCCTCATAGCCCATGAACTTCAAGAGTTCCTCGGTGGCGCCGCCATCCTTCAGGCGCAGCGACACGGAGTGAAAGCCCCGGATCGCCTCGTCGGCGGGAATGCCGCCCTTCGCCCATGGCGCGCGCGTGTCGGCCCTGTCCTCGACGAGCGCGAAACCGTCGCCGTCCGGTCCGGCGAAGGCCAGACGCTTCTCGCCAAAGGTCTCTTCGCGCGAAAGGCCGGCGATACCTTCCTCGGCGAAGCGCCTTTCCCAATAGGCGAGCGTGCCTTCCGGCACCGAATAGGCGGTGGTGCCGACTTCGCCGACGCCGTGACGGCCCTTGCCGATATTGGGAAACGGAAAATAGGTCATCACCGAACCCGGCGTGCCGAGCTCGTCGGCATAGTAGAGGTGGTAGACGTCGGGCGCGTCGAAATTGACCGTTTTCTTGACCCGGCGCAGGCCGAGCTTCCCAGTGAAGAACTCATTGTTCTGGCGGGCATCGCTGGCCATCGAGGTGACGTGATGCAAACCCTTGATCTGGTCGAGCATGAGTGCTGCTCCCTTGTTCTATTGCGGCCCCTGCCGCTGTCCTCGCCAATATGAGCATCGGCCTGTTCCCGTCAAAGGCGACAAAGACGGGATGGACTGTACTCTGGAAGTGAACAATCGAAAGCAGTTTGTTCACCGAACCACCAGCAGCCCGGGCTTGCGCCGGGGCGGGATTTCGGTTCCATGAGCGACGCTCGCACATTAGCCAAGGATTATCGCCAGTGACCGGAAAAGGCAGGCGTCCGAACGTTCTCCTGATCACCTGCGACCAATGGCGCGGCGATTGCCTTTCGGCGGCCGGCCATCCCCTGGTGAAGACGCCGAATGCCGACGCATTGGCAGCGGAAGGCGTATTGTTCAAGCGGCACTATGGCGGCGCGGCACCCTGCTCGCCGGCCCGTGCCTGCCTCTATACCGGCCTCTACCAGATGAATAACCGGGTTTGCCGCAACGGCACGCCGCTCGATGCCCGTCACGGCAATATAGCGCTTTCGGCGCGCGCGCTGGGCTACGATCCGACGCTGTTCGGCTACACCGACGTATCGCTGGATCCGCGCCGGCTCGCTCCGGCTGATCCGCGGCTGCGAAGCTATGAAGGCGTGCTTCCTGGTTTCACGGTGCGCCAATTGCTGCCAGAGCATCAGAAGCAGTGGCTGTCATGGCTGGGAATGCAGGGCATCGATACCGACGCCGGCTCCCCCGCGATCCATCGACCGGCGAACGGGGCAGGCGACGCCGGCTCCGTGACGACTGCGCCGCCCGTCTATTCGAAGGAGCAGACGCCGACGGCTTTTCTTGCCGGCGAATTCATCCGATGGCTGGGCGAACAGGATCATGCCGCGCCCTGGTTCGCGCATCTCTCTTTCATCAGCCCACATCCGCCCTTCATCGCGCCTGCACCATACGACGCGATGTACGACCCCGCCGACGGCCCCGGCTTTCGCCGCGCGGCAGGCTGGCAGAAAGAGGCGGACAGCCATCCCTATCTCGCCTACGATTTCGGCAGGCAGAAAAAGCACAAGTTTCGACCTGGCGCCGCCGGCAGCGTACATGACTGGAGCGAGGATGATTTCCGCCGCATCCGCGCGATCTATTACGGCATGATCTCGGAAGTCGATGCGCAGCTCGGCCGTATCTGGCAGGCGGTCAAGACGGCGGGCGCGTGGGACGACACGATCGTTGTGCTTACCTCCGACCATGCCGAGATGATGGGCGACCATTTCATGCTGGGCAAAGGCGGCTTCTTCGACGCTAGCTATCATATCCCCCTGGTCATCCGCGACCCGCGTCACGGCCACACCGCAGGCGTGGCCGTCGACCGCTTTACCGAGGCGGTGGACATATTGCCGACCTTGCTCGACCTGCTGGGCGGCGAACCGGCGCCGCATCTCGACGGTCACTCGCTGCGGCCGTTCATCGTCGGCGAGGAGCCGTCGGACTGGCGCGACGCCGCGCATTGGGAATTCGATTTTCGTTCGATCGCGGAAGGCGAAGCCGAACGGCATTTCGGCCATGCCTCGCGCCAGTGCAATCTCGCCGTGATCCGCACGGAAAAATTCAAATATGTGCATTTCGGCGGCGGCCTGCCGCCCTTGCTGTTCGACCTGGAGAAGGATCCCGCCGAGCTCGCCAATCTCGCCGCCGATCCCGCCTATCTCCCGACCAGGCTCGAGTTCGCCGAACGGCTGCTTGCCTGGCGGGCCGAACATCTCGACCAGTCGCTGGCGCTGGCGGAGCTGACCAGGGATGGCGTTGTGGGCTGTGTAAGTAGGGCAGTAGGGGAATAGGGAATCCCTACTGCCCTACTGCCCTACTGCCCTACTGCCCTACTGCCCTACTGCCGTTGTTGCTATCTCACGATCATCCGCTGCTGCTCGCGGTTCTGCGCATAGCTGCCTTTGTCATAGGCGGCCTGGGCCTCGAGCTGCTCCTTGGTGAAGGTCGTGTAGAGATATTTGTTACCGTCCTTGTCGGTCATGAATTTCAGGTTGTCCATGCCGACGGCGACTTCCTTCTCGCCGACGCCGAGGAAACCGCCGACATCCACGATGACCGCGTCGGTCTTGTTGTCGGGCGTCAGCACGACATCGCCGATCTCGCCGACCTTGACGTCGTTGGCGCCATAAACTGTGGTACCCTTGAGATCGTCGCCCCTGACCTCGCCGACAGGCATTTCGGTCAGTTTGGATTTGTCGATCGCTGCGGTCTTCGTCTGGTCGGGAGCGGTCGCATCAGGCGTGGAGGCGGACGGGGCCTGCGCCGTCTTGTCCATCGGAGCCGTATTGGTTGTCGGCGCGACGGCCGGGGTGGACGCAGCAGGTGCGTTGGATGCGGTCGTGACCGGAGCCGGATCATAAGCCTTGCGGTTGAAGTCCGGCAATGCCTGCAGCTCTTCCTTGGTGGTTTGGGCCACCAGCCAGCGGTCGCCGTTTTTCTCGGCCCACTGGGCCTTGCCGAAATCATAGGTGACGTTCTTCTCGCCGATGCCGAGGAAGCCGCCGACGCCGATGACCAGTGATTGCGCCTTGCCTTCCTTGGTCAGGACGATGTCGTTGACGTTGCCGATGTTCTGCGCATCGTCGCCGGTCCCGTTATAGACGCTCTCACCGATGATATTGGTGGCGAGATTGCCGTCGGCGCGCTTCACCGGTTCCGCCGGAGCCGCGTTCATGTCGACTGGCGCCTGGGCGGTATCGCTCGGCGCGGATGTTGACGGCGCCTGTGCCGCTGTCGATGCGGCCGGTGCCGGAGCATAGGGCTTGGTGTCGAACTCCGGCTGCGCCGTCAACTGGTCCTTGGTCGTCTGGGCGACCAGCCAGCGGTCGCCGTTTTTCTCGGCCCACTGCAGCTTGTCGTAATCGAACGCGACATTCTTCGTCCCAACGCCCAGAAAGCCCCCGACGCCGATGACTATGGATTTGGCCTGACCGTCCTTGTCGAAGACGATGTCGGTTACTTTGCCGATATTCTCGGCATTGTCGCCGGTGCCGTTATAAACCGATTCACCGATGATGTTGGTGGCGATGCTGCCCTCGGCGTGCACCACAGGAGCGGCGGGTTGCTCCGCGCCAGGCGCAGCCGGTGTCGGAGTTGTCTGCGCATGCGCGCCCGTCGCCACGAACATGGCAAGAGCAGTCGTGGCTAAAAGATTGCGGATCATGATGGTGTCTCCTCGTGCCTGATTTCATGCATGCCGCACCGGCCTCCGCCGTCACCGGCGACGGGCGAACGCGGCATTCGCCTGATCACAACGTCGTGACTGCGCCCATTGTTCCGACAAAAGCCAGGACGCATATTCTCCGCACACGCGGCTCGCAACTTGCGTCCTGCAAAGGGAAATTCGCCGCATCATCCGGAACCTTTTTGCCACTTGCGCCGTTCAGCCGACGGCTGGAGCTTCTCCGGCTCGGAGTTTTTTTGAGAACACGGAGGGGACATGCGGTTTGCGGCGGTGCTGAACCGGGACGGTGGCACCTTGCGCACCCTCGACCTGGATGGCTTTCGCGATCGCATGCGCGACCTGCTGGAGGCAGCAGGCCATTCCATCGATATCGACGTGGTTGCCGGCAAGGACATCGTGCCGGCATTGGACAACGCGGCTTCGCGTCGCGGCATCGACGTGATTCTCGCCGGCGGCGGCGATGGCACGATATCGGCGGCGGCGGCGCGGCTGATGGGCAAGAAAAAGGCGCTGGCCATATTGCCCGCAGGCACCATGAACCTCTTCGCGCGCGGGCTCGGCATCCCGCAGACGCTCGATGCGGCTTTGCGATCCTTCGCCGATGGCGAGGTGATGGCGGTGGACATCGCCACCGCCAATGGCCGGCCTTTCGTGCATCAGTTCTCGATCGGCATGCACGCCAAGATGGTGCAGCTACGCCAGAACATGGAGTTCGGCTCCCGGCTGGGCAAGATGCGGGCATCCGCGAAAGCGGCTTGGCAGACGATCAAGAATCCGCCGGCGATGACGGTCACCCTGACCATTGGCGAGGCCGAGATCACGGCGCGAACCACCGGCGTCGGCGTCACCAACAACCTGTTTGGAGAGGGTCACCTGCCCTTTGCCGACAATCCGGCGGGCGGCGTGCTCGGCATTTATGTCACGGTCGCGCGGCAGCGCGCCGAACTGGTCAAGTTCTTCTTCAACGTCGCGCGTGGCAAATGGCGGGACAATGAACATGTCGAAATCCATCAGACAGAGCGGGCTGTGCTGAAGATCCGGTCGGCGGCCAGGAAATACCGCGCCGTCCTCGACGGTGAACTTATCAAGCTCGAGGACGAAATTACCATCGAAATCCACCCGGGCGCCTTGAACGTGCTGGTGCCGCGGCACGCCATGCGGGCAAAGGCGGCCTGATGCAGGGGCAGCCGACGAGGAACAGAAGACTAGCCGCTCGGAGCGCTGCCTTGTTCGGTGGTCGGGGATTTCGTGTACTCGCCGTAAATCTCGACGATGCCCCAAACGACAAAGGCCAGGAGAAGTCCCGCAATCAGGATCCGCAAGCCGTGCCAGCCCCAGTGTCCCTGACGCGCTTTGTTTTCAGGAATGGTCTTGGGCATAGCCGGCCTCGATGCGATGTGGACGCGTTGAGCGTCTCTGGCAAAACATCTTCGGGTAACGGTTCCTTGCTACGAAGGTTCCGCGTTTGGCCAAGCCCTTCGCCGGCAAGTCGGGAAGGCGAAGTCGGAGGGCTCGCGAGGAAGCGTCGGGGGCGCTGGTGAACAAGGCGGCGAAATTGGCGCCGGGCCTTCCGGCCGAAGTAATGCACGTCGTCAACGACGCCGGCCGGCTGGCCGTGCTGCACGGCTTGCAGGCGCTGGATACGATGGCTGACGCCGACTTCGACGGCGTCAGCCGCCTTGCCGCGGCCGCCATGCGCGCACCGATCGCGCTGGTTACGCTCGTCGACGTCGAGCGGCAATGGTTCAAGTCGCGTGTCGGCCTGGACGAGATCGAGACCGCAACCGACATCTCCTTCTCCGCCCATGCGATTGCCGCGGGCGGCGAACTGATGGTGGTACCCGACGCGACCTTGGATCCGCGTTTTAAAGCCAACTCACTGGTCACGGGCAAGCATCACATCCGCTTCTTTGCGGGCGCGCCGGTGACCGTCGCCGGCGCCAGGATCGGAACGCTCTGCGTTTTCGACCGCAAGCCCCGTCCCTTTCCATCGCGCGTCAGGCTCGACCAGTTGAAGGCGCTGGCCGGCCTAGCCGCCAGCCTGTTCACGCTGAAGGATGCGACGCGCAGCGGCGCCATCGCCGAGGCGGCGCTGGTTCGCGAAGAAAAACGGCGCGCCATAGCGCTCGACGCGGCATCGCTTGCCAGCTGGGCCTGGGACATCCGCACCGACATGATCGAATGCGATGGTTTGCTGCCGGAATTGTTCAATCTGCCGCGATCGAACCGGTTGCGGGCGCGCGACATCCTGATGGCAATAGATCCACGCGACGTCTATCAAACCGAAACCCGCTTCCGCGACGCCTTGGCCGGCGGCGACGACTATTTCGGCGAGTACCGCGTGAAAGGCTTCCATCCACCCCGCTGGCTGGCGACGCGCGGCCGCGTCATCGAGCGCGATGGCGACGGCAAGCCGACGCTGATCTTCGGGGTCAATTACGACATATCCGAACGCAAGCTTGGGGAGGAAAGGCAAAGGCTGCTGCTTCGCGAACTCAATCATCGCGTCAAGAACACGCTGGCGACCGTTCAGGCGCTGGCGACGCAGACCGTGCGCCATGCCCGGCAGCCGAGCGCTTTCCTGGAAGCCTTCGGCGCCCGGCTCCAGGCACTCGGCATTGCCCATAATCTCCTGTCCGACCGGGAATGGCGCGGCATCGGCATCCATGAACTCATCCAGATCGAGGTGAGGCCCTTCGACACCGCCGAGCAACTGCGCATGACGATCACCGGTCCCGATCTGTTGCTGTCGCCGGACCAGGCAGTGGGGCTGGGCCTGATCTTGCACGAACTGGCCAGCAACGCCCTACAATATGGGTCGCTGTCGGCAACATCCGGCAAGGTCGATCTGAGCTGGAAGACACAAGGCAGAAAAAGCGACCGGCGCCTTGTCTTGACCTGGCGCGAAAGCGGCGGTCCTGCGGTTGCCCCGCCCGAGCGGCACGGTTTCGGCTCGATCCTGATCCGCCGCAGCCTGGCCAAGGTCATCTCCAGCGAAGTGGCGCACGAGTTCCGGCCGGAAGGCGTCTTTGCCGAAATATCCATGCCGCTGGAGGATCTCTCCAAGTGACCGGCCCAGCTTTAATCCGGACGCAGCCTTCATCCGGTCAGCCTCAATCAGGATCGCCGCCAGCCGGCCCGCCGGGACCTGGTTTCACGTTCTCGCGGTAGATGGCATAAGCCGCCAACGCCACGGCGGGACCGAGAATGGCCCCGAGGCCGCCCTTTCCCTTGAGCAGCGCCGGCAGAGCGGCCAGTGCGGCGGTGACCCCGATTGCGGTCATGTCCGCCTTGCGCCGTTCTGCCCGGCGCCGTGCGCGCGAGCCGGCCGAGAAGCGATAGATCAGCAAGATCAGGCCCGCGACGATCAGAAAGCCGACGCCGAAGCCCAACGCCGCCGCGAGCGGCCCATAGCGGTCCGCAGCCCATATATAGCCGGCCCCGATCAGGAAGCCGAGACCGCACAGCGCCGCGAGCGCGGCAAGCGCATAGACAATTGCAGCCGTGCGCGCGCGGCGCATGGCTGCAACGGTTTCGCCCGAAGCCAGGCCCGAGACAAGGGAAGCCAGCAATCCCATTTGAGCGGGACTAGCGGCGCGCCAGGAGCGCGAACAGGAAGCCAACGCCGGCGGCGATCGCCAATGAAGTCACCGGCTTCTCGCGCACGCTTGCCGCTATCTGCGCCTCTATATCCCTGGTGTTGCTGCGCAGGCTATCAAAGGCTGCCTCGCCTTGGGCGCGCAGATGCTCGACACCTTCGGCGGCGGCACGGCGGGCGGTGCCGTATCCATGCTCACCTGTCTTTGCCAGCTGCTTCGTCAGCTTGTCGATATCGGCCTTCAACTGCCTGATATCGGCTTCGAGGTCCGAGTTCGCCCGCGCTTCGCTTGCGTTCTTTCCTGCGGCAGCTGCCATCGCTTAACTCCCTGTGATTGCTTTGATTTCAACGCGCTGCATGTCTCAAGGTTCCGAGCCCCTCGGATAAACGGGCATGATCCCGCAAAGCGGGTGTCGGTTTGCCAAAAGATCACGCTCAATCCAATGGATAGAGGCCGTCCCGGTTCCATCGATCTGGACCCTAGCTCAAAACGGGGCCTCCTGCATCCGATCAGATCAGTGGCCGTCGTTCCTTGCCCAGCCCCTCCCAGCCAGCAAGCTGCTTCAACCCTTCATGATCGATGATCTCGCAGCCGCCATCGCGCCAAGCGATCAGCTTGCGATCCATCAGTTTGCGAATCGTCTTGTTGGTATGGACCAACGACAGCCCGAGCGTATCGGCGATGTGCTGCTGCGTGAACGCGATCCGGGTGAGCCGCCCGCCATTGAGGCCAACGGCCTTGGCCCGGCTGCCGATGAAGGCGATGAGATAGGCGGTGCGCTCGATCGCGCTGCGGCGGCCGACGCTGAGCAGGTTCTCATCCAGCATCCGCTCCTCGCGCGACGCGATCCAGGTGATGTCATAGGCCAGGCCCGGATGGTTGCGGAAAAGCTCATGCAGGGACTCCCGCTCGAACACGCAAAGCAGCATCGGCGACAAGGCTTCGACGGAATGCTGCATTTCGCCCATCACGCTGCCTTGCAGCCCGATGAGATCTCCAGGGATGGCGTAGTTGAGGATTTGACGGCGGCCATCCGACAACAGCTTGTAGCGGAAAGCCCAGCCCGACAGCACCGTGTAGAGATGAGTGCTGCGGCGTCCTTCCACCAGCACCGTTGCGCCCTTGTCGACCGCGAGCTCGCCTTTCTTCAATTTGTCGATGAAGGCCAGTTCCGATCTCTCGAATTTGCGGAAACCCGGCAGCGGCCGCAGCGGGCAATTCTCGCAATCATACCGGCGGCTGGAGGAAGCAAGGCCGTTCTGGATTGACATTTCGACCGCTCCTCGAGAACCGCGGGCTCAGCCGCTGCGGTGGCATGTCTTTTTTAAATGACAGCGCGTCAAATAGCGATCATGACTCGCTGCGTTTCAAGGAGCCATTGCCTGTGTCGCCTTTGCTTGACGGATTGCGCATTCTTGTCCTGGAAGATGAATTTCTCATCGCCATGGATGTCGAGCAGCTTTGCCGTGATCACGGCGCCGACGACGTAGTGCTTGTCCGCGACCTGGCCGAGATCGATGGTCGACAGGTTGCCACCCAATTCGATGCGGCGATCGTCGACCTCATGCTGGGGGGCACTCCGACTTTCGACTTTGCATCGCGCCTGCGTGAAACGGGCGTGCCCTTCGTCTTTGCCTCCGGTTATTCGGATGCGGACGAGATCAAGGTTGCCTTTCCAGGGATAAGGCTGGTCAGCAAACCTTATTCGGGCGAAGATCTTGTGGAAGCGGTGGCCCGGGCCTGCGGACGAGTCCCGCCCGCCTGACGACGTCGCGTCGCGTCGCGTAAGAGTCAGAGCGGATGCGATGGCGATTCTGTCAGCCGTTTCGATGCGACGCTTTTTTAGTGCGCCGCCGTGCCCGTGACCTGTGCTGAGATCGCATCGGGACCGTACTCGTCTTCGCCGGAGATTTTCAGTATCTCCTGCAGGCGCGTGCGGGCTCGGCTGACGCGGCTCTTGATCGTCCCGACCGCGCAACCGCAAATCTCGGCCGCCTCCTCGTAAGAGAAGCCCGAGGCGCCGATGAGGATGATGGCCTCGCGCTGGTCTTCGGGCAGTTGCTCGAGCGCACCGCGGAAATCCTTGAGGTCGAGCTGGCCGTGCTGGGCGGGATGCACCGCAAGCCTGGCTGTCATGATGCCGTCGCTGTCCTGCACCTCGCGGCCGCGTTTGCGCATCTGCGAATAGAACTCGTTGCGCAGGATGGTGAAGAGCCATGCCTTCAGGTTGGTACCGGGCTGAAAGCTCTCATGCTTGTCCCAGGCCTTGACCAGCGTTTCCTGCACGAGGTCGTCGGCCTTGTCGGCATTCTGCGTCAGTGACACTGCGAAGGCACGCAAGCTCGGTATTGCCCCAAGCAGATCGGTCTTGAAGCCTTGTGAGACCGTTGCCATGCCTCAGTCCTTTTTCTGTGCGGGCTCGGCCCGCTCCAGTTGGCTGAGCAACTGCGCGAAACGATCCGGCACATCGTCGGAGACCAGCTCGTCGTAATACTGCTTGAGTTTGCGTCCGATTTCGGAATTCGGCCCGAGCGGGTCGCCCACGCCGTTCCGGCGCCTGATTGAGGCGCCAGTCAAGACATCTTTCGTCATTTCCTTCATTTCGCCCTTTAATCCAGCCCCATAGCCGCTCAACATAACTCAACACAACACAAGCGGCATCCTCGTCTGGTTGCCCATCCCCAATTCAAACGCCGTTCAGGCGTATTAGTTCCCGGGGCCGGAACTTTTTGCGAAAGCCCGCGTTTGTGTCGTTGGGGCTTGCAATGGGGCTTGACCTGCATTTTTAGTCAATCACGTCATCTGAGGGAGACGTCCGTCATGAGTTTATCCGCCACCATCGCTCCGCACCTGCCGTTCCTGCGCCGCTTCTCGCGTGCCGTATCGGGATCGCAGGAGAGCGGCGACGCGCTGGTTGCCGCGATGCTCGAGGCCATCATCGCCGATGTCGACATTTTTCCCGAGGCATCTAGCGACCGAATCGCGCTGTACAAGGTCTTCGCCAAACTGTTCACGTCCGTCGCCATCCGCGTTCCACAAGAACAGGCGCAATCGGCATGGGAACAGCGCGCCGCGGCCAATCTCAATGCGATCGCGCCGCTTCCCCGCCAGGCCTTCCTTCTGGTGGCCGTCGAGGGTTTCAGCGAGGATGAGGCGGCCGAAATTCTTGGCGTCGGCGAACAGGAATTCTCAGAACTGCTTGCCCAGGCGAGCAACGAGATTTCCCGCCAGGTGGCGACCGACGTGCTGATCATCGAGGATGAACCGCTGATCGCCATGGATATAGAGGAGATGGTCGAGAGCCTGGGCCATCGGGTCGTCGGCACCGCCCGCACCCATGCCGAAGCGGTGACGATGTTCGGCAAGACGCGGCCGAAGATGGTGCTCGCGGACATCCAACTCGCCGACGGCAGTTCGGGCATCGAGGCGGTGAACGAGATTCTGTCGTCGACTTCCGTGCCGGTGATCTTCATCACCGCCTTTCCCGAGCGTCTCCTGACCGGCGAGCGGCCCGAACCGGCTTTCCTGGTGACGAAGCCGTTCAACCCGGACATGGTCAAGGCGTTGATCAGCCAGGCTCTGTTCTTCGACCGGCAGGCGAAAGCAGCCGCATAGCCATGCGCAACTGAAGTCGCAAACGCGCGCAAAAGCAGGGCGCGACCAGCCGGAAGGTTCCGCTGGCCGCGCCTTGCTTTTCCGCGCCACGATGGTGCGCGGGGGGATCGTCTTTTTCGGCAAAAAGTGGAACAAACCGCATCCACCCACGTTTTTCTCACATAGTTGGAAGGAGATGGAACCATGCTTTACTGGGCGCTCGTATTTCTCGTCGTGGCAATCATCGCCGGCGCGCTTGGTTTCGGCGGCATTGCCGGTACATCTGCCGGGATAGCGCAGATATTGTTCTTCATCTTTCTCGCTTTCCTCATCATTTCGCTTCTCGCCGGCCTGTTCAGACGGGCCTGAGGGTTATCAGGCGAACACTGGAAGCCGCACCCCTCAAACGGTTTCCAGCCACCGCCGGGTGGTGTCCCACAAGGACGCCGCCCGGCGGACCGCTTTTGGGCGTCTGGTTCCCGTAAAACCTGCCTTGGAACCCATTGGACGGTGAGCCGTTCAGCCTGAGTTGGGTGAACAGGTCGGATGCGTTCCAGGGCTCGAGATACCAAGAAGAACGAGCGGGGGGACGAGGTCATCGCCCTGCATCCCGCCGAAAGCGGCATGCAACTTGGCCGGGCGCTTCTCCACGCACTCCACAATGCCGGCATTTCCGTCCTCTACCAGGACCGCGACATGAAAACGGTCTGGGCGCGGAACATGCGTGCGCCCTGGGCCGCCGACAGCAGCGAGGGCGACGGCATCCTGCCGCCGGCACAGGCCGACCGCATTGGCGCTGCCAAGCGCAACGTCGTCGCAAGCGGCGATCCGCAGCGCCTCGAGATCGGCGTCCCGATGGAGGACGGCATGCGCTGGTTTCAGGTCTGGATCGACGCCGACCATGGCGAGGCCGGCGACGTGCAAGGTGTCGTCACCACCATGGTCGAGACGACCGAGCAGCGACGCCGCGAACAGACGCTGACGACGCTGTTGCGCGAAGTCACGCACCGCTCGAAGAATTTGCTGGCAATCATCCAGAGCATCGCCACCCAGACGGGACGCTATTCCGACAGCATCGGCGATTTCCTGACCCGCTTTCGCGGCCGGCTCCAGTCGCTGGCCTCCTCCCAGGATTTGGTAACCTCCTCCAACTGGCGCGGTGCTGCCCTTCGCGAACTCGTCGCCGGTCAGGTCGGCCGCTACGGGACGGACGCGTCGCACAGCCTTCGCTTCCGCGGCGCAAATCCTTACCTCAACCCCAACGCCGCGCTGCATATCGGCCTTGCGATGCATGAACTGGCCGTCAACTCGGTCAGCTATGGCGCCCTGTCGCGGCCGGAGGGCTTCGTCGAAGTGACCGCCGTCCTCGACACCGCCGCCGATGGCGGCATTGCCCTGTCGCTGACCTGGGCCGAAACCATAGGAACCGACAGCAACCAAGAGGGCAAAAAGCGCTTCGGCAGCGTCGCACTGGAACGCGTAGTGCCCTCTTCCCTGAACGGAACGGCGCGCCTCGAGATCGCGGATGGTCGCCTCGAATACCATCTCGTTGTTCCGCACGGCAATTTCGAGACGGAGTAGGCGACCGCCATTTTTTAACCGGCTGTTCACCATAGAAGCAGATGCTGTTTTTGCCAGATACCGATGGAACTGCCGAGCCGACGAGCATGCTTTCGAGGGCTTTGCCGCAGCATAGTGGGGAGGAGCGCCTTGACGGTCGCCGATATCAACAGACTCGAGCAGGCCGCTCGCATTTCGATGGGCGAATTCCAGGATCCCGAGACATCCACGGCATCGCCGGTTGCTCATGGCATCCTGCCCATCGTCGCTCCGGCGTTGGCCGCGGCAATTGTCCTGATCGCCCTGTCCCAGCTGGCCTGATCCCGCCCCCACGTTCGCGCGCGCACATCGCTCGGGTTTTTCGGCGGCCGAGGCATCGGAAAGCTGCGCCCAGAAAAAGACTCTCTTCACCAACAATAAATTGGAGCAGCAAAGGTCGTTTTTTCATGCTAAGTGACGGCTGGAGCTTATTAAAGTGAGGACACGAAGTGAGGAGTGACCCTATGCGGAAAATTCTTATTGCCATGGCTGCCGTGGTCGCCGTCAGCGGCTGTACCTCGACCGAGCAGGATGTCGTCGGCGGCGGCTTGATCGGCGCCGGCGTGGGCGGCTTGGTCGGCGGCGGCAAGGGCGCGCTGATCGGCGCGGCCGTCGGTGCCGGCTCCGGCCTGCTGGTCCGCAACCTGCGCAATGGATACTGCCAGTATCGCGATCATCGGGGTCGCATCTACACGGCTCGCTGCAACTAAGGTAATTCCGGCGGGAAAAGCGCGGAGCGGTTTTCCCGCCGGAATTGCGAGCAAGGAGCGGATCGGCGATCTATCAGACGCTGAACCGCTCCGAGCAACTTGAATCGCCGCTGTCGGGCTCATTCGCGAACCCGGCAGCGGTGCGGCAATTTATTGGCCGCCGCGGGAAGCCTGGAGCGATTCCGCCAAGGCCCGATGGCATTCACGCCGGCAGCGGAATCCTGATTTCCACATTCAATCCGTCATCGCGATAATCGCGGTGGATCGTGCCACGCAGCTCACGCGTGACATTGAGGTCGATCAATTTGGTGCCGAAGCCGGTCGTGGCCGGGGCGTCGACCTTCTTCTGCCCGGTTTCCTGCCAGCTCAGAGCCAAGACCCGGTCACGCCCGCGCCCTTCGACCGACCATTCGATCCTGAGGGCGCCGACCGTATTGCCGGCCTCGCCATATTTCAGCGCATTCGTTGCCAGTTCGTGAAAGGTGAGGCCCAGTGCCTGCGTCGTGGTTTCGTCAAGCAGCACCTCCGGCCCGGACAAAAGCTCTTCCGGCAGCTCCTTTCCGAACACTTGGCCAAGCTCGATGCGCAGGAGATCGCCGAGATCCGCCTTCTGCCAGCGCGAGCGCGTCAGCATGTCCTGGGACGCGGCCATTGCCTGTAGCCGGGCCGAGAAAGATGCCGAGAACTCATTGACGTCGCTGGCACGTGACGCGGTCTGGCGCGCGATCGCCAGCACTCGCGTGATCGAATTCTTGATGCGATGCTTCATCTCCTGCAGCATCAAATCCTTTTCGAGCAGGCTCTTTTCCGTCGTCTCATGCAGCAGCGATGCTGCCTCGTAGGCTCGCTCCTGATAGCGCGCGACAAGCGCGATGGCGCCGGCCAGCAGCAGCCCGAACAGGCCGAGCATGATCGGGATGGCCCGCGACGATGGCTGCGAGAAGGCGCTTGTCGGCCTGAACTGCACGGTCCACGGCCGGCCCGCCACGCTGATCTTGCGGGTGACCAGCAGCCTGTCGCCAAAGCCCGAGACGGGCGGTGTCTCCGACCGGAACAGCAGATGATCCGGATCGACGCCGCCATCGTAGATTTCGGTGTTGACGGGCAGCAGCGGCGCACGGCTGAGCGCGATCTGGAACAGCTCCCTGGCCCGGAAGGCCGCGTAGAGAAAGCCTACCGTCGAGGATCGCGATGCGTTTATGGCATCAGGTGCGGTCTCGACGTTGAGCCGCACGAAGACGAGAAAGCCGGTGAAGGTCTGTGCTGCACCCGTGTCCTGGCCGAGTTGCACCAGCCCGCTCGCGTGCTGCTGGTCATCTGCCATTGCCTTCTCGATTGCCGCGCGCCGCACGGGCTCGGTGAACATGTCATAGCCGATGCTGGCCTTGTTGGACGGATCGAGCGGCTCGAACAGCACAACGGGCGTGCGCCATGGCTGCGTCGTATCCGGATAGATCGCACGCCTGACGCCCTGGTCATGCAGCATGTCGCGTTCGACCGTTGCCTCGTCGCCTGCTTTCACCAGCCGGAGAAAGCCGATGCCGCGCAGGCCGGCGAAATTGGTATCGACATTGAGGGCATTGAAGAACGCTTTGAACTCGCTCTGCGAGATGTCGCCATTGCGGGCGTCGAACAAGGCTTGCGACGAGCGCAGCAGCGACAGCTGCAGGTCGATCCGGCTCTCGATACGGTTGAGCGCATCGTCCGCGGTCGCGTCGAACTTGATGCGAGCCGCCTCTTGCGTCGCGAAATAGGCGAACCCCGCCATTGTCATGCTGATCAGCGCAACGGCAACGAAAGCGACGATTGGAAAAAGCTTCTTCAACGGATAATGCGGCCTATCAGCATGTGAGCCCTTTATGGGCAAGTCGCCCGGTCAACACAATGGCAAGGCCAAGCCATCCCGCCGGCTGGCATATCACCTGATCGGCAGATCGGTAACGGGCTCAGGCCAGCAGGCTTCAGGCAGCGATCTTCAACGCGCCTGGTCCGGGAATGGCGCCAGGCGGACATTTGCCCAGGATGATCATGCCCAGCACCTCGTCCTGGGTCACATCGGTGGTGCGGGCAGTGCCGACGACCTGGCCGTTTTTCATGACGCACACCCGGTCGGCCAGTTCGAATACGTCGTGAATGTCATGGCTGATCAGGAAGATGCCGATGCCGTCGGACTTGAGCTGCCTGACCAGTTCCCCGACCTGGGCCGTTTCCTGCGGTCCAAGTGCTGCCGTCGGCTCGTCCATGATCAGGATGCGGGCGTTGAACAGGATCGCGCGTGCGATCGCCACCGACTGCCGCTGTCCGCCCGACAGCTTGATCACCGGCTCCTTGAAGCGCTGGAAGCGGGGATTGAGCCTGCCCATCACCTTGCGCGCCTCGGCCTCCATGGCGACATCATCGAGCGTGCCCCAGGCGGTCCTCAGCTCGCGGCCGAGGAACAGGTTGGCGGCGGCGTCGACATTATCGGCGAGCGCCAGGGTCTGGTAGATCGTCTCGATGCCGTATTTCTTGGCATCGCGCGGGTTGGAGATCGAAGCCTCTTCGCCGTTGACGAAGATTTGGCCCGCGTCACGCTTGTAGGCGCCCGACAGGATCTTGATCAGTGTCGACTTGCCGGCGCCGTTATGGCCGAGCAGGGCCACGACCTCGCCGGGGAAAAGATCGATCGAGGCATCGTCGACGGCGCGAATGCCGCCGAACGCGATTGAGATGTTGCGCATGTCGACCAGCGGGTTGCCGGCGGGAGCGATCCTGTCAGCCATGATTGTCCTCCTCCCTCAAACGCGTTTGCGATAGACGGTGTCGAGCCACACCGCGATGACCAGCACGGCGCCGACGACGATGCTCTGCAGCGGCGAGTCGACGCCAAGCAGCACCATGCCGGATTGCAGCGACTGCATCAAAAGCGCGCCCAGCATGGCGCCGATGATTGTTCCCGAACCGCCGGCGAGCGATGTGCCGCCGATGACGGCCGCCGCGATCACCAGCAATTCATCGAGCGTTCCGAGCACGTTGGTGGCCGAGTTCTGCCGGGCTGACGAGATCGCGGCGGCGATCGTGGCCAGCACGCCCATGATCATGAACACTTTCATCGTGATCCAGCGTGTATTGATGCCGGCGAGGTTGGCTGCTTCCGGATTGCCGCCAATGGCAAAGACATAGCGACCAAAACGGGTGCGTTTGGTGATGAAGGTCATGACCAGCCCGACGGCGATGGCCATCAGCACCGGTATGGCGATGCCGTGGGCGATGAACAGGCCGCCCTCGGGCACGGTTATGTTGTTGGCGGCTGCATATCTGTTCACGATGCCGACTGGCCACGGATAGGAATTGGCCAGCCAAACCGCGCCCATGATGACGGCGCAGGTCAGCACGCCGATCAGCGTCTCGGCCCAGATCGGACGCAGCGGGAAACGGAAGCGCTTGCGCTGTACCCGCCCGTTGAACAGCGCAAGCACCACCGCAAGGCAGGCGGCGATACCGACCACCCAGCTCCAGGTCGCGCCGATCGATCCGGCCGGGCCGCCGCCCATCAGCTGGAACGTCGCGTTGAGCGGCGCCACCGTCTGGCCGCTGGTAACCCACCATGCCGCACCGCGCCAGACCAGAAGCCCGCCCAGCGTCACGATAAAGGCCGGCACTTCGAGATAGGCGATGACAAAGCCCTGGAAGGCGCCGATCAACAGACCGAGCACCAGGCCGATGACCAGCGCCAGCACCCAGATCCATGGGTTGCCAAGCTCAAGCCCGACGAAGCGCACTAGGAAATGCACCTGGGCGAAGCCCATGACCATGCCGATCAACCCTTCGGCGGAACCGACGGACAGATCGATATTGCGCATGACGATGACCAGCACCATGCCGCAGGCCATGATGGCGACGGCCGAGGTCTGCACCGACAGGTTCCACAGATTGCGCGGCGTGAGAAAGGTACGGCTGTCGAAATCGAGCGGATTGACGCCGAGACGCAGGCTGGACAAGACATGCAACCCGATCCAGATCAGCAGCAGCGCGCCGATCATGCCGAGCATGCGCGTGTCGATCTCGGTCGCCTTAAGGAACCGGGCGACGGCGCCGAGTTCCGACGCACGCGCGGTGTCGGCCTGCGGGTTGGACGTCGTATCGGTCATGATTTTCTCCCACCGGCCTGCCCGTCCGATGCGGGATGCCGGAAGCCAGCCTAGAAGTTACCCGCCCGGGGCGGAAAAACAAATCTTCTTGAAAAAACGCCGCGGCTTGGCAGCCGCGGCGTTCATCGCATGAAATGGAAGATCAGTTGCAGGCCGCTACGCTGCCCGCCGCGACGCCGGCACAGACCTCGTCTTTCTTGATCCAGCCGGCGTCGATGACGACGTTGAGATTGTCCTTGGTGATCGCAACCGGGGTCAGGAACAGCGATTTGACGGTGTTCCCACCGGGCGTTGTGAAGTCCTTGACGCCGGCGATATCGGTCATCTTCTTGCCGTCGGCCAGCTGCGAGGCGATCTCG
This sequence comes from Mesorhizobium sp. B2-1-1, assembly GCF_006442975.2. Lineage (NCBI taxonomy): Bacteria > Pseudomonadati > Pseudomonadota > Alphaproteobacteria > Hyphomicrobiales > Phyllobacteriaceae > Mesorhizobium > Mesorhizobium sp. B2-1-1. Next base: position 1,324,253 of record NZ_CP083954.1, on the reverse strand, counting down.
GCGGCATTCTTGCCGAGTTCACGCGCGTCCTTCCACACCGACACGGTCTGCGTGCCGAGCGCGATGCGGTTCAGCGCCGCGTGGTCGCCGTCCTGGCCCGAGACCGGAACGGTACCGGCCAGGCCTTGAGCCGTCAGCGCCGCGACGACGCCGCCGGCAGTGCCGTCATTGGCCGCGACCACCGCGTCGACCTTGTTGTCGTTGGCGGTCAGGAACTGCTCCATGTTCTTCTGCGCGTTGGCCGGCAGCCAGCCATCCGTATAGGCTTCGCCGACATTCTTGATCTTGCCGCTGTCGATGGCGTCCTTGAGCACTTCCATGGAGCCCGAGAACAGGAAATCGGCATTCGGATCGGCACCCGAGCCCTTGATGAAGACGTAGTTGCCTTCCGGCTTCACCTTGAACACTTCGCGGGCCTGCATGCGGCCGACTTCCTTGTTGTCGAAGGTCAGATAGAAGACGTCCTTGTTCTCGATCAGGCGGTCATAGCCGACGACCGGAATGCCTTCGTCGAGCGCCTTCTGCACCGCCGGGCCGATGGCGGAGGCGTCCTGCGCCAGGATGATCAGCGAATTGGCGCCCTGGGAGATCAGGCTCTCGACGTCGGTGAGCTGCTTGCCGGGATTGGACTGGGCGTCGGCGGAAATATACTTGTCGCCGGCGGCTTCGATCGCCTTCTTCATGGCGGCCTCGTCGGTCTTCCAGCGCTCTTCCTGGAAGTTCGACCAGGAAACGCCGATGACCTTGTCCTTCGCCTGCGCGACCGACGCGAGCGTCAGCGACATGGCGACACCCGCCAGGATGGCGGCTGTGAATCTCTTCATCTTAATCCTCCCTGCGCCGCGTATGGCGCGACCAAACAGGCCCGTAGGCCGGCACAAAGGCTCTATTTTTTCGAGCCTCGAAAAAACACTGGTCCATCGTCGGAACGCTGTCAACGTCGATTCTGATGTATTTTGATGTCCTCGTGAATTTTTTTCGAGCTCCGGAATAAATAATGACAGCCAAGGCCGGTTCTGCCAGTATTTGACGGTCGTCGGGATCCTGGGGAGAGAACGCGGCGACGGGGAGGATGCGAGAAACATGTCGGTCGGAATCCGCCACGACGATTTGCGCCGACGCAACCGGGCGATGGTGATCGCGGCCGTGCGCCGTGCCGGGCAGCCCTCGCGCACCGAGATTGCCGCGACCACCGGGCTCAGCCATTCCACCATATCGGCGATCTCCTCCCACCTGATTGGCGAAGGCATCCTGGCGCAGAGCAAGCCGAGCGAGGCCGGTGCGCTGAAACGCGGCCGGCCGCAGGTCGGCCTCAGCCTCAACCCTGAAGCCGCGGCGGTGATGACCGTGGTGCTGTCGCTGAATTTTCTCTCCGTCGCCGTCATCGACTATGCCGGCCAGGTGATATCTGAAGAGCAGCGCCGGCTGGACACGCTCACCCTGTCGCGCGAGGCGCTGATCGGCGAATGCGTGGCCATCGTCAGGCGGCGGTTCGAGGATCCCGACCTCGACGTCGGCAGCATCGCCCGTATCGCGCTGGCGATCCAGGGCATCACCGACACGGATGCGCGCACCATGCTGTGGTCGCCGATCACGCCGCAGACCGACATCGCCTTCGCCGACATACTGGAGGCCGAGTTCGGCATTCCCGCCACCATGGAGAACGATTGCAACATGATGGCGGTGGCGCTGCGCTGGCGCGATCCCCAGCGCTACCGCGACGACTTCATCGCCATCCTTTTGTCGCACGGCATCGGCATGGGCTTGGTGCTGAAGGGTGAACTGTTCACCGGCACCCATTCATCCGGAGGCGAGTTCGGCCACATGATCCATCGCCCCGGCGGGGCGCTCTGCCGCTGCGGGCGGCGCGGCTGCGTCGAGGCCTATGCCGGCAACTATGCCATCTGGCGCAACGCGAGGCAGCTTGGCGAGGACACCGAGCCCGTCGACGTCAGCGACGCCGACATGCGCACCCTGGCGGCCTCGGCGCGCGAAAAGGACGGGCCGGAGCGCGAAGCCTACCGCAAGGCCGGCGAGGCGCTGGGTTACGGCCTTGGCAGCCTGTTCGCGCTGATCGATCCGGCGCCGGTCGCCATGGTCGGCGTCAGCGCCGCCGCCTTCGACCTGATCGAGCCGGCTCTGCGCGAGGCCATTGCCCAGACCGCCGGCGGCCAGCACTCGAAATCGATTTCCTTCGACACCGAGCCGAACGAACTGCCACTGATCCGCGAGGGCTGCGCCATGCGCGCGCTGACCTTCGTCGACCAGGAGATTTTCGCGCCGGGGGCACAGGCGAAATCAGGCGTGGGCGAGAACGTTGCGTGACATATCCCTAGTCTTCGCGAATCGCATACCCCGCGCCCCGAATGGTGCGGATCACGTCAGGCATGCGGCCATTGTTGACCGCCTTGCGCAGCCGGCCGACATGCACGTCCACGGTGCGCTCGTCGATATAGATCGTTTCGCCCCAGACATTGTCGAGCAGTTGGCTGCGCGAGAACACGCGGCCGGGATGTCGCATCATGAATTCGAGCAGGCGGAACTCGGTCGGCCCGAGCCGGATCTCGCTTTTCTTGCGGTAGACCCGGTGCGATTCACGGTCGAGCACGATGTCGCCGACCTTGAGCACGCTGGACAGAACTTCGGGCTTGGCGCGGCGCAGCAGCGCCTTGACGCGTGCCATGAATTCCGGCGTTGAGAACGGCTTGACCAGATAGTCGTCGGCGCCGGTGGAGAGACCGCGCACCCGGTCGCTTTCCTCGCCGCGCGCCGTCAGCATGATGATCGGCAGCCGCTCGGTCTCGGGCCGCATGCGGAGACGGCGGCAGAGCTCGATGCCGGACACCGCCGGCACCATCCAGTCGAGCACAAGAAGGTCAGGGACATTCTCCTGCAAGCGGATCTCGGCTTCGTCGCCGCGCGTCACCACCTCTACCTGATAACCCTCCGATTCCAGATTGTAACGGAGCAGCACACCCAGCGGCTCCTCGTCCTCCACCACCATGATGCGTGGCGCGATCATCGACTGGTCACCCCTGCCGTCAAGCCGCTGGCGCCGACATCGCCGTCTCGTCCTGCTTCGGGCGATTGGCGGGCAATTGCGTGCCGGTCAGCACATAATAGGCATTTTCGGCAATGTTGGTCACGTGATCGCCGATGCGCTCGAGATTCTTGGCGCAGAACAAAAGATGCGTGCAGGCGGTGATGTTGCGCGGATCCTCCATCATGTAGGTCAGCAGCTCGCGGAAGACCGACGTGTATTTGACGTCGATGCGTTCATCGTCGGCGCGCAGCTTGGCAAGTGCCGCGGCATCGCGCGCCGCATACTCCTCGATCACGCCTTGGACCTGGATCAGCACAAGCTGCGCCATGGCGTCGATGGAGTGCGACAGGTCGCGCGGCGTGGCGGCAAGGCCGACGGTGCCGACGCGCTTGGCGATGTTCTTGGCGAGATCGCCGATGCGTTCGAGATCGCCCGCCATGCGGATCGAGCCGACGACATGGCGCAGATCGTCCGCCATGGGCTGCCGCTTGGCGATCAGGGTGATGGCGCGGTCGTCGAGTTCGCGCTGGCGCGCATCCATGATCGCGTCGTCGGAGACGACGCGCTGGGCGAGCGCGTTGTCGGAATTCAGGAGCGCCTTGGTCGCGCCGCCGACCATCGATGAGGCGAGATCGCCCATGTCGCGGATCAGCCTGCTGATCTGTCCGAGATCTTCGTCAAAGGCTGCGACTGTGTGTTCGGCCATGATCTTGGTCCTCGTATGCCTGGGATCAGCCGAAGCGGCCGGTGATATAGTCCTGCGTGCGCTTCTCGCGGGGCGACGTGAAGATCTTCTCGGTGCGGTCGAACTCGACCAGCTCGCCCAGATACATGAAGGCGGTCTGCTTCGACACGCGCGCCGCCTGCTGCATGTTGTGGGTGACGATGACGATCGTATAATCGGCCTGCAACTCGTCGATCAGCTCCTCGATCTTGGCGGTCGACAGCGGATCGAGCGCCGAGGCAGGCTCGTCGAGCAGGATGACCTCCGGCTTCACCGCCACCGTGCGGGCGATGCAGAGGCGCTGCTGCTGGCCGCCCGAAAGGCTGAGGCCGCTGGCGTTGAGCTTGTCCTTGACCTCGCTCCACAGTGCCGCGCGCTTCAGCGCCTGCTCGACACGGCCGTCCATCTCCGCCTTGCTGAGCTTCTCATAGAGCCTGACGCCGAAGGCGATGTTCTCGTAGATCGACATCGGGAACGGCGTCGGCTTCTGGAACACCATGCCGATCTTGGTCCTGAGCAGGTTGAGATCCTGCGAACGGTCGAGGATATTCTGGCCGTCGAGCAGCACCTGGCCCTCGGCGCTCTGCCTCGGGTAAAGCTCGTAGATGCGGTTGAAGACGCGCAGCAGCGTCGACTTCCCGCAGCCCGAAGGCCCGATGAAGGCGGTGACGCTGCGCTCGGGCAGCGACAGGCTGATATCCTTCAGCGCCTTCGACTGGCCATAGTAGAAATTGAGGCCCTTGACCTCGATCTTGGCTTTCTCGACCGCGACTTCGGGCGTATTCAACTCGGTGGACAACATCGGTTTCATCTGTCCTCTCTGCGTCCGGTAAGGCTGCGGGCGAAGATGCTCAGCCCGAGAACCGTAAGGGTGATTATGAGTGCGCCGGTCCACGCCAGCTGCTGCCATTCCTCGTAGGGGCTGAGAGCGAACTGGAAGATGGTGACGGGCAGGCTGGCCATCGGCGCATTGAGATTACTCGACCAGAACTGGTTGTTGAGCGCCGTGAAGAGCAGCGGCGCCGTCTCGCCGGAAATGCGGGCGATGGCCAGCAATATGCCTGTGACGATGCCCGACAGCGCCGCACGGTAGGCGACCGAGCGGATGACCACCCAGCGCGGCGCGCCGATCGCGGCGCCGGCCTCGCGCAAGGCGTTCGGCACCAGGTTGAGCATGTCCTCGGTGGTGCGAACGACGACCGGGATGACCAGGATGGCCAGTGCGACGGCACCGGCGATCGCCGAGAAATGTCCCATCGGCCGCACCAGCAGCTCGTAGACGAACAGGCCGACGATGATCGAGGGTGCCGACAGCAGGATGTCGTTGATGAAGCGCACGACGGTGGTGAGGCGCGAGAAGCGGCCATATTCGGCCATGTAGGTCCCAGCGAGGACACCGATCGGCGTGCCGACGATGACGGCGATGACTGTCATCATGATACTGCCGTAGATGGCATTGAGCAGGCCGCCGGCATCGCCGGGCGGCGGTGTCATTTCGGTGAACACAGAGAGCGAAACACCCGACAGGCCCTTATAGAGCAGTGCGCCGAGGATGAGCGCCAGCCAGGCCAGGCCGATGCCCGCCGCCGTGACGCATAGCGTCATCATCACGGCATTCCTGCGCTTGCGTCGATTGTGAAGCGATGTGGCCGTCGACATCGGTCAGGCTCCCGTGCGGCTGTCCATGCGCAGCAGCATGTAGCGCGCAAGGGCAAGGATCAGGAAAGTGATGACGAACAGGATCAGGCCGAGCGCCACCAGCGAAGACGTATAGAGATCGCCGTCGGCTTCGGTGAACTCGTTGGCGATGGTCGCCGAGATCGTCGTGCCGGGCGCGAACAGCGAGCCGCTGATGCGGTGGGCGTTGCCGATGACGAAGGTTACCGCCATGGTTTCGCCGAGCGCGCGGCCGAGGCCGAGCATGACGCCGCCCATGATGCCGACGCGGGTATAGGGGATGACGACGCGGCGCGTGACCTCCCAGGTCGTGCAGCCGATGCCGTAGGCCGATTCCTTCAGCACCGCCGGCACCGTGTCGAAGACATCCTTGGTGATCGAGGTGATGAAGGGCAGGACCATGATGGCAAGGATCATCGCCGAGGTCAGAAGGCCGATGCCGTAGGGCGGGCCGGCAAACAGGCTGGAGAGTCCCGGCACGTCGTGGAAAAGCTTGATGATGAAGGGCTGCACCGTCGTCTGCAGGAACGGCGCGAACACGAACAGGCCCCAGATGCCGTAGATGATTGAGGGTATGCCGGCAAGCAGCTCGACGGCGATGCCGATGGGGCGCCGGAGTGGCCGCGGGCAGAGTTCGGTAAGGAAGATGGCGATGCCGATGCCGATGGGAACGGCGATCAGGATAGCGATGGCGGCGGTGACGATGGTTCCGTAGATCGGGGCCAGCGCCCCGAAATTCTCGGTAACCGGGTTCCACGATTCGGTCGTCAGGAAGGAGAACCCGAATTTCGACAGCGCTTCCCACGAGCCGGCAAACAGCGAAATCGCCACGCCGCCGAGGATGAGCAGGACGAGGATGGCGGAAAAGCGTGTCGCCGTTCGGAAAATCGTATCGGTGAGCGCGAAGCGTCGGACCGTCGCTTCCCTGGCCCGCATGGCGGCCGACGATGGCATGGCTTCGGAGACGGCGGTCATCTGGCCCTCGCGTTTCAAGGAAGACAGGGAGGGCGCCGTGAAGCGCCCTCCTCGTTCAGCAGGGATTACATGGCGGAATAGAGCGGCTTGCCGTCTTCGCCGACGATGTCCTTGGCCCACATGTCCTCGACGCTCTTGACGACCGCGTCGGGGATCGGAACGTAGTCCAGCGCCCCGGCCATGTCGTCGCCCTTCGCGTAGGACCAGGCGAAGAACTTGAGCGCTTCACCGGTCGCCGCCACGTCGCCGGGCTTCTTGTAGACCAGGATCCAGGTCGCCGACGTCATCGGCCAGGATTCGGCGCCCGGCTGGTTGGCCAGGATGACGCCATAACCAGGCTGCGAGCTCCAGTCGGCATTGGCCGCCGCCGCCGAGAACGCCGCCGCCGTCGGCTCGACCTTCTTGCCGTCCTTGTTGATCATGTCGGCATAGGTCAACTTGTTCTGCTTGGCGTAGGCGTATTCGACATAGCCGATCGAGCCACCGGTCTGCGAGACGTTGTTGGCGACGCCTTCATTGCCCTTGGCGCCGATGCCAACCGGCCATTCGAGCGCGGTGTTGACGCCGACCTTCGACTTCCAGTCGGCGCTGACGTCGGCCAGGTAGTAGCTGAAGTTGAACGTGGTGCCCGAACCGTCGGAGCGATGCACGACGGCGATCGCCTGGTCGGGAAGCTTGACGTCGGGATTGAGCTTGGCGATCGCCGCGTCATTCCAGTTGGTGATCTTGCCGACGAAGATATCGGCCAGCGTCGGGCCGTCGAGCACCAGTTCGCCCGGCTTGATGCCTTCGAGATTGACGACCGGAACGATGCCGCCCATCACCATCGGGAACTGTGCAAGTCCGGTGGATTCGAGATCCTCGCCCTTCAGCGGCGCATCGGAAGCGCCGAAGGTGACGGTCTTGGCTTTGATCTGCTTGATGCCGCCGCCCGAGCCGATCGACTGGTAGTTGAGACCGATGCCGGTCTCCTTCTTGTAGGCATCGGCCCACTTCGCATAGATCGGGTAAGGGAAGGTGGCGCCGGCACCGGAGATGTCAGCTGCCATTGCCGCGGAAAGGGTGAGGGTGGACGCCGCAGCCATTGCGATCGCAACGGCCGCCGAGCGGATCAAATGTCTCATATGGCCTGCTCCTGTTCGGAAGATGGTCTCTCGGCGCCATTCCTTGCCAGCGCCCGCTGAGGCCAATAGCGTTCGATTATAACAGTCGCATGACAGTTTCGTGTCAGCCCGGTAACGCGTCGCCGGCGCCTGGAAAGGCGATGGCGATTAGCGGCTGCGGCATGGCGCCGGTTTGCCTTCGGGAATCAGGGACTTGCGCTATCCGGCCACCCAAACAGCCATCGGATTCGGCATGGATCGCTGATCGAAGAAAAGCCGGACGGGAGCGCGTCGCTCGAGGCCAGAGGATGTCTTGGCCGGGCCATCGCCAAAAACAGGTCCGTTGGGGTAGATTGACGCTGCTTCATACTGGCGGTCGCTGCTCCCGCCCGTAACTAGAAGAGAGCGGAAATTCGATGCCGTCATTGTCCCGGCTGGACGCCGGCTTTGATATGGTGCGATCGCACCATAGTCTTGCTCGAAGGGCTGCAGCCGGCCCCGGGTGATTCTCGCCGCAATCCGGCCGAAGGCGCAAAGTCTATCCCGCGTTGCGCCGGGCCTGGCGACCAGCGCCGACCCAGCGCTCGACCTTTTCGAGCAGGGCCCTGGGGCTGATCGGCTTGGGCAGATAATCATCCATGCCGGCGTCCAGGCAGCGTTCGCGATCGCCCTTGAGCGCATGCGCGGTGACCCCGACGATCGGCACATGCGTGCCGGTTTCCTCTTCCAGCCGGCGGATGGCGGCGGTTGCCTCGAGCCCGTTCATCTCCGGCATCGAGACGTCCATCAGGATCATGCAGGGATTGAGCCTGCCGAATGCGTCCAGCGCCTTGCGGCCATTGCCGACGATCTCGAAACCGTAGCCGGTCTCGCCGAGGATCTGGGTGAAGACCATCTGGTTGACCTCATTGTCCTCGGCCACGAGGATGTCCAGCCGCTGCTCGCCGCCAGTCGCGGCAAGCCGGGGCCTGACCGGCGGCGGCTGCAGCAACGCGCGTTGCCCCGACGCAGCCGCTGGCGATGGTTGCGGACCTTTCCCCCCTTCTCCCTCGACAGCAAGCGGCCGGGCGACATGCGTGGCGTGGCGATGCCGCTGGATGGTGGCGACCAGCGTTTCCAGGAGCACCGAGGAGCGTGCGGGCTTGATTAGCTGGGCATCAATGCCGAGATCGCGGTAACTGGTGTTGGCCAGCGACTGGTCGACGGAGGTCAGCATGATGATCGGCGTGTCGGCAAGCCCGGCGGTGTTGCGCACGACACCTGCCATCTCGGCGCCGCTCATCTCGGGCATCTGATAATCGAGCACGACGCAATCGACCGGCACGCCGTAGGCGGCGGCCGCGATCAGCACTTTCAGTCCCTCGGCGCCGCTCTCGGCCGCGCAGGAATCGAAGGTCCATGACGTCATCTGCTCGGTCAGGATGGCGCGGTTGACGGCATTGTCGTCGACGATCAGCACCCGCGCGCCGGTCACGTCCACCGGCATGATGCGCTGCGCGTTCTGTTGTCCGGCCCTGGGCAGCGTGACCGTGAACCAGAAGGTCGACCCCTTGCCTTCGGCGCTTTCCACGCCGATGTCGCCGCCCATCAATTCGACCAGCCGCGAGGTGATCGCGAGCCCGAGCCCAGTGCCCTCATGCCGCCTCGTCGAGGAGGTGTCGACCTGGCTGAATTTCTCGAACACCTGTTTCAGCTTTTCCTCAGGGATGCCGATCCCGGTGTCGGTGACCGAGATCGTCAGCCTGGTTCCGTCCGGCACACTTTCGCCGGTGACGTCGACGAGCACATGGCCTTCTTCGGTGAACTTCACCGCATTGCCGAGCAGGTTGGTGACGATCTGCCGGATGCGGCCGACATCGCCGATGAACAGGCTTTCGAGCCCAGGCTCGATGCGCACGATGAGCTCGAGGTCCTTTTCCTTGGCCCGCGTCGACACCAGCGTCGCCACGTCCTCGATCGCCTCGGCGAGATTGAAGGGGGCGGGATCGAGCACCAGCTGGCCGGCATCGATCTTGGAGAAATCCAGGATATCGTTGATGATGGTGAGCAGCGCGTTGCCCGATTTGACGATGATGTCGGTGAAGGTCTTCTGCTTCGGATCGAGATCGGATTTGGCCAGGAGTTCGGCCATGCCCAGCACGCCGTTCATCGGGGTGCGAATCTCATGGCTCATATTGGCGAGGAATTCCGACTTGGCGCGGTCGGCAAGTATGGCGCGCTGGCGCGCCTCGCGCAGTTCCGCCTCGCGCAGCTTCAATTCGGTGATGTCGGTGGTCGACCCGATCAGGTAGAGCGACCCGTCGGACGCGATCATCGCGCCCTTGCGGGCGAACTGGTGGCGCACGCTGCCGTCCGGGAGCATCACCGTCTCCTCGACCTCCTGGGTTTCGCCGCTGCGCAGCACCGCGAGGTCGCCATTGACGAAGGCTTCGCCGTCGGGCCCGAAAATTTCGATATCGGTCTTGCCGATCGCGTCCTGCTTGCTGAAGCCGGTGAGATCGCACCACCCCTTGTTGACGTAGAATTGCCTGAGATCGGAGCGTTTGGCATAGATCGACACCGGCACGTTGTCGATCAGGCTGCGGAATACCTCGTTCTCGCGCATGCTTTCTTCCAGCGCCCGCTCGCGCGCCTTGACCTCGGTGATGTCGGTGCTGGAGCCGACCAGATGCACCGATCCGTCCAGCGCCACCAGCCGGCTCTTGCGCGTCATCAACTGCCGCACCGTGCCGTCGCGATGGGTGACGGGCTCCTCGACCTCCCTGACGCTGCCCGTGAGGGCGACCTCGGTGTCGTCCAGGCTGTAGCTCTCTCCATCCTCGTCGCCGAACAGCTGCCGATCGGTGCGGCCGATGACGTCTTCCTTGGCGAGCCCGGTGATCGCGCACCAGGCCTTGTTGACGAACTCGATGCTGAGGTCCTGCGCCTTGATGAAGGCGGCCACGGGCAGTTCGTCCAGCACGTGCCGGAACAGGTCGATCTGCCGCATCGAATCGTGCAGCGCCTTTTCGCGGCTCTTGATCTCGGAGATATCGACACGCACACCGATGAACGTGCCGTCGTCGGTGCGCATGTCGTAGACCTGGTACCAGCGACCGTCGGGATTGAGACGTTCGAAGGATGAGTATGGCAGGTGGTAGCGGGCGAGGATGCTGTCCAGCCAGGGATCGAGATCGCCATCATAGAGCGCATCGACCTGCGGATCGCCGCTCGAGCGGAAATAGCCGGCCGAATGACCGAGTGCCAGCGCGTCGCGGAAGGTGCGGCCGGGCTGCCACGCCGGCTTCAACGCCGGCAGCGTGTCCTGCATCTTGCGGTTGGCGAAAACGAAATTGTCCTCGCGGTCGTAGATGATCACGGCGGCCGGCAGCGATTCCAGCACGCTGGCCAGGTGTTTGCGGGCGTCCTGCGCCTCGGTCTCACGGCCCTTCATGTCCGAGACGTCGAAGAGGAAGCCGGCCACGTAGTTGCGGCCGCTTACCATTCTAACGCGGTTCTTCCTGACGACGCGCGAGCGGTTGACGCCGTCGACCTCGAAGCTTTCCTCCACCTCGTAAGGCCGCCCGGTCGCCAGCACCTCGCGCTCGCTTTTCTCGAACAGCGCAACCTCGGCCGGCGCGAGAAAATTGCCGCCGGGCTTGCCAAGCATGGTTTGCGGCGTCTGGCCGAACAGGCCCGCAAACGCCTCGTTGACGAAGACGAAGCGCAGATCGTCATCCTTGACGAAGATCGGATCCTTGACGCCGTTGATCACCGCTTCCGCCAGTCGCGCCTTTTCCAGCGCGTCGGCCAGCTCGGCCTCGCGATCCTTCATGTCGGTGACATCGACATAGGAGATGAGCCGCTTGCCGCCGGCCAGCGGGGCCAGCGACGCAACCAGGGTACGCCCGTCATTGCGCGGCAATTGTCTCGAGCCGGCGACGCCGGCCCTGATCTCGGCCTCGCGCTCGGCGGTATGACGCTGCCAGGCAACGTCGTCGGCGCCGTAGGAATCGGCGGCGCGGCTGGCCTCCATCAACTCGCGGAAGCCCGAGCCGATCCCGGCGCGCTGGGGATCGATTTTCCACAAATTGTAGAAGGCCTGGTTGATCACTTCGGCGCGCAGGTCGGCGTCGAGGACCATGATCCCGATCGGCATCGAATCGACCATCGTGCGAAGGTCGGGAAGGCCTCCCGAAGACGCCTCTCCTTGCTGCTTCTGCTCCAGTTCTTCGAAGGCGACGGCCAATCCCGTGACATTGCGTCCAATGCCACGATAGCCGGCGAATTTCCCCTCGTCATCGAAGCGTGGAAAGCCTGAGGTCAGCACCCAGCGGCAATCGGCGCGACCTCCCTTCAGTTCGTAGACAAAGTCACGGAACGGCCGATGCGCCTGCAGATCCTCCAGATGCATTGCCGCGCTGCGGTTGCCGTTCAGGACCTGCTTCAGGAAATCGAAACGGAAGCGGCCGAGCACGGCGGCCGGGTCGATGCCCGTGACCGCCTGGTAGTTGTGCGAAAGCCAGGAAAAGCGCAGCTCGGCATCGGTCTCCCAGATCCAGTCCGAGCCCGTCTCGACCAGCTGGCGTAGCATGGCCAAATCCATGCCTGCGGTGAACGAGGCCGCGTCGTTCACTGTCATTTCGCCCGACCCGCGCTCGCCGCGCACGCCGGCTGTCTCGTTCGCTTCAGCCATGCCGTCCCCACCCCGAATCCAAGGCCGAACCCTCCCTCCGCGGTTCGTCGGCGGAATGTGCCCGAGAAGCATTAACGATCCGCTAACCTTAACAAGCCGTTGCGCACCGGACGGGCCCTGGCCTGCGCCATTGCGCCCGGTTGTCGGCCGGATCGAAGCCGCGCTATAAGCCAATACAGGGGTGTTGCTGATGTTTGGACGGATTGTGCCTTGCTTGCTGAGCGCGGCGCTGCTTTTCGGCAGCGGCTGTTCGCGCAGCTATGACGGCACCGTCGTCATTCCGCGCCCGCTCGATGCCCGGCGTTTCTGGGACCGGCCGCCGCCCAATGTGGAATACGGGCCGTCCGGAATGGAAAACGGCGCTTTTCCGGCGCCGCCACAACCGCCAACCCGGTTTTCCGAGCGCAGGCCCGCGCCGCGCGCCGCACCGAGACGTCATCTTTCAAGAGTTTCGAGGCCACCTCCGCCGTCCTCCGATGAGGAAAAGCCCCTGGCATGCAGGAATGTCAGCGAACCCGGAAAGAGGGTTCGCATGGTCTGCGACTGATGGGTGCCACCCAAAACTGACCTTGGCTGAGAAACCGGCGCCTACAACCGGAGGCGGATGATCATTCGGCTGGGAAGAAGGCCGGGCCGACTATTCTCACCGGCCGCTTGCCGGCCTCTATCGACTGATGCTGGGCCGCCCCGGAGGCTTCGGCGTCCGCCGCGGGAATTGCCGCGACGCTGCCGAGGTCCGGCTTGGCCGACGGCAAGGGGATGATGGCATTGGTCATGTTTGTGGGCGTTACCGTTCGGGCCCTCAATTCGGCGACCCTGCTGTAGTAGCGTTTTAGGTCACATGCCTTGAAATTGACGTCGTCGCGGTAGCGGAATGCGGTCGGCAGATCGGTGTAGGGCTTGCGCGTGTCGAGAGAGACCATCTTTTCGGTTTCGAGGCTGACGTCGCTGAGCGTATAGAGGTCGACGCCCGGCTCGTCGCAGATGTAGCGGCATTGATCGGCCATATCCTTCACATCGTCGCTGCCGGCGAACTGCGACTTGGGTGCTGGGAAGAAATATCCATCCGAAAGGCGCACGCAGAACAGCATCGCGTTGCCGGCGCCCGTTGCCCTCGCCGCTGGCGCCGCCGCAGACACCGATTGGGTCTTCGCCGCCGCGCGCTTTGCCGCTGGCGCGCAGCCAAGCGCGACAAAGCGTGCCCGCAGCCCCGACATGTCCCGGCCTGAATTGGAGGCCGCAGCGATCTGGCGCTGCACCTCGCTCCTGTTCCTGGCAAGATCGGCGCATGCGTTGAAGAAACCACCGAGGGAATTTTTCGCCGTACACTTGCGCTGCCTCTCGATGCCTTGGATCGCGGCAAGCTGGCGGTGCAACTGGGCAAGCTCGGGGCTCGTGCCGCCGCCACGGCCGGCCGAAGACAACTGATTTCTTATTGCACTGCAACTGTCGGCATAAGAACTGGACATGCCGAGCGCGAGCACGGTCAGGGTGACGAACGCGATCATCATGGGGGACCAGAAACGGATCATCGGAAGGACGCGGTCCTTGTTGCTGAGAACCTGGAATGACAACTCTTTCGACTTCGGTAAGCTTTCGCTAAATGAGTTTTATCTAATCTTTCTAGTCTCCATGCATTGAGAGACTTGTCTTTAGTTTAATAGAAGAACCTCTGTGAATTCAATATTGCATTTTTATTTCAAGGTTGAGACGAACTGCAAAACAATGCAGCCGGACCGACGGCTGGCAGGCCTGCCGAATCACTCCGGCGTTACCGGAAACGGGCCCTGAAACCTTTGCCCGTCCTTTCGCGTTGAAGCGCGAAGGAGAACGCAGATGTCGATCCAGGTCACGGTATCGGAACTGACAAGAAATCTTTTTCATTCCCTGGGACTTGATCCGAGGCCCCTGAGCGCCGAGCAAAACCTGCTGCTGGAATGCTATCTGGCCGGGCAAATCCCGGAATCGGCTTGGAACGACTACGTCTTCGAGACACCCGACCTGGCGCGGCACGCCGAGGCGCGGCGTACCAGCCACTGACCGGTGAAGGCGGTGCTGGGCGAGATGGTTTGGTGGTAGTCGCTACCTGAGCGGCTGGCTGGCAGACGTTTTCCGTCAGGATTGCGTAAAAAATTGAAGCGGGATCGGCGATCCGAACGCCGAACGGCTCTAGCGCATTAAGCCGCGGCGCGCCCTGCGCGGAGAGTTGCGGAAAACAGCTATTGGCCGATCTTGGGAGATACGAATTGCAAGGTGAACACGTTGCCGGCAATCCCTTGCGCCAGTTGCGGCGAAAGGCTGAGCGGCGTGCAATTCTTCACCGCGGTCATTGCGGCGTCGATGAACGACTTTCGCGCCTTGTCGTCGCCGGCCACCTTGGCGGCGGTCGGCCGTGGCGGACCAAGCAGCGTGCCGTCGCGCTTGAAGCTGAAGCTCAGAGTGACGATGGAATTTCCAGCATCCGCCGGCGGCGTCCAGCATGCCTGGATCGCCGTGCCGACTTCGTCCATCGTGTTGAGCTGGGCGGCAGCCGACGGGCAGGTGGCGCCAATCGCCAATGCGCCGCTAATCAGGAGCATTCCAGCGGTTCTTTTCATTGCAATTCCTCCACCGTCGACCCTTCCGGCCGCCCGCGTGCGATCGTCAGGATTGATGGTAGGGCTGGAGATGGCAAGGGCAATATGCTTTGGCGAAAGCTCTTGCCGAAAGCATTGGAGGCAGCCCTGCCCGCAGCGGCCGGCCAAAAAACAAAAGGCCGGCAGTGGGCCGACCTTTGTTTTCACCGCAGCGCCAGTACATCCGTGGTCGCGGGTGAATTGTCTCCAATAGACAGATTATAGGTAAACGAAACGTTAATCGAAGCCGCCATGCCATAGCTCCGAGCCCGGCTTTTGCCAGCGCTCCATGCGGTCATATGCGCGCATATGACGAAGCTTCCGCGGAGGCCTTGAACATTGTTTGATGCTGGAGGGATCATCAACGGCTGAGCCGTCGCCTTCTTGGTACGCCCAAGGGGAATCGAACCCCTGTTCCCGCCGTGAGAGGGCGGTGTCCTGACCGCTAGACGATGGGCGCGTTCAAGAACCGGCGATATAGGCTGGCGGCGGAGAAAAAGCAACTGGGGTCCGCCGGCTTTCCCGGGATCAAGAAAAAGCTGGCTGCTGCTAGCGTTTTGGCTCGATCAGGTCCCATAGATTGCCGTGGAGATCGGCGAAAACCGCCACCGTGCCGTAGGGCTCCAAGCGCGGTGGCTCGCGAAATTCGACGCCCTTCGCCACCATCGCCGCATGATCGCGGGCAAAGTTGTCGGTTTCCAGGAAGAGAAAAACCCGCCCGCCGGTCTGGTTGCCGATGCTCTTCCTTTGTGCCTCGTCGGAGGCCTCGGCCAGAAGCAGCCGCGCGCCGCGCCCGCTGGCCGGCGCGACCGTCACCCAGCGCTTGCCGCCGCCAAGGTCCACATTCTCCAGGAGCACAAAGCCCATTCGCTCGACATACCAGTCGATTGCTTCGTCATAGCTGTC
This sequence comes from Mesorhizobium sp. B2-1-1, assembly GCF_006442975.2. NCBI lineage: Bacteria > Pseudomonadati > Pseudomonadota > Alphaproteobacteria > Hyphomicrobiales > Phyllobacteriaceae > Mesorhizobium > Mesorhizobium sp. B2-1-1. The sequence goes on along the minus strand of NZ_CP083954.1, from coordinate 1,308,535 downwards.
GACGACCAGCGCAACGGTGGCGATATGACGGTTTTCGGCAAAGCCGGTCATTGCGCGCCGGGCTTCATTTGTTGCGGATTGCGAAGCGGCCGATTATGCGCCGCTCGCCCATATCGTAGACGAAGATCGTGCGGCTGCCATCGACAAGTTCGGCCTCGATCGAGACGCGATTGCCGGATAGCGACTGGCTGACCACCCTGGCGCCGACCGGCAGCACGATGTCTCCGCTGAGCGGTTCGCCGGCGGGCACCTGGATGTCGCCGGCCAGCGGCGGGCTCACCGGCGCTGCCTTGCGTGATTTGTAGACAATCGCCGCGATCACCACCATAAGGGCCAGCAAGAGCAGGCCGAGATTGATGGCCATGAAGCGGATGAGCCTGCCGCGCACCTTTTCGATCTCGGGGTTGAGCGGCTTTTCCCCGCCTTCAACAACGGCGTCTTCGTCGGCGGCGGGGCGGGCCATGGCAAACATTCCGGAACGATTCTCGATGAGCGCTCATAACGAAGAGGCCCCCGGATTGATAGAGGACCAATTCATGCAGGCAGAACCGATCGTGCTCGTGGCCGGCGCCGACGATGCCGGCCAGCGCATCGATCAGTGGCTGGCAGGCAGGCTCGGCCCGGAAATGTCGCGCAGCCGCGTGCAGATGCTGATCAGGCAGGGCGCGGTCTTGGTCGACGGCAAGGCCGTTGTCGAGACCAAGTGCAAGATGTCGCCGGGCGAAACTGTCTCGGTCGCCATGCCGGAGCCGGAACCGGCGGAGCCACAGGGGGAAAACATCGCCCTCGATATCCTCTATGAAGATGACGAACTGATCGTCATCAACAAACCCGCCGGGCTTGTCGTCCATCCCGGCGCCGGCAATTGGACCGGCACGCTGGTCAATGCGCTGATCCATCATTGCGGCGACAGCCTGTCCGGCATCGGCGGCGTGCGCCGGCCGGGCATCGTTCATCGCCTCGACAAGCAAACCAGCGGCGTCATGGTCGTGGCCAAGACCGACCGCGCCCACAAGGCGCTTTCGGAGGCCTTTGCCGATCACGGCCTGACAGGCGATCTCGAGCGCGCCTACCTGGCGCTGGTCTGGGGCATACCGCAGCGGCCGGCCGGAACGGTGGATGCCCCACTCGGCCGCGCCGCCGACCGTGTACGTCGCGCCGTAGTACCCGAAGGACGCGACGATGCCCGCCACGCCGTCACCCATTTTGCGGTGCAGGAGCGCTTCGGCGAAAACCAAAAGGAATTCGCAACCGCAAGTCTGGTTGAATGCCGGCTGGAGACCGGCCGCACCCATCAGATCCGCGTCCACATGGCCCATATCGGTCATCCGGTGCTCGGTGATCCCGATTACGGCCAAGCCTTTCGCACCAAGGCCAACCGGTTGCCCGAACCGCTGAGAAGCCAGGTCAAGGCCTTCTCCCGGCAAGCTTTGCACGCCTGGCTCCTTGAATTTCGCCATCCGACTACCCATCTATCGATGAGGTTCGAGGCACCGATACCGAGGGACATGGAGGAACTCGTCGGCGGCTTTCGCAGTCTTTGAATCCGCCGCCCGGCAAGCTTCAAATCAACCATCAAAAAACCTGACTGGCGTTGTTCACTTCAGCGTGACACACTGTTTCGTGTTGAACAAATGCCTGTCTTTTCTGGTTTTGTTCCTGTATATATCTGATGTCGCGAGCGAGCCTTTGGTGCTCGCGTCACATGCCCGCCGCGTTTCGGGGGCATCACTCCAATAGAGAGGGGGCGCTATCATGGCCCAGTCACTACCCAGTATCGTTTCCGGCGAAGGCGGCCTCAGCCGCTACCTGGAAGAGATCCGCCGCTTTCCGATGCTTCAGCCGCAGGAAGAGTACATGCTCGCCAAGCGTTATGCCGAGCATGAGGACACTTCCGCAGCGCACAAGCTCGTCACCAGCCATTTGCGGCTCGTCGCCAAGATCGCCATGGGCTATCGCGGCTACGGCCTGCCGATTGGCGAAGTGATCTCGGAAGGCAATGTCGGCCTGATGCAGGCCGTCAAGAAATTCGAGCCAGAGCGTGGCTTCCGCCTCGCGACCTACGCCATGTGGTGGATCAAGGCCTCGATCCAGGAATACATCCTGCGCTCGTGGAGCCTGGTCAAGATGGGCACGACCGCCAACCAGAAGCGTCTGTTCTTCAACCTGCGCAAGGTGAAGGGCAAGATCCAGGCGCTTGACGACGGCGACCTCAAGCCCGACCAGATCGCCGAAATCGCCACGCGGCTGAACGTCTCGGAAGCGGAAGTCGTGTCGATGAACCGCCGCCTGTCGGGCGACGCCTCACTCAACGCGCCGATCCGGGCGACGGAAGGCGAGTCCGGCGAATGGCAGGACTGGCTGGTCGACGACCACGAAAGCCAGGAAGAGATGCTGATCGAGCAGGACGAGCTGGAAAACCGGCGCGGCATGCTGTCGGGTGCTCTTGCGGTGCTCAACGAACGCGAACGGCGCATCTTCGAGGCGCGCCGCCTCGCTGATGAGCCGCTGACCTTGGAAGAACTGTCGGCTGAGTTCGACATCAGCCGCGAGCGCGTGCGCCAGATCGAAGTGCGCGCTTTCGAGAAGGTACAGGATGCGGTCAAGGCCGCCGCCAAGCGCCAGACCCAGGCGCTGCGTACCATCGAGGCGCAGCCGGCGGCTTAAAGCCGGCATCGGCAACAAGATAAAAAGGCGGCGTCAGGAGACTGGCGCCGCCTTTTTCGTATACCGCAGCGGGTGCCGTGATTGCTTCAAAGCCCATCCAGCGGAAATTTCAGATACCGTCGGCCATTGGCTTCCGGTTCCGGCAGGCGTCCGCCATTCATGTTGACCTGCAGCGCATGCAGGATCAGCCTCGGCATCGGCAATGTCCGGTCGCGCGCCTCGCGCAGGGCAACGAATTCGGCCTCGCCGCGCGCGGCGGCAAGATGTATGTTCTCGGCTTTCTGCGCGGCAACCGTGCTCTCCCATAACGCCTGGCGCCCGCCGGGCTGATAATCATGGCCGACAAAGACGCGCGTGTCCTCCGGCAGGGCCAGAATGCCCTGGATCGAGTGCCACAGGCGCGCGGCGCTGCCGCCGGGAAAATCCGTCCTTGCCGTGCCGCTGTCGGGCATGAACAGCGTGTCGTGAACAAAGGCTGCATCCCCGATCACATAGGTGATCGACGCCAGCGTGTGCCCGGGCGAGAAAAGCACCCTTGCTGGAAGCGTTCCCACCCGAAAAACCTCGCCGTCGCCGAACAGCCGGTCCCACTGCGAGCCGTCGGCGGGGAAATCCGGCCAGTTATAGATCGCCTTCCACAATTTCTGGACCTCGACGATCCTCTCGCCGATCGCCGTCGGCGCCGCGGTCCTTTGCTTCAGGTACTGCGCGGCCGAGAAATGATCGGCATGCGGATGGGTGTCGAGAATCCATTCGACGCTCAGTCCCTCCGCCCTGACGAAATCCAGCAGCGCATCGGCATTGGCTGTCGAAACTGCGCCGGACTTCTCGTCGAAGTCGAGGACCGGATCGATTATGGCACACCGCTTCGTCACCCGGTCGGCGACGACATACTGGATGGCGCCGGTCGGCTTGTCGTGGAAACCGGTGACCTTAGGCTTTGCCGAACCTATGTCCAATCCGACGTCCCCTCCGTTAGCCAGACAGGAATGATTTTCTCTGCCAGAGCAACATAAGAGCATGCTTGTCTAGCGGGGCCCTGCCGTCAAGCACGCCTTGCCAGAAAAGCGACGGAAGTCGAAAAATGCCGGCCAGGCAACTGGAGCAATTCCAAGCGGTTTCCCGGGAAAAGCGCATAGCGCTTCGCCCAGGGAACTGCGCAAAAACAAAGAGATGGTCTACGCGGAAGGCTGCTTGGTCTTCCTGAGATAGGGCAGGATGGTCTCGTAGGCGCCGAAGCGCTTGATGGCGTCCTCGTTGGAAACGGCCGCGGTGATGATGACGTCCTCGCCCTGTTTCCAGTTCGCCGGCGTCGCCACCTGGTGCTTGGCGGTCAGCTGCATGGAATCGACCGCGCGCAGGATCTCGTCAAAGTTGCGGCCCGTGGTCATCGGATAGGTCAGCACCAGCTTGATCTTCTTGTCGGGCCCGATGACATAGACCGAACGCACGGTGGCATTGTCGGCGGGCGTGCGGCCTTCCGAGGTCTCGCCGGCACCAGCAGGCAGCATGTCGTAAAGCTTGGCGACCTTGAGATCCTTGTCGCCGATCAGCGGATAGTTCACCGAATGGCCGGTCGCCGTTTTGATATCGTCCTGCCATTTGCCGTGGCTTTCGACCGGATCGACCGAAATGCCGATGATCTTGACATTGCGCTTCTTGAACTCGCCCTCGAGCCCCGCCATCGTGCCCAACTCGGTCGTGCAGACGGGAGTGAAATTCTTCGGGTGGCTGAACAGCACCGCCCAGCCGTCACCGATCCACTGGTGAAAGCTGATCGGTCCTTGCGTGGTCTCGGCGGTGAAATCCGGGGCGATATCGTTGATGCGAAGGCTCATGTTGTTTCCCTACCCTTGAAATATTGCCGGCAACGGCTGGCGAGCGCTCAAATCTTTTTAACACCTCGGCGGCAACCCACAAATGCCTAAAGCCACAGGCGCCCGTCGCGCTCGCGAAAAAATTTCTCTTCTTGCCGCCAAGTTCGGCAGGAATTTCCGAGGAGACCGCTTATGCCTTGTTGACGGCCAGCGTCGCCGCAAGATCTTCCATGCGCTGCGCCAGCGCGCCAAGCGCGTTGGTCAGCACGCTGTCGCTCTTGTCGGCCTTGGTCAGCGCCTCGTCGCGGGTCTTGCGCAAGGTCAGCACTTCGCTTTCCATGCCCTTGACGCGCTTCTGCAGCTCCGAGAGTTCATCCATGACCATGATGCCGGCCATGACCGTCAGCCGCTGGTCGCCGATCTCGCCGAATGAATCCTTCAGATGCGAGACGTAGCGGTCGAAACGCTCGGCGAGATCGATCAGATGCTCTTCCTGGCCTTCGTCGCAGGCCATCCGATACTGCTTGCCGTCGATGGAAACCGTGACCTGTGCCATCAGCCTACCTATCCAACACAGCGCGGATGGTTTCCATGGCGGTCACCAGTCGTCGCGACACTTCCTTGTTGGCATCCTCCAGCCGCTCGGCGCGCGCCTCGGAACTGTCGAGCTCCTGCGCCAGCCGCGAGCGGTCGGCATTCATCCGCTGCACCTCGGCCTCGGCTTCCGAATAATCGCGCTCATGCTCGAGCTTGGCCGCGACGGCGTTTTCCAGGCCTTCCATGGCCTTGCCCAGCCTTGCGATGACTTCCTTGAGTGTCGTTTCCCCGGTCATGGCCTCGTCCTGTGCCCTGCCCATCACCGAATCGCTCGCGTTCAGAACGCGTTATCTCTGAAACATTAGGCACCGGGTGAAGGCGACGTCAACAAAGCTCTCGCGACTGTCCCCTGCTAACGCTAATATAGGCCTGCCCGCGGCATCACAAGGCCGGCAAATGCGCACCGGTTTGTTGACTAAAAGTGCGCGCCTGCTATGTGTCGCGCACGCTTTTCAAGGGCTCTCCCAAGGCCCCAAACCCCACCCCGGAGGAACCATGACGTCGCGTGAACAACATGACCGGATGGCCAATGCGATCCGCTTTCTCTCCATGGACGCGGTCGAGAAGGCGAACTCCGGCCATCCCGGCCTGCCCATGGGCTGCGCCGACATTGCCACGGTGCTGTTCACCCGTTTCCTGAAATTCGACGCCAAGGCGCCGCATTGGGCCGACCGCGACCGCTTCATCCTGTCGGCCGGCCATGGCTCGATGCTGCTCTACTCGCTGCTCTACCTGACCGGCTACGAAGACATGACGATCGACCAGATCAAGCACTTCCGCCAGTTGGGCTCGAAAACCGCCGGCCATCCCGAATATGGCCACGCCGCCGGCATCGAAACGACCACCGGCCCGCTCGGCCAGGGCCTTGCCAATTCTGTCGGGTTCGCGCTCGGCGAGCGCATCATGAACGCCGCCTTCGGCAACGACCTCGTCAGCCACTACACCTATGTGCTGGCCGGCGACGGCTGCCTGATGGAAGGTGTCTCCCAGGAGGCGATCGCGCTTGCCGGGCACCTCAAGCTCAACAAGCTGATCGTGTTCTGGGACAACAACAACATCTCGATCGACGGCCCGGTGTCGCTGGCTGACAATACCGACCAGGTCGCGCGCTTCCAGGCTTCCGGTTGGAACGCCAGCCACATCGACGGCACGGATCCGGAAGCCATCGCCTATGCGATCGAAGCCGCCCGCCATTCCGACAAGCCGACGATGATCGCCTGCAAGACGACCATCGGCTTCGGCGCCCCGACCAAGGCCGGCACCAACAAGGCGCACGGCTCGCCCCTCGGCGCCGACGAGATCGCCGGCGCGCGCAAGTTCTTCAACTGGGAGTCACCCCCCTTCGAGGTTCCAGCCGACATCCTCGATGCCTGGCGCACGGCCGGCACGGCCGGCGCCGAGGCGCGCGCCGACTGGGAAGGTCGCCTCGCCAAGGCCGACGCCAAGCTCAGGGCAGAGTTCGAGCGCCGCGTTGCCGGCAAGCTGCCGTCCAACTTCGACGCCGTCATTGCCGACTACAAAAAGAAGCTCTCCGCCGACAAGCCGAAGGTCGCCACCCGCAAATCTTCCGAAATGGCGCTGGAAGTCATCAACGGCGCCGTGCCCGAAACCATCGGCGGCTCGGCCGATCTCACCGGCTCCAACAACACCAAGACCAGCCAGACCAAGAACATCACCCCGGACGACTACGGCCAGCGCTATGTCCACTACGGCATCCGCGAACACGGCATGGCTGCCGCCATCAACGGGCTGACGCTGCATGGCGGCCTGATCGCCTATGGCGGCACTTTCCTGTGCTTCTCAGACTATGCCCGCCCCTCGATGCGGCTGGCCTCGCTGATGGGCATCCGCTCGATCTTCGTCATGACCCATGACTCCATCGGTCTCGGCGAAGACGGCCCGACCCATCAGCCGGTCGAGCATGTGGCGGCACTGCGCGCCATCCCCAACCACAACGTGTTCCGTCCGGCGGACGCGGTCGAGACCGCCGAATGCTGGCAGTTGGCCCTTGAATCGGAAAAGACGCCGTCAACGCTGGCGCTGACCCGACAGAACCTGCCGACCGTGCGCACCGAATTCACAGAGAAGAACCTGAGCAGCCAGGGCGCCTATGAGCTCGCCGCCGCCAGCGGCGAAGCCGCGGTGACGATCTTCGCCACGGGTTCGGAAGTCGAGATCGCGCTCGGCGCCCGCGACCTCCTGGAGAAGCACGGCCATCCGACCCGCGTCGTCTCGGTTCCTTGCTTCGAACTGTTCGATAAGCAGAGCGAGGACTACCGCCGCAAGACGATCGGCAATGCGAAGGTGAAGATGGCGATCGAAGCCGGCATCCGCCAGGGCTGGGATCACCTCATCGGCTCCGATGGCATCTTCATCGGCATGACCGGCTTCGGCGCCTCGGGAACGATCGAGCAGCTCTATCCGCATTTCGGCATCACCGCCGAGGCGGCCGCCAAGGCGGCGGAAGCCCGCCTGCATGGCAAGTAAGGCCTGCTTGTTGCCCAAAAGTGTATCTCGATTTTGGGACAGCGACATGTATGAAACAAGAACGCTCGGCGAAACCGCGTACAGCGGTTCCGCCGGACTGACCTAATCGATTTAAATCCACGTCGCCGCGGCTGGATTCTTTCCGCTTCCGCCGCTATGAAGCTGCGGACCAATCGTCTGCCCTCCAGCTCCCAAGGAGAGAAAAATGACCGTCAGAGTTGCCATCAACGGATTCGGCCGCATCGGCCGCAACATCCTGCGCGCCATCCATGAATCCGGCCGCAAGGACATCGACGTCGTCGCCGTCAACGACCTCGGCCCGGTTGAAACCAACGCCCACCTCCTGCGCTACGACAGCGTACACGGCCGCTTCCCGCACGAAGTATCGGTTTCCGGCGACCAGATCACCGTCGGCAAGGAGACGTTCAAGGTCACCGCGATCAAGGATCCGACCCAGCTGCCGTGGAAGGAGCTCGGCGTCGACATCGCGCTCGAATGCACCGGCATCTTCACCGCCCGCGACAAGGCAGCCGCACACCTGACCGCCGGCGCCAAGCGCGTCCTCGTTTCGGCGCCCGGTGAAGGCGCCGACCTCACCGTCGTCTACGGCATCAATCACGACAAGCTGAACAAGGACCACATCGTCATCTCGAACGCGTCCTGCACCACCAATTGCCTGGCGCCGCTGGCCGCAGTCCTGCACGAGACGGTCGGCATCGAAAAGGGCATGATGACGACGATCCATTCCTACACCGGCGACCAGCCGACGCTGGACACCATGCACAAGGATCTCTACCGCGCCCGCGCCGCGGCACTCTCGCAGATCCCGACCTCGACCGGTGCCGCCAAGGCCATCGGCCTGGTGCTGCCCGAGCTCAAGGGCAAGCTCGACGGCATCTCGATCCGCGTGCCGACGCCGAACGTCTCGCTCGTCGACTTCAAGTTCATCGCCAAGCGCTCGACGTCGGCGCAGGAGATCAACGAGGCGGTGATCGCCGCCTCCAATGGCAAGCTCAAGGGCATCCTGTCGGTTACCCATCATCCGAACGTGTCGATCGACTTCAACCACGACCCGCACTCCTCGATCGTGGCGCTCGACCAGACCAAGGTGATGGACGGCAACTTCGTTTCGGTGCTGTCCTGGTACGACAATGAATGGGGCTTCTCCAATCGCATGGGCGATACCGCGGTCGCCTTCGGCAAGACCATCGCCTGATCGCGGGCCCATCTTCCAGAGACTTGAAACGCCCGGTTTCGTCCGGGCGTTTTCGTCGGAGTGCTCGGCAACGCGTCGCTTCGCTCCTGCTAAGCCCAAGGACGATGAAGTTGTGGGGCTTCGGCCCAAAAAACCGCTCTCCCGCCTTGCGCCGGCCATGCCTTCGCCCCACTCTTCCTTGAATCGAGAGAAGAGGCAGGGGACAAGTCACGGATGGAGCATGCGATCTATCTCGTCACGCTGGTGGGCACCGCGCTTGTCGTCGTCGCCGCGTTTTCGAGCCTGATCGCCTTCCGCTTCGGCGCACCGCTGCTGCTTCTGTTTCTCTGCATCGGGCTCGCCACCGGGACCGATGGCCTCGGCATCGAGTTCGACAATGCCCGCATCGCCTATTTTGCCGGCTCACTGGCGCTGGCGGTGATCCTGTTCGATTCCGGCTTCGGCACGCCTCTCAATGCCTTGCGGCAGGCAGCCGGGCCGGCGCTGTCTCTGGCCACATTCGGCGTGATCCTCACCACTGGCCTGTTCGGCGCCGCCGCCTACTATATGCTCGATCTCACCTGGCTGGAATCCTTCCTGCTCGGTGCCGCCGTCGCCTCCACCGACGCGGCCGCCGTGTTCTTCCTTTTGCGCGCCGGCGAGATCAATCTGCGCGAGCGCGTGCGCTCCACGCTGGAGGTGGAGTCCGGCACCAACGATCCGATCGCCATCTTCCTGACCATCACCCTGGTCGAGATCATAGCCGCCCATGCCGACCCCGAGGCCAATGTCCTGGTCACCAACCTCGTCCTCGGCTTCCTCATTAACATGGGCCTGGGCGCCATTGTCGGCGTGCTGGGGGGCCTCGCCATCGTGCGCCTCGTCGACCGGCTCAATCTCGACCATGGCCTGCTGCCGATCTTCGTGCTGACCCTATCGCTGATGGTCTTCGCCGCCGCCGGCGCCATCGGCGGCTCCGGTTTCCTGGCGGTCTATCTTGCCGGTCTCATCGCGGGTAATTCCGACATCCGCGCCGTCACCATCCTCAAGCGCTTCCAGGACGGCATGTCCTGGCTGGCGCAGATCATCATGTTCCTGATCCTCGGCCTGTTCGCGACGCCCTCGCAATTCCCGGCGATCATGGTGCCGGCGGTGCTGCTTGGCCTGTTCCTGATGTTCGTCGCCCGGCCGATCGCGGTCTGGCTTTGCCTGGTCCCGTTTCGTCTGCCGCGCCCCGAAGTCGCCTTCGTTTCCTGGGTCGGCCTGCGCGGCGCCGTCTCGATCCTGCTTGCCATCACTCCCTTGCTCGGCGGGCTGGAGAATGGCCGCACCATCTTCAACGCCGCCTTCATCATCGTCCTGGTGTCGCTCGTCATCCAGGGCTGGACCGTTGGTCCGCTGGCGCGCCGTCTCGGCCTGATCGTGCCGGCGCGGCTCGGACCTCTGGACAAGGTCGAGCTCGAACTGCCGGGCTCGGCCCATCACGAGCTCCTCGCCTACCGCGTCGCGCCGGGCAGCCCGGTGGCGCGCGGCGAGCGCATCCCTCGCTGGGCGCGGCCCTCGCTGGTGTTGCGCGACGGACGCTCGATGCGTTTCCAGGACATGGGCAGGCTTGCCGCCGGCGACCAGGTCTACATCTTCGTGCCGGACCGCTATCCACGCCTGCTCGACAAGCTGTTCGCCAGCCGCGCCGTCGTCGACCCCGAGGACGCCGATTTCTTCGGCGCCTTCGCCGTCGATCCGGCGCGTTCCGCTGCCGAACTGGAAGCCGCATACGCGCCGGGCCTGAGCGAGGCGGAACAGAAGCTCACCGTCGGCGCCCTGGTCACGGCGCGGCTCGGCGGCCATGCCGAATATGCTGACCGCGTGCTGATCGGCCCGATCGAGCTGATCGTGCGCGATGTCGATGACAAAGGCAGGATCACAGGCCTGGGCCTCTCCTTCGAACCGACCGCGCCCGTTGCGCGGGTACCGGTCTTCCTCAGCGCCGGCGAGATCGCCGACCGGATCAAGGCCTTCGTCCAGACCTGGCGCAAGCCGGTGGAACCACCGATCGCAGAGGCACACGCGGACGAGAAACCGGAGCCGGCGGCGGAAAAGGCGACGACCGAGAGCTGACAACGGCGACCCTTTGCGGCCCCCCCTCATCCGCCTGCCCTGACGCTTCGCGACGTCAACGCCCTCGCCTTCGCCTTCGCCTTGAAAATTTCGCGCCCTCCCCAGCCAAGTCTTGCATCGTCGTCGGTGCGGGGTATGGTCCCGGCGATTTCTCAGCGAAAGGAACCAGCATGGCCAGCTTCAAGACACTGGACGATATCGGCAACATCAATGGCAAGCGCGTGCTGGTGCGCGTCGACCTCAACGTTCCCGTCGCTGACGGCAAGGTCACCGACACGACCCGCATCGAACGCATCGCGCCGACCATCGCTGAATTGTCAGGCAAGGGCGCCAAGGTCATCCTGCTCGCCCATTTCGGCCGGCCCAAGGACGGTCCCTCGCCGGAATTCTCGCTGGAGCCGATCGCCAGGGCGACGGCCGAGGTGCTTGGCCGTCCCGTGGGCTTTGCCGGCGACTGCGTCGGCGACACGGCGGGAAGTGCGGTCGCCGCCATGAACAAGGGCGACGTGCTGCTGCTCGAGAACACCCGCTTCTACAAGGCCGAGGAGAAGAACGACCCGGCCTTCACCGAACGGCTCGCCGCCAATGGCGATATCTTCGTCAACGACGCCTTCTCCGCTGCCCACCGGGCGCATTCCTCGACCGAGGGACTGGCGCATCTGTTGCCAGCCTTTGCCGGCCGCACCATGCAAGCCGAACTGGAAGCGCTGGAGAAGGGCCTTGGAAATCCTGTTCGCCCGGTGGTCGCCATCGTCGGCGGCGCCAAGGTCTCGACCAAGATCGACCTGCTGATGAACCTGGTCAAGAAAGTCGACGCGCTGGTCATCGGCGGCGGCATGGCCAACACCTTTCTCGCCGCACGCGGCACCGATGTCGGCAAGTCGCTGTGCGAGCACGACCTCGCCGCTACCGCCAAGCAGATCATGATCGAGGCGGCCGAGGCCGGCTGCGCCATCATCCTGCCCGTCGACGGCGTCGTGGCGAAGGAATTCAAGGGGGGCGCGGCCAGCGAAACCGTGGCCATCGCCGACGTGCCTGCGGATGGCATGATCCTCGATGTCGGCGAAAAGACCGTGAGGGCCGTTGCCGACTGGATCGACCGTGCCGCGACCTTGGTCTGGAACGGGCCGCTCGGCGCGTTCGAGATCGAACCCTTCGATCGCGCGACGATGGCGGCAGCCAGGCATGCGGCGGCGCGCACCAAGGCCGGCAAGCTGGTTTCGGTGGCCGGTGGCGGCGATACCGTGGCGGCGCTCAACCAGGCCGGGGTTGCCGACGATTTCACCTATGTCTCGACTGCCGGCGGCGCCTTCCTCGAATGGATGGAAGGCAAGCCGCTGCCGGGCGTCGACGTGCTCAAGCATTGAGACGATCAACTCGAGGCGAGCGCGCGGCGTTGCCGGGACTTTCGATCGATTGGAGCTTTCCGGCGTCATTCCTTTGGCGGTAGTGTTCTGTCAGGCGCAGAACAACACCGTCAAGGAGAAGCACGATGAGCGAACGTCTTGAAGACATTGCCGCCGCGATGGTGGCCAACGGCAAGGGCCTGCTGGCCGCCGACGAAAGCTCGGGCACCATCAAGAAGCGCTTCGACGTCATCGGCGTCGAATCGACTGCGGACAGCCGGCGCGACTACCGCGAGATGATGTTCCGCACCAGCGATGCCATGACCAGGTATATTTCCGGCGTCATCCTTTACGACGAGACTATTCGGCAGAAAGCGGCCGATGGCACGCCGCTGGTCGATATCATCAAGGCTTCAGGCACCATCCCCGGAATCAAGGTCGATGCCGGCGCCAAGCCCCTGGCCGGCTTTCCCGGCGACACGGTCACCGAGGGCCTCGACGGCCTGCGCGAGCGGCTCGCCGACTATTACAAGCTCGGCGCCCGCTTCGCCAAATGGCGTGCCGTGATCGACATCGACAAGGCAAAGGGCGTGCCGTCGGTCACCTCGATCAGCGCGAACACCCATGCGCTCGCCCGCTATGCGGCCCTTTGCCAGGAAGCCGGCATCGTGCCGATCGTCGAGCCGGAAGTGCTGATGGACGGCGCCCACGACATCGACACGTGCTATGAAATCTCGAGGGCGACGCTGACGAAGCTCTACGACGAGCTCTACGCGGCCCGGGTGGTGCTCGAGGGCACGATCCTGAAGCCCAACATGGTGCTGGCGGGCAGGAAGTCGGGCGCGGTGAGCAGCCCTGAAGAGGTCGCGGAAAAGACCATAAAACTGTTCCGTGAGGCCGTGCCGGCGGCGGTGCCGGGCATCGCCTTCCTCTCCGGCGGCCAGGAGGACGAGGAAGCGACCGCCAACCTCAACGCCATCAACGCCATCGGCCCGCATCCGTGGAAGCTGACCTTCTCCTATGGCCGCGCCCTGCAGGCTGCCCCGCAGAAGGCCTGGAGCGGCAAGGCATCCAATGTTGCCGCGGGTCAGGCCGCCTTCACCCACCGTGCCCACATGAACCATCTGGCGGCGCTTGGACAATGGAAGCCGAGCCTGGAGCAGGCTGCCTGACCACGGTTTTCCGTCTCTATCGGACCCGGGCCATGCGCCCGGGTTTTGCTGCGCTCCGCCGGACTTGGGATGAAGCGCCTCCATCCCTATTTCTCTCCAGCGCAGCCGGCGCGATGTCGGCTCATGCCCGTCCCGAACGTCCTTGGGATGAAGCCAGGGAGAGGTTCATGCATCGCAACAAGGTCGTTTCACGCGAGGATTGGTTCCGGGCACACAAAGCGCATCTGGCGCGCGAGAAGGAATTGACGCGATTTCGCGAGCGCATCGCGGCGGAACGGCGCGAACTGCCTTGGCTGAAGGTGAGAAAGGACTACGTCTTCGAAACCGAGCAGGGTCCAAGATGCCTGGCCGAACTGTTCGCCGGCCGCAGCCAACTGATCGTCTATCATTTCGTGTTCGGGCCCGGCTCGACCCATCATTGCGAAAGCTGTGCGTTCGTCGCCGACCACATGGACGGTGCCAATCAGCATCTGAGACACCATGACGTGTCGCTTGTCGCGGTGTCACGCGCGCCGCTCGCCGAGCTGCTGCCCTACCGAGAGCGCATGGGTTGGAAATTCGACTGGGTCTCATCCTATGCCTCGGACTTCAACTTCGACATGCAGGTGTCGTTCACCGACAAGCAGATCGCATCCGGTGAAGCGATCTACAACTTCGAGACGCCCGTTCTGAAATCGAAAGACCTGCCGGGCACCACCGTGTTCTACCGGGACGAGACCGGCGACATCTTCCTGACCTTCATGTCGCGCGCCCGCGGCAGCGAACAGCTGATCGGCGCCTATCAATATCTCGACCTTGCGCCGAAAGGCCGCGACGAGACCGGGCCTTATAGAACCTTGATGGACTGGGTGCGGCTGCATGACCAGTATGGAAACAGGTCGCAAGCGGACAGGGCTTAGGCATTCAGCGATCCCATCGAACATTGGACGCTTGAAGGCGTCCGCCACCGGTGCAAGGATCGTTCACCTCCGGCGCAACATGCGTTAATTGCTGCTCGATGCGACGCTTTCCGGCTCTCCTCACCTGGCTCGCCTTCCCTGTCTATGTCTGGCAAGGGCTTGGCGTACGCCGACGCACCTCGCGCATGCTGCCCGCGCAAGGCCCGGTCATGCATGAGATCGCCGGCGGCCAGCCGGCGGTCTGGCTGCTGGTGCTGGGCGATTCCTCCGCCGCCTCGGTCGGCATCGAAAAATCCGAGAATGGCCTGGCCGCGCAGCTGGCCGTCCTGATCTCGCAGCGAACCGGCCGCGCCGTGCGCTGGCGCGCCGCCGGGTTCAATTCGGCGACGTCGGGGCAGATCCGCGACCACGTCCTGCCCAATCTCTCGGCCGATCCGTGGACGCATATCGTGCTCGCCATTGGCACCAACGACACCAAGAATTTCCACTCCGTGCCCCGCTTCAAGAGGGCGTTCGGCGGTCTGCTCTACGCCCTGCGCGCTAAATGGCCTGAGGCCCGCGTGGTGTGGTCTCCTGTGCTGGAGTTCACGCAAGCGCCAGCCATGCCGCCGCTGCTCGGCAAGATCCTGGAAATTCGCGCCGGTGAGATGAACCGGATGGGCAAACGTCTTTGCCTCGAACGCGGTGCGGTGCCGGCGCCGCGCTTGCCGATCACCAATCCCGAAGCCGGCTTCGCCTCGGACGGATTTCATGCATCGGAAGCCGGTTACCGGGCCTGGGCCGAGCACCTCGTCGGCTGCGTGATCGAAGAGTGATTGCCGCCGGCTCGTGCCGGCCCGATATTCCATCCTG
Source organism: Mesorhizobium sp. B2-1-1 (assembly GCF_006442975.2). Classification (NCBI taxonomy): domain Bacteria; kingdom Pseudomonadati; phylum Pseudomonadota; class Alphaproteobacteria; order Hyphomicrobiales; family Phyllobacteriaceae; genus Mesorhizobium; species Mesorhizobium sp. B2-1-1. The sequence continues at coordinate 1,293,385 of NZ_CP083954.1, read as the reverse complement.
CGCATTCCAGGCGGGAAACCGCCAGACACCTTCCTGGAACTGCGCTACGTCCAATGTCCAAGCACGGCCGTTATCGAAATGGCCGCCATGGCCAGGAGCGCCAGCTTCCAGAAGTCGCTGCGCCGTTTCAGCCCCGGCCAGCCGAGCGGCTTGATCAACTGGATGACCATGATGCCAAGGATGACGAGGGCGAGGAGTTTCGACATGCCGCCTTTGACCAGCATCGCGGTCGGCTGTCAAAGCGCGTCGTTCGTCGCTCGAAAAAAATAGGCGCCGCGATCCGGACTGGAACGCGGCGCCAGCCTTTGATCGGAGAACGATCTACTTCAGCGGCTTGAGGCCGGCCTCGATCGAAGCGCGCTTCGATTCCAGGAATGGCGGCAGGGCCAACTTTTCGCCCAGCGTCTCCAGCGGTTCGTCGGCGGTGAACCCCGGCCCGTCAGTGGCGATCTCGAACAGGATGCCATTCGGCTCGCGGAAATAGAGGGAGCGGAAATAATAGCGCTCGACCTCGCCGCTCGACGGCAGACGGAATTCGGCGAGCCGCGCCGTCCATTGATGCAGCGTCTCCTGGTCCGGCGCCCTGAAGGCGACGTGATGAACCGCACCGGCACCTTGCCTTGCCGGCGCCAGTCCCGGCTGCACCAGGACGTGCAATTCCGCCGCCGGCCCACCCTCGCCCATTTCAAAGACCTGAACCTGGCCCTCCGGCGAGGCATAGTCTCGGACCTTGCGCATGTTCATCACTTGCGTCACCACTGCTTCGGTATTGGTGAGGTCGGGAACGCTGATGACGATCGGCCCGAGCCCGCGGATCTGGTGTTCGACCGGCACGGGGCTTTGCGCCCAGGGGCGGCTGTCGCCCTTGCCGTCATCGCTGACGAGGCGCAGACGCTGGCCCTCGGGGTCCTCGAAATCCAGGCTGGCGTAGCCACCGATGTCGGCAATCTCACTCGTGACGACATTTTCGTCAGTCAAGTGTTGCTTCCACCAGGCAAGGCTGTCCTGGCCACCAACCCTGAGGCTGGTCCGGACAATGCTGTGGGTGCCGCGTCGCTCGCGGCCGACCGGCCAGTCGAAGAAAGTAAGGTCGGTGCCCGGCGTCGCTTCGCCATCGGCATAGAAGAGGTGGTAGGCTGAGGTATCGTCCTGGTTCACCGTCTTCTTGACCAGCCGCAAACCCAGCACCCTTGTATAGAAATGAAGATTTCCACGCGCATTGGCGGTGATGGCGGTCAGATGGTGAATTCCTGTCAGTTGAAGGCTCATGGTCGTCTCCCTGTTTTGGGGAAGAATTTTCTCCCTCCATATCAGAACTTCGGATCCCTGGCTGGAGACCACGTATCCTGACAGTCCGTCGCCAAACGCTGAACAATGGATCATGACCAAGCATTGCATTAGTGAACAATCTCGGCCTTCTAAACCTGCTTCGGGCCGCGGTCTGATGCAGTGAAAACGGTACCTTCACAGGGATAACGCACCGATCGCAACTATTATCAAGGCCCTGCCATCCTCCTGACAGACTGCTGTCAGGAGGGGTGTGCGATACTGTCTTCATTCACAGAGAGGAGACTAGCCATGACCGGTTCCACCATTCTGCGCGGCATGCAGCACTATGTCGGCAAGATTCGTACGATGCGCAACGAGATCCGCACCCAGCGGTTCATCAACTCGCTGCCGGCGGACATTCGCAAGGATATCGGCTGGCCGGACATGTATGCCGAACGTCGCCTTCGCGACAATTGAGACGAATTTTTCGGCAAAGCGGTTGGATGTAGGCGCCCAACGCCCAGATGATAAGTCCGGCACGCGAGGGGCGGAGCGAGCGTATGCCCAAGCAGAAGACAATCGGCCTTCTTTTCATAGACGGCTTCGCCGACTGGGAATATGGCCTGCTGGCGGCCTCGGCGGTCGAATGGTTCGGCGCCCGCGCGGTTTCGCTGACACCCGATGGCACGCCGGTGAGCGGGATCAGCGGTTTCCGGCTGACGCCCGACCGCTCGGCCGGCGCCGATGAAAATGCCGATCTCGATGCAATCGCCGTCATTGGCTCCGACCGATGGGCGGGCGAGGCGCCGCCCGAGGTGGCGGAATTGCTCAGGGATGTTGCGATGCGGGATGGTGTCGTCGGCGGTATCTGCGCTGGAACGCTGGCGCTGGCCCGGGCCGGCATGTTCGAGAAGGCGAGGCACACCAGCAATGGCCGTGACTGGATCAACCGCCACATTGCTGGCTATGCCGGCGATCACAATTATCAGGACGTGCCGCATGCCGTGTCCGATGGCAAGATCGTTTCCGCGCCAGGTTCGGCGCCCGGCACCTTCGCGCTGGCTTTCCTGAAGACGCTCTATCCTGAACGAAACGGCGAACTTGCCGAGATGCGGACGCTGTTCGCCAGGGAGTATGCTGAACCCTCCTGACAGAATGGTGTCAGGAGCGCCATGCCATAGATGCGAGCGGTGAACAGGACGAGCGATGAAGAGCTGGACCGACAGATTGAACACGCCGGGGGTCAACGGCATCAGACCGGCCCCGCGCACGGTGGCAGATGGAGTCGAAGACCAGACGACGCTGGTGCCGACGGCGCAACAGGTCGACGAATTCATCCGCTCGATTCCCGAAGGCGTCGAGATGGACGTTCGCGTGCTGCGCACGGCGCTTCCCTTTGAACGTGGCGCCGAAGTGACATGCCCGGTCGCGATCGGCTATCATCGGCGTACCGTTGCCGAAGCAGCCATTGAGTATCTCGGGCGCGGCATGACGCTGAGCGATGTCGCGCCTTTCTGGCGCGAGCTCGATGCCAATGACGCCGACAACGAGGAAATTGTCCTTCGGCGCGGAATTTGTGGCCGCGCAGCGCAAGTGCGAAGGCTTGAAACCATGATGCATGCCGCCGAGTGTTCTGCGGTTTCGGAATAAAGGCATGCGCAAGAACACGATGCATGCAGCCCAACCGGTTTTGGGCGACATGCATAGGAACAACATCGAGGGACCATACGATGCGACGCGCCGACAGGCTCTTCCAGATCGTGCAGCATTTGCGCGGTGGCCGTCTGGTCACCGCGCAGAAGCTTGGCACATGGCTCGAGGTTTCCGAGCGAACCATCTATCGCGACATAGCCGACCTTCAGTCGACCGGAGTGCCGATCGATGGGGAAGCGGGCGTCGGCTACATGATGAGGGAGGGTTTCGACCTTCCACCGCTGATGTTCACGCGTGACGAGATCGTGGCGCTGGTCGCCGGCGCCCGCATGGTGCGTGCCTTTGGCGGTGCGGCCATGGCCCGGGCCGCTGATGAGGCTTTGGTCAAGATCGGCGCGGTGCTGCCCGATGCCGAAAAGGACCGTATCGCTCGCACCGAGATCCACACGCCGATGTGGGTGTGGTGAGCGATGCCGCGCGCGAGGCGATCGACCTGATCGAGCGCGCCATCGAGAAGCGCCAGGTGCTGACCATCGACTATTCGGACGAAGCCGGCCGCGGCACCGCCCGCGACATCAGGCCCTTGGGCCTTTGGTTCTGGGGCAAGGTGTGGACGCTGGTCGCCTGGTGCGAGATGCGCGACGATTTCCGCGCCTTCCGCATCGATCGCATCGCCTCGGTGGTCATCGCAGGCCGCGTCTTCAAGCCGGAGCGCGGCAAGCAGCTCGCCGATTTTTACCGGGCGGTGGAACGCAGCGAGGATTACGGCATGGCGCCGGACCGTGCGGCGCGAAGCTGAGGTCTCCCAACCCGTAAAAAAGCCCGCTCGAAGCGGGCTTTTCGGTCGAGTTCGCGAGAATTCTACTCCTCGTCGTTATCCCTGTCCTTCGACTTCAGAGCCGAGAGCTTGGCGAACACGGCGTTGGCGTCGAGTTCGGCATCCTCGTCCTTCGGCTTTTCGGGAGCCGGAACCAGGCGCTCGGTCAGCGCCGCCGGCAGCAATGTGTCGCCGACCGGCTGTGCCTGCTCGCGGCCGCGCGATGCGCGGTTGACTTCCATGTCAAGATCGATCTGCGAGGCGAGACCGAGCGTCACCGGGTCCATCGGCTGCAGGTTGGCAGAGTTCCAGTGCTTGCGCTCGCGGATCTGCTCGATCGTGGACTTGGTGGTGCCGACGAGGCGCGAGATCTGCGCGTCCTTCAATTCGGGATGGTTGCGCACTAACCAGAGAATGGCGTTCGGTCGGTCCTGACGCTTCGACAGCGGGGTGTAGCGCGGCCCCTTGCGCTTGGATTCCGGCACCCGCACCTTGGGGTCCGAAAGCTTCAACCGCTGGTTCGGATCCTTCTCGGCACGCGCGATCTCGTCGCGGGTCAACTGGCCGGTCATGATCGGATCCATGCCCTTGATGCCTTGCGCCGATTCGCCGTCGGCGATCGCCTTGACCTCGAGCGGATGCAGCCCGCAGAACTGTGCTATCTGCTCGAAGGAAAGCGCGGTGTTGTCGACCAGCCAGACAGCGGTCGCCTTTGGCATCAGCAGCGTATTGGCCATTTTAAAAATCCTTCTCGTTCGCCCGCGTTCCCGCGCGGGCGGTGGTTTAGAGCCACCAAAATGGGAAATTCGCAGGTTATATAACCGCTCTCCGGCGGTTCCGCAATGTTTTTGGGAAGGCGTTTTTGGGAACGCCCGTCGATCTGGCAACCACACCGGGGCAGATCAATCGCGGGCGGCATGAAAATGGTGCCGCGAATATGTTTGGGGTCCAGAAAGACAAAACCCGCCGGACAGGTCCGGCGGGTTCGGAACCGGCGACGAGCAAGCGTCTGCGGCGGCTCTGCTTTGCGACCCCGCCTTGCGGCGGGGCGGTTCTTGAAGTCAGATCGCCTGGCGGGCGATCTTTTCGATGTCGGCGCGGTTGATGCCGAGATCGCTGAGCTGGCGCGCGTTGAGGCGGTTCAGTTCGCGCACGGTCTCGTTGTACATACGCCAGTTACGGAAAGCGCGGATCGGGTTCATGTCAGTCCTCCAAATGGGGTGTCCGTTTCGATGATGCTCAAATAGTCATCATCGAGCGGCACTTGAATGGCTGATTTTGCATAGCAATGATGCAAATGCTGCATTGCACCATTAAGCTTTTGTTCAGCTTGCAGGCAGGGGCCGGGTCGCGGGTATGAGCCCGCCTCGGCCAGCCGGGCATCGGCAATGTTGCCGTCAGCCGACGTCGAGCACGATCTTGCCGATATGATCGCCTTCCTCCATACGCTCATGCGCCCGCCAGGCATCGGCAAGCGGGAAGATCATGTCCATGACGGGCGCGATCCGGCGCGTGCCGAGCAACGGCCACACCTGCGCTTCGAGCGCGGCTGCCAGCGCCGCCTTGAACTCGACGGTGCGCGGCCTCAGTGTCGAACCGGTATGAACAAGCCGCTTGACCATGATTTTCGAGAAATCGGCGCTCGCCACCGCGCCGCCTTGCAGGGCGATCTGGACGATCCGGCCCTCGACCGCCGCGGCCTCGTAGTTGCGCGCCACATAGTCGCCGCCGACCATGTCGAGGATGACGTCGGCACCCTTGCCGCCCGTCGCTTCCTTGACCGCCGCGACGAAATCCTCCTCGCGGTAGTTGATCGCCCGGTCGGCTCCGAGCTTCAGGCAGGCATCGCATTTCTCCTTGTTGCCGGCCGTAGTGATGACATAGGCACCGAAGGCCGATGCAAGCTGGATCGCCGTTGTGCCGATACCCGAAGAGCCGCCATGAACCAGCAGCGTTTCGCCTTTCTTCAAGCCGCCGCGCTCGAACACATTGTGCCAGACGGTGAAATAGTTTTCCGGCACGGCCGCCGCTTCCGTGTGGGTGAAGCCGGCCGGCAGCGGCAGCACGCTGCCGGCATGAACCTTGACATATTCGGCGTAGCCGCCGCCGGGAGTGAGCGCGCAGACGCGCTCGCCAAGGCGCCAGCGAGAGATCTCGTCGCCGAGCGCGGCCACTTCGCCCGACGCCTCCAGGCCCGGCAGGTCCGACGCACCGGGCGGCGGCGGATAGGCGCCCTTGCGCTGCTGCACGTCGGGCCTGTTGACGCCGGCGGCGCGCACCTTGATCAATATCTCGCCGGGACCGGGCACAGGCACATCGCGCGTCTCCGGTTTCAGCACCCTGGGCCCACCCGGCTCGGAGATCGCGATGGCCGTCATCCTTGCCGGAATTTTAGATCCGCTCGCCATGAAATCTCCCGTCTTTCCTCGCCGCATTCTTGCCGGCTGTTTGCATCGACGCCCCTGCCCTATGTATGCTCATTGGCAAATCAGGCAAATGGCCAATCGGTATGGCGGAGGAGGAGCACAAATGGCGATCTTCGACGACGAACCCAAGAAGAAGGCGCGTCCGCACGAGATCGGGCAGGACCTGTCGCTGCTCTCCGTCGGCGAGTTGTCGGAACGGATCGGCATCCTGCGTGACGAGATCGCCCGGTTGGAGGCTGAACTCAAGTCGAAGGACAGCACCAAATCCGCGGCCGAGGCGCTGTTCCGCCGCGGATAAGGCCGAAAAGACCCGCCTCCGAAAAGCCCGAATGCGACTGTCTTCAGACTCTGCGTCTCTCCTCGATTTCAGCCGGATCAAAAAATGCTCGCAGCCTACAGACCGATCCTTTCGCTGCTTCGGGGCACCGCCTTCCTTTTGGCAGCGTCGGGATTGCACGGCTTGCTGTTGCCGCTGCGCGGCCAGGTGGAAGGCTTCTCCACCGCATCGCTTGGCCTGATGGGCACAGCCTGGGCCGGCGGCTTCGTCACCGGCTGCTTCTTTGCACCACGTATCGTGCGCCGTGCCGGCCACGTGCGCGCCTTCGGCGCCTTCGCCGCGTCCGGCGCCATCGTTGCGCTGCTCACCGGACTGGTCATCGACGAATATGTCTGGATCCTGTTGCGCGCCTTCACCGGCTTCACCATGGCCGGCGCCTTCATGGTCATCGAAAGCTGGCTGAACGAAAAGGCCACCAACGAGAATCGCGGCACCGTTTTCGGCCTCTATATGATGGTCACCTATGCCTCGATCATGGGCGGGCAGATGATCGTCGCCGGCGGCGACGTGAAATCGGCCTCACTCTTCATGATCACCGGCATCCTGTTCTGCCTGTCACTGATCCCGACCGCGGTATCGACCGCCTCGCACCCCAAGCCGCTCCAGGACGTCAAGCTCGACGTCAAGGGGCTCTACGCCAACTCGCCGGTCTCGGCCATCGCTTGCGTCCTCATCGGCATCGCCAACGGCGCATGGGGCACGCTTGGCGCCGTCTATGGCGCCCGCATCGGCATCTCCACCGCTGAGATCGCCTTGATGATGAGCCTGGTGGTGGTGGCGGGTGCCGCCATGCAGCTTCCGGCCGGGCGTTTCTCCGACAAGACCGACCGGCGCTTCGTGCTGGCGGGTGCCGCTTTCGGCGCTGCGCTGTTCGCGCTCTTGATCTTCCTGTTCGAGCCGCGCTCCGGCGTCTTCGTCATCGTCTTCACCGCCGCCTACGGTGCTTTCGCCTATACGCTCTATTCGATCGCCGTGGCGCATGCCAACGACCACGCCAGTGCCGAGGACTTCGTCAAGGTTTCGGGCGGCCTGCTGCTGCTCTATGGCTTCGGCACCATGATCGGACCCTTGCTGGCGGCCGCCCTGATGGGCTGGATGCGTCCGGAGGGCCTGTTTCTGGCGACCGCCTTCGCGCATCTTTCCCTGGCAGGCTACACGCTGCTGCGCATCAGCCGCCGCGCGCCGGTGCCGATCGAGGACCGCGACGCCTTCAAGACGCAGCCCGCCGACCGTTCGGTGACGCCGGAAGCATTGCGGCTTGACCCACGAAGAAAAGCAGAAGCAAACGGTTGAGATTCGAAGAACTTTGCCCCACAAATGAGGCATGATGCTTTCCGACGCCTTCATGGCGATCGCCGATCCCAACCGGCGCCATCTCCTGGAAGAACTTCGACGCGGTCCCAAAACCGTCAATCAACTGGCAGCCGGGCTGCCGGTCTCACGTCCGGCCGTATCGCAGCATCTGAAGGTGTTGCTCGATGCCGGCCTTGTCCACGCCAAGGCCGAAGGCACGCGGCGCGTCTATACGGTGAGCAATGCCGGCTTCCTGAAACTCAACATCTGGCTCGACCAATTTTGGGAGACTTGATCGTTCCTGTTCAAACGACCGGTCACGCACCACGATCAGCCATCATTATAGGGGAAGAGCTTGAAATAGGGCTGCGCCTCCTCAATCACCTGGGCGAAGGCCGGCCGCTGCAACAGCCGGTCATGGTAGCGACTCACGGCAGGATATCTGTCGCCGAATGGCTCGACCTTGTTGGCGTAGAACAGGGCCGGCGAGGCCGCGCAATCGGCCATGGTGAAGGCGTCGCCCACAGCCCAGTTCCTCGACGCCATCTCCTGCTCGATGATCGCATAGGAATTGCGCAACTGGTCGCGCGCCTGTTCGACGCCGAACGGATCGGTCCTACGTTCCGGGCGCAGCCGGTCCCCGACGATCTTCTGCATCGGTTCCTGCACATAGAGATCGTAAAAGCGATCGGCCTGGCGAACCGCGATTGCGAGGTCGATATCGGCGGGGACGAGGTCGACCGGTCCGGGATAGTGCGCGGCCAGATACTCGATGACGAGGGTCGACTCCAGCACGGTGCGGTCGCGCGCATCGTCACGCAAAGCGGGCATCTTGCCCCAGGGCGCTATCTTCAGGAAGGCCGCTCGCGACTGCTCGTCGCCGAGATCGACGATGACGGACGCGAACGGCGTGCCGTTCTCGTAGAGCGCGATCAGCGGCTTCCAGCAAAACGAGGCCAGCGGATGATAGTGAAGCGTCAGGGACATTTTTGCTCACCTGTCTCGGGGTTCACGTCGTCTAGTACCGAAATGTTTACTTAACTATTGCCCAAACTTGTGGCGTCAGGACCGCGCTTTGAGTGCCAATCGGCCCGGATATGAGCAACGATGCCGGTGACGATCACATCCCAATCGTCCGGATGCAGTTCGTGGCCACCGCCTTCAACCCGGAGGAGTTTCGCGCCGGCGACCGCCCCGGCCAGCGCTTCGCCATGCTCGACCGGAAAGATGGGATCGGCCGTACCATGGATTACCAGCAGCGGCGCGTTCATCTCGTGCAGTCGGCCCCTCCATCGATCACTATCGCCCTTGAGCAGGAAATGATTGGTCGCGCTGAGCAGGCCGCCGGAGCGATCATAGTCCCGCTCGATGAAGGCTCTCATGCGGCCCTCGTCGAAGGGATGCGCTGTGCTGGCGATCGCCTTGGCATCTTTGATCATGAAGTCCATGACCTGGCGGCGATCCGACCAGTCAATGTGCGCGCCTTCAGCCGAATGTTTGATATAGGCATCGCTGGTCTGCGGCAGGTTCGAGGTGTCCACTCCCATCGGCGAGCTGCTGATCACGGTCAGCGACGCGACGCGGGACGGATGCTTGAGCACCACGAGCTGCGTGATCATGCCGCCCATCGACATGCCGGCGATATGCGCCTTGTCGAGGCCGTGGCTGTCGAGAACGCCGATCGCATCGTCGGCCATGTCGTCGAACGTGTAGGGCGGCTCTCCCGGCGGATATTTGGTCGAGCGGCCGGTATCTCGATTATCATAGCGGATTACGAACAGTCCCGCGGCGGCGAGTTTCCGGCAAAACGCCTCCGGCCACCACAGCATTGAGGCCATCGCTCCCATGATCAGCAGCAGAGCGGGGTCGGCGGGGTCGCCAAAGGCTTCGGATATGATAGTGGGGCGTCCAGTCTTCGTCATCGCGTGGCCTCCTCATCTGCTTGCATTCTGCAATCGGTTGCACCATAATAAAACCGATACAATAATGCAACCGGTTTTGGAGAAGTCGAATGAACATCGATCGCCGCTCGGGTTGCCCGATCAATCTCTCGCTGGAAGTGTTCGGCGACCGCTGGAGCCTGATCATCCTTCGCGACATGATTTTTGGCGGCAGGCGCCATTTTCGCGAGTTGCTCAACGGGTCGATGGAAGGCATTGCTTCCAACATACTGGCCGACCGGCTGAAGCGGCTGATGGATCTGGGCATGCTGACCAAGGCCGACGATCCTTCGCACAAGCAGAAGGCGATCTACAGCCTGACCGAAATGGCGATCACCCTGGTGCCGATCCTGGCCCATCTCGGCGCCTGGGGCCGCGTCTGGCTGCCGGTCAGCGAGGAATTGTCGATCCGGGCCGAGCTTCTGGAAAAGGGCGGGCCGCCGCTATGGGAGAAATTCATGGATGAGTTGCGCCACGAGCATCTCGGCACGCCCCTCGATGCAGCGTCCGGCCCCTCTGTACGCGCGACCCTGAAGGCCGCCTATGAGGCCGTGCTCGCCAGCAAGGCTCTCGGCGCCAATCCGGCCGCGTGACCAACTATTTTCCCCGTTGAATGGCCGGCTCTGCTACAAGAGGCCGAAAATCACGTCACGAGATTGGAACAGACTCTTGGTTGAGAACTCTAGGGATACTGCCCGCGCGCGCGCCGATCTGCGCTTCAAGAAGCAGGAGGAAGCGGCCACGGTCCGACAGAAGGCGATGGCCGAGTATGTCGCCGAGAGCGATGCCCGCAAGGTCAAGACCGACAAGCTGCGGGCGCTGCGGCTGGCCAAGGAAGCCGAAGACCTTGCCAACGCGCCGGCAGTGCCCGCCAAGAAGCCCGCCCGCGCCAAGAAGAAGTAGCACGCCGCTCCCGGTTGCTTCGTTGCCGGCCCTGAGCCGGTGGCCGTTGACCGCATTTGGTGGATCGCGGCATAGGCGCGATCCGGATCGGCGCGTTCACCCCGCTTTCCACGAAGCAATTTCAACCGGAACCTGGATTGCCTCGTTCGGCTGGCTGCCGATGATATCCGTTTCAAACAGGAGATCGCCATGACCGCACTGCCGCTCGACAAAGCCCTCGAGATCATCGACGCCGCCTTCGCCAAGGGCGCGGAGCTCAAGCTCAGGCCGCTCGGCGTCTCGGTGCTCGACGCCGGCGGCCATCTCGTCGCCTTCCAGCGCCAGGACGGCGCCTCGTTCCTGCGCCCGCAAATGTCCGCCGGCAAGGCTTATGGCGCGCTCGCCATCGGCATGGGCTCGCGCCGCGTCGAGGCCTTCGCCAAGGAGCGCCCGCATCTCATGACCGGCATCTCCGACGTCTCGGGCGGACGCGTGTTGCCGGTCGTGGGCGGCGTGCTGATCCGCGACAAGGCAGGCAGCATCATAGGCGCCGTCGGCATTTCCGGCGACAGCTCGGACAATGACGAAGCCGCCGCCATCACCGGCATCGAGGCCGCCGGCTTCACCGCCGATCCGGGCTAAGGCTAATTCAGGTTGATATCCCTGCTCGCCGACCGCATCGACACCGAGAAGCCGGCGAGCACGTCGAACAGCGCGATGATCATCAGCGTGAAGAAGACCGAGTGCGCGGCGCCCTTGACCAGCAGGAACTCGACCAGGAAGGCCACGAAGACCAGCGTCGACAACAGATGGTCCATGATCGAGGCGTTCGTAGTGCGCGCCGATTTCACGATCTCGACGAAGAGGAAGATGAGCCCGATCAGCACCATAAGGTCGCCGAGCGTCATCGAGAACACCCCGCCGGACATCATGCCGACGGAAAAGACCTCGCTTGCCCAGGGATCGTCACCGCTGCCGAATATTCCGAGCAGCCCGAGATTGTAGAGGACAAAGGGCACGATCAGCAGCGGGACGGCACCGAACATCTGGCGTCTCCATTTGGGGGCACCCCTTTGTAGAGTGCGCAACCGGCACGCCGTCAAGAATTTTCGCAGCACGCCCCAAACACGCTAGAAGACCGAATGCAACAACGATGTCAGCCGGTTGTCCGGCCGACATCTTTGAAATCGAGCCGCGGGATGCGTGACCGCGCACCCCGCTCGCGATCAGCGCTTGAAGTAGCCGGCGCGCACGGCCGCGCCGATGACGTTGAGGATGATATGGCCGGCCGTCATCGAGGTGATCTCGTTGACATCGCGCGCCGGCGCGATCTCGACGATATCCATGCCGACCAGCCTTCCTTTGCCGACCAGCCCCTTGATGAGTTCAATCGTCTGCCGGTAGCTGACGCCGCCCGGCTGTGGCCCCTCGACCGCCGGCATCACCGCCGGATCGAGGCCGTCGGCATCGATGGTGAGATAGTAGCGGCCGCCGTCGGGAATTCGCTTCAGGAGCGCCGCGGTGCCGATGTCCTGCCATTCATTGGTGGTGATGATGTTGGCGCCATAGGCGCGGGCGGCCTCGACCTCCTCGGTGCGCGCGCTGCCCTGGCCGCGAACGCCGACTTGGAAAATGTCCTTGATATGCGTCATTTCCGAGGCCCGGCGGATGGTGCTGGAATAGCCCTCCTTGACCCCGTTGACGTTGTCACGCCAGTCGAGATGGGCATCGAGCTGAACCAGCGTGATCGGACCCTCGCCGTCAAGCGCCCGGAAGATCGGGATCGGAATGCCGTGGTCGCCGCCGATTGTGATCGGCAGTGCGCCCGCGGCGCGGATCTTGCGAATCGCCGCTTCGGCTCTGCCGTAGTGCCCGACATGATCGGCCGCCGCGCCGGGAACATCGCCGACGTCTACCACCTTGATGTCCTTGCCGTCGAAGACTGGCCCACCGATGTCGAAATCATAGCGGTCGAGCGCCTGGCTGATCCGCTGCGAGGCGCGCCGCACCGCGGTCGGCGCATTGGTCTGGTCGTTGATCAGCTCGTCGATCGTGTAGGGATCGCCATAGGGCATGCCGATGATGGCGACATCGGCCTTCAGCGTGTCGAGGTCCTCGACCATCGGGAAGTTCATGAATGTCTGGAAGACATCGCGCGGCGCGGTGGTGAGTTTGGACATGGGGTCTCCTCTGCGTTGAAGCTTTTTTGGATCAGGCGCCACGGCGGGCTGCGAGATGGGGCTGCAGCCTATGCTCCAGGCTGCGCGAGATCGCTGCCACGAAGGCCGTCAGCCCCCAGTACAGCAATGCGATGGCGGTGAAGATCTCCACCGGCGAGAAGGTGCGGCCAATGATGTTCTGGGCCATGTAGGTGAGTTCCGGTACGGTGATCGCCGACAGGATCGCCGATTCCTTGATCAGCGTAATGGTGAGATTGGTGGCCGCGGGCAGGATGTAGCCGAGCACCTGCGGAACCAGTATCTTACGGAAGATAGTCAGGTAGCGCAGCCCCAGCGCGTAGCCGGCCTCGACCTGGCCGTACGAAATCGACTGGATCGCGCCCCTGATGATCTCGGCCGAATAGGCGCTGGCATAGGCTGACAGCGCGCCGATCGAAACGACCACGGGCGAGAGCCTGACACCGAACATCGGCAAGGCGTAGAACAAAAGGAATATCTGGATCAGGAACGGGATATTGCGGAATATTTCGACATAGGCCGAGACGATCGCCGTCGGCACCCGCCCGCCGCGCAGCCGGATAAGCGCCAGCACGGTGCCGAGCGCGAAGCCGAACGGCAATGCGACAGCGCACATCAGCACCGTGTTGCCGAAGCCCTTGGCGAGGATCTGCCAGTTGTCCGCTATGACGGAAAAATCGAAGCTCATGCGCGTGCGCCTCGCGCCTTGAGTTCCAGATGCCTGGTCAGCAGGCTGCATGATAGCAGCACGACGAAATACAGCACCGCCGCGATGCAGAAGGCCTCGACCGGCCGGTAGGTGACGTTCATGATGTTCTGCGCGGTGCGGGTCAGTTCCACCACCGCGATCACCGACAGGATCGAGGATGCCTTCACCAGCATGGTGAACTCGTTGACCATCGGCGGGACAATGGCGCGGAAGAGCTGCGGCAGGATGACCTTGAACCAGGTCACGGCAGGCTTCAGCCCGAGCGCCTTGGCCGCCTCGTACTGGCCGGCGGGAATGCGCGTCAGTCCGGCGCGCAGGATTTCGGCGACGAAGGCCGCGCTGTTGAAGCTGAGCGCCAGCACGCCGGCCAGGAGCGGCGGCAGGTCGATACCGACGAGGCCCGGCAGCACGTAGTAGACCATGAAGATCTGCACGATCAGCGGCGTGCCTCGGATGAAGCTGGTGTAGACCGCGCCGATCCAGCGGATCACGCGCCAGCGCGACCTGCCACATGCGAGCAGGCCGAAGCCGATCAATGTCCCCACCAGAAACCCCAGCGCCGAGACGCTCAGCGTGATGCCGGCGCCGGCCAGGAATTCCGGCAGGAAGGTCAGCGTCTTTGAAAAATGGAACATTTTTCAGCTCGAATGATCCCTGGACGTCCGGGCCATCCGAGACCGGCGCGTCCAATGACTGGAACCACCGGTCCGGCAGCGCCGGGCGCCTGGTTGGGGGCTTAGAGCGCGCCAGGCGGCAGATAACCCTCGTCGGGCGTCTTCATCTCGAACCCGAACCATTTGAGCTGAAGCTCCTTCAGCTTGCCGCTGTCCTTCAAGTCGCCGATTTTGGCGTTGATGAAGGCGCGCAGATCCTTGTCCTCCGGCCGCACCACCCAGGAGAGATAGGAGAATTCGCCGATCGAGCCGACGACCTTGTAGGTATCGGGAACGTTCTTCATCAGAACGGCCGCCGAAGGCGAGGCGATGACGATGGCGTCGACCTGGCCGGAGGCCAGAGCGACATGGGTCTCGGGGAAGGAGGTGAACAGCTTCATCTCGCCGACACCCTTGCCGCCTTTATCCTTGAGCTCCTTGTCATAGGCCTCGATGATGGGCTGCACGGAGGAGGCGAGTTGCGTGGCCACCACCATGCCGTTGATGTCCTCCGGCTTCTTGATGCGCTCCTCGTCGACGCGCACGACGACGACGTTCTCGAACGAACCGGTCGGCCGCGTATAGGCGTATTTCGCCGCCCGCTCGGCGTTGATGCCGGTCGAGGTCGCCATCAGGTCGAACTTCTTGGCCAGCAGCCCTGGCAGCAAGCCTTGGAAAGGCAGGTTGAGCTGGTCGAGCTTCACGCCGAGCTGGCTGACCACATAGTCGAGAATGTCCTTGTTATAGCCGACGATCTGGCCGTCGCGGACGAATTCGAACGGCTCGAACGCGGCCTCGGTTCCGACGAGGATGGTGCCGCGCTGCTTGATTTGGTCGACCAGCCCATCGGCATGGGCGGTGGCAGCGAACGGCAGGAGGAGCGGCGCGGCGGCAAGAAGGGTCAGGACGCGGCGGCGCGAAGCGGAAAGAAACTCACCCATTGTTACCCTCTTTTTTCTTCGGTTTTGCTGTGCTGGTAAGCCCGGCCGCTATGCTTGAAGACGCGACCGATCATGTAGCTCTCGGAATCCTTGATCCCGGGAACGTTGGCCAGTTCACTGACGAGGAAATCGTGCAGGCTGGTCGTGGATGGCAAAGTGAGCTGGATGATGATGTCGAACGGCCCGGTCATGGCGTAGACGCTGTCGACGAACGAGTATTCCGACAGTTTTCGAGCAACGCTGATGATGTGCTCGCGGTCGACGTCGAGCCCGACAATGGCCGCAATGCCGACATCGCTGCGCAAAGGGCGCACGACCGCCTGGATGCAGATATCCGGGTCCTCGAGCACACGGGCCATTTTCCGCCGCACCGTCGCTTCGGTGACGCCGATGCGCTTGGCGATATCCACACTCGACATCCGCCCATCGACTTTGAGTTGGGAAAGGACGGCCTGCTCGGTATCGTCGAGATCACTTGTGCTGACGAAATCCCACATCGAATTCCCAATCTGTGTCGATTTCCGACTATAAATTCAAAAATCGCATAAGAAACCGTCTATGGCAATCCCACAGATTGCGAAAAACACCAGCGACGCTGCCTCCGGCGATTGCCGCGCATCGGGCTCACGGTTCGATCATTGGGAAAAGTCGTGTCGACCGAGTCGAAGGCGATGTGCGGTATGCAATCGGCCATGCCTCGAGGATGCACGATGAGGCGGCGTCCGGGCCGATCGGAGATCAAGGCCTGGAGACGCAGCTACGCTGTCGGTCGTCGGTCCCGCCAGACGCAAAAAGACCGGCCAGCGGCCGGTCTTTTTAGCTCAAACATCAGGAAAGCTGGTCTCAGCTTTCCTTGGGCGTCAGCACCTGGCGGCCGCGATACATGCCGGTCTTCAGGTCGATATGGTGCGGGCGGCGCATTTCGCCGGAGTTCTTGTCCTCGACATAGGTCGGGGCCTTGAGGGCGTCTGCCGAGCGGCGCATGCCGCGCTTGGACGGAGAGGTTTTTCGTTTCGGAACGGCCATGGATATGCTCCACTACATGGTCAAAAGCCCCGCCCGCCCTCGTGAAAGGGCCGTGTCAGGGGCCGGAATCTGAGAAAGTCGGGTGCCTATACACGCCCGGTGCCGTTTTGGCCAGCGCTGCCCGCGAATTTTTTTATGTCGGCTACTGGAGGCAGCCGACATAAGCGCCGGATCGGCCGGCGCGCCGCTCGATCAGGTTGGCCAGCCTCCTCAGCCCCGGCCCGGGCTTGGCCGGGTTGCGGGCGATCGGATTTGGCAAGCTGACGGCAAGCAGCGCGGCCTGACGGCGCGACAGCTGTTTTGCCGAAATACCGAAATGGTGCCGCGCCGCCGCCTCGATGCCGTATATGCCCGGCCCCCACTCGGCGATGTTGAGGTAGATTTCCATGATGCGCCGCTTCGACATCACCGCGTCGAGATACACGGCCAGCGGCAACTCGACCACTTTACGAACCGTGCCCAGCGGACGAGACCACAAAAACAGGTTCTTCACCGTCTGCATGGTGATGGTCGAGGCGCCGCGCGTCCCCTCGCCGGCCAGCGCGTCGTCGACGACACCCCGCAATTCGCCGAGGTCGACGCCGCGATGGAAACAGAACTGTCCGTCCTCCGACATGATCACCGAATTGGCCAGCACCGGTGCCACGTCGTCGATCGACACCCAGCGGCGGTCATAGCCGGAGAAGGTGGCAAGATCCTTCAGCATCAGCGTCGACACCGGATGCACGAAAGACGGCAGATAGAGAAAGGTCAGCACCGTAGGGATAAGCGCCAGCACGGCAGCCACGACGATACCGCGCCGGACCCAGCGTTTGAGAGCACGACGGTTCACGCCACGGGATCTCGTCGCCATGTCCAGCTTTTCGGTTTCATGATCGACGATCGGTTCCGCCAAGTCGCCCAACCCGTGTCTCTCCCTCCCCCGGCATAATGGCGCTTGTCTTCTTGCGCAACGTCTGAGTGTCGGCTACCGGTCCGGGCCATGACGAATGACGATGAAATGGCGTTCGAAACGGCGCTCGTCGCACGGGCCGCCGCCGTCGAGACGTTGCTGCGGCGATTGCTCGACGACCGCGCGCTCACGGGCGAGATCGCGCGGCCCGAGCGCCTTATGGCGGCGATGCGGCACGGCGTGCTCAACGGCGGTAAGCGCCTGCGCCCCTTTCTGGTGATGGAAAGCGCGGCCCTGTTTTCCGCCGACGGCGAAGCGGCACTGCGCGTGGCGGCCGCACTGGAATGCCTGCACTGCTATTCGCTGATCCATGACGACCTGCCGGCGATGGACGACGACGATCTGCGCCGCGGCCAGCCTACCGTGCACAGGGCCTTCGACGAGGCGACTGCCATCCTCGCCGGCGACGCCCTGCTGACGCTTGCCTTCGACATCCTCGCCGACGAGACTACGGCGCTGCCGGCGGAGCGGCGGGCCGCCCTTGTGCTGGCGCTCGCCCGCGCCGCCGGGGCCGGCGGCATGGTCGGCGGCCAGACGCTGGACCTCGAGGCCGAGCGCATCGCGCCGGACGAGGCCGGGATCATCCGGCTGCAGGCGATGAAGACCGGTGCGCTGATCCGCTTTGCCTGCGAGGCGGGCGCGGTCGTCGCCGGCGTGCCTGCCGGGGATCGCGAAAGACTGGCCGAGTTCGGCTCGGCGATCGGGCTTGCCTTCCAGCTTGCCGACGATCTTCTCGATTTGACCGCGGATGCCGCACAGATGGGCAAGGCGACGGGCAAGGACGCCGCCGCCGGCAAGGCAACGCTGGTGGCGCTGCACGGGGAGGCATGGGCACGCGCCCAGTTGCATGGCCTTGTCCATCAGGCGCATGCGCTGCTCGAACCCTATGGCGAGCAGGCCGGCCTGCTGAAGGCAGCCGCGACCTTCGTGGCGACGCGCAACAATTGAGATCGGGGCAGACCCCGAGGCTTGGCGTGAAGGTTTCTGTTTAACGGGCCAATCGGGAGGATCAGGTTCGATGTCGACCAAATTGTTCGATCTCAGCGGGCGCACCGCCCTCGTAACCGGCTCCTCGCAAGGCATAGGCTTCGCCTTGGCCAAGGGTTTGGCCGAAGCCGGCGCCAGGGTGATCCTTAACGGCCGTGACGAGGCAAGGCTCGCCACCGCGATCAGGCAGATTCCCGGAGCGGAAAAGCTGGCCTTCGATGCTACCGATCATGAAGCGGTTCGCTCGGCGGTCGACGGTTTCGAACTGGACGGCGGAGCGATCGACATTTTGGTGAACAATGCCGGCATGCAATTCCGCGCGCCGCTCGAGGAGTTTCCCGCCGATGCGTTCGAGCGCCTGCTGCAGACCAACGTCGCCAGCGTCTTCCATGTCGGCCAGGCCGTGGCGCGCCATATGATCAGGCGCGGCCGCGGCAAGATCATCAACATCGCCAGCGTGCAGACCGCGCTCGCCCGTCCGGGCATCGCGCCCTACACGGCGACGAAAGGCGCGGTCGGCAACCTGACCAAGGGCATGGCTACGGATTGGGCCAAACATGGCCTGCAATGCAATGCCGTTGCACCCGGCTATTTCGATACGCCGCTCAACGCTGCCCTTGTCGCCGACCCTGCGTTCAGCACCTGGCTGCAAAAGCGCACGCCAGCCGGCCGCTGGGGAAAGGTCGAGGAACTGGTCGGCGCCTGCGTCTTCCTGGCCAGCGAGGCCTCCTCTTTCGTAAACGGCCATATTCTCTATGTGGACGGCGGCATCACAGCGTCGATCTGATCCGCCGCGCCGAACAGGCAGGCGCGCCAAATGCTGCCCGATCGATAGCCGGTTGACGCGGAGCTGACATCACTCGTGGCAGCATTCCGCTGTTTGGAGATACGCGGCTGCGGTGGTCTCACTCCCGGCCAGAGCGTTTGGGGACCTTGCGTTTCGGGAACAATTGCACCCGTCGCGACGTTCGGGACCAGAAGCAGGAGGCAACCCATGAACGACAACAAGCATCGCAAACAGCCGAGGCCAAGCGATCGCGACTTGCGCAACGATCCCGGCATCGGCGCATCCAAAGGCACCATCAAGGGTGGCGACATTCTTGACGACGACGAGGAACTCGATGGCGAAAATACCTTTCGGGGCGATGTCGAGAACGACACCACCTCGCAAGGCGGTGTGAACCCCGACCAGACCGGCCGGACGAACAAATAGAGGGAGATATCCCATGACCGGCAAGAAGACCCACGAACAGCAGGTGCAAATCATCGAGGAGCGGGTGAACACCAAGAATGCGGACAAGAATTTCAACGCCGAGGACGAACTGAAGCGGTCGAAGCGGGAAAGAACGGCTCGCCAGCAGGGCCAGTCGCTCCGGGGCGGCGACGTCGATCTGGTCGATGCCGATGACCGTGAAATGCTTCGCGGCTCGAACCAGGAATCCCGGCATCACAAACGGCCCGCGGATTGAAATAATATCCGAAGCTTGACCGTCCCTTGAAGTGGCCGCGGCCCTTCATCTCGGCGCAGCCGGCAGGCTACATGGGAGGCTGCGGGAATCCGAAATTCTCGGTCGCCAGAACGAAATCTTAATGTAAATCAAGCGTAATCCCGACCGTTAAAATAATGCGTATGTGTTGGGGTTGCGCATGCCGGAATATTCTTCCTTCATACGGTCCATCCGGAGCCGTTATCTCTCAGGATTGCTGATCTTCGCGTTGGCTTCGCTGGCGATCATGCTCGCACTTGATCGCGTCAATTCCTTCCGCCACCAGATCGATACACTGAGCAGCAACCTTGTCATCTTTACCCGCGATCTGCGCAACGCGACCAGCTTCGCCGAGACGACGGGAACCGCCTGGCGAGCGGAGACGCGCGATGCGCTGACCGCGTCGGCGCGCGGCCATTCGGAACGCCTGACCAGCGAGATTGGGACGCTTGCGGCCCAGATCGCCGCATTGCGTCCACGCCTGTCGGCAAAGACGATCAACGAGCTCGAATCCGCTTCGGTCAATGGCGACCTGTTCTGGTCTCCGCGCGACATGATTCGAAACTTCAACCTGATGTCGGTGGCGCAGAAGGTCGATGAGTGGAGCTATCGCGAAATCCGCAACCAGAACGACCTGTTTGCCCAGCCGATGCTGGTCCGCGTCCGCACCGCCATGGACGACGAGCGCCATTTGGCCGATGCCTCCAGTGACCGGCTGCTGCTGTGGGCGAGCGGATTGCTGTTCGCGGTGCTCTCCATCGCCGCTTTCTGGATCTTCCGGCCGATGGAGCAAGCCATCCGCCGCGCCTTCGCCGAATCCGCCGAGTCGCTGTTCAAGGCCGAGGCGGCCGACCGCGCCAAATCGGAATTCCTCGCCAATATGAGCCACGAAATCCGCACGCCGATGAATGGCGTGCTCGGCATGGCCGAGCTGCTGGCCAAGACCGAACTGACCGCGCGCCAGAAGACCTTCACCGACGTCATCGTCAAATCCGGCAACGCGCTGCTCACCATCATCAACGACATCCTCGATTTCTCCAAGATCAATGCCGGCCAGCTCACGCTCGACCCGGCGCCGTTCCGCCTTGCCGAGGCGGTCGAGGATGTGGCCACGCTCGTCTCCGCCCATGTCGCAGAAAAGAACCTCGAACTGATCGTGCGCGTCGACCCGCGCCTGCCGGCCTACGTCGTCGGCGACGCCGGGCGGTTCCGCCAGATTGTCACCAACCTGCTCGGCAACGCGGTGAAGTTCACCGAGAAGGGCCATGTGCTGATCGACGTCGGCGGCGAAACCGTCAACGACGTCGTCCAGCTCAAGTTGCGCGTCGAGGACACCGGCATCGGCATCCCGGCCGAAAAGTTGCAGAACGTGTTCGAAAAATTCGCCCAGGTCGACGGCTCCTCGACCCGCCGTCACGAGGGCACCGGCCTTGGTCTCGCCATCGCCGCCCGCCTCGTCGACCTGATGGCCGGCAAGATTGGCGTCGAGAGCGAGATCGGCCGCGGCTCCGTATTCTGGTTCGCGGTGCCCCTGCCCGTGCATCGTGCCGGGGCTCGCGACGAGATCGTGCCGGTCGACGTCACCGGCGCCCGCGTTCTGGTCATCGACGACAATCCGGTCAACCGCGAGATCCTGCTCGAACAGCTCAGGAGCTGGAGCTTCGACTGCGCCGCCGCCGAAAGCGGTGCGGTCGGCCTGGCTTTCCTCGACCGCGCCTGCCAGCTGGGGGCCGCCGTCGATTGCATCATCCTCGATTACCAGATGCCCGGTATGAACGGCGCCGATGTCGCGAAAGCCATCGCCGCCGACAGCCGGCTGTCGGCCATACCGGTCGTGCTCCTGACCTCGGTCGACCAGGTCGATTTCGGCAAGATGATCATTGATTTCGGCATTGCCGCGCACCTGACCAAGCCGGCGCGCTCCGCGGTCCTGCTCGGCACCGTCATCTCGGTCGTCCAGAAAGCCCGCTCGCAGGTCGGCAGGGCGCAGTTCGTTCGCGAACCTGTACCGGCGCTGCCGCAGGCGGCGCCGCCCGCCTTTACCGTCATCCGCGGCCCGGCAATGCCGGCCGTCCCCGTGCCGGAACCGACGGTCGCGCCGAACGGTCCGATCGACATCCTCATCGCCGAGGACAACGAGGTGAACCAGTTGGTGTTCGGCCAGATTCTCAACGGGTTGGGCTTGAGCTATCGCATAGCCGGCAACGGCCGCACGGCGGTCGAGATGTACCGCTCGTTGCGCCCGAGGCTGATCCTGATGGACGTCTCCATGCCGGAGATGAACGGTTACGAGGCGACCCGCGCCATCCGGGCGACGGAGGCCTCGGATGGCAGCCACATTCCGATCATCGGCGTCACCGCGCATGCGCTGAAGGGCGACCGCGACAAGTGCATCGAAGCCGGCATGGACGACTATCTGCCGAAGCCGGTTTCACCCGACCGCCTCGGCGCCAAGATAGGCACCTGGCTCAGCGAAACGGTGGTGGCGAAGACGGCATAGCTATACCGTCGACGCCTCGGACGCCGCATCCAGATGATAACGGCGCATCCAGTCGAGGCTTGTCTCGTCGGCAAGCCTTGCGACGCCGGGTCTTATATCCCCAGCATCCGGTGCCTGAACCCCCAAGGCGTCGCAAACGGACGCCAACGTTGCAACCGGATCGCTCGACAGGCGCTCATAGCCGATCCGCAGCGGGATTACCTCTTGCTCCGCGAACCACATGTTCCAGGCAGTGTCATAACCATCGAGCCCGGCAACCTCATCCTTGATCCGCCCGAAATCATATCGAGGTTCTCCGGGAGGTCCCACCCTTTCCAGTTCGGTGCCATCGGGAGCGACATGCCAAAGGCCGGTTTGCTGCGCCTTGACCAGCGATACGGCCTGCGCAAGCTTGTCCTCGCGTGACAGATGTATGTAGAGAACACGGCCAAAAGCCCTCTCGAAACGAGCTTTATCCGAGACAAGCCCCGGGAAAATCCGGTCGAGTATCGCTGAAAGCTCATCCAGATTCTCTCGCATCAGGCGCAGGCCGAAAATGCCGGTCCCACCCTTGCCGGCGGCGATGGCCGCATTGAGATAGGCGGCATTGAATTCGAGTTCGCCCATCGTGTCGCGGCCGGGCAGCCCCCACTCTTCGGCCCATTCGGGCACGTCCTGCCGCCGATAGAACGAATGAGGATCGCCCGCCGCCTTCGTGGAGGCCAGGAGCTTGCACAGCAAAGTGCTTCCGGTCCTGGGCGTGCCGCAGATAACATATGCGTCGACCATCCTGCGGCCCTCATTGCTCGTTGAAGGCAGGGCAATGCCGGCCAATCCAGGGTCGCCTATAGCCGCGGCCGTCATTTTTATCGCCCCTTCACCCGCAACGACACACCCGCTATCGGTTGCGCACCACCACGCATGCCCCGCCGACACTTTGCAGTTTCTGGCAGATAGCGCCGGCGGCGGCACGGTCGTCGACCCCGATCCTGACCGCGTAGATGCCGCGCCGGCCGATCGGCGTGCGCACCCGGCTGACCACCGGATCATGCCCGCCTAGCAGGGCCGGGAAGCGGCCTCTCACCCTGAGCCACTGGTTGATCGCGGCGCTGCGGCGGAAATTGCCGGCCACCTGGATTCCCCAGGGCTTTATGTTGATGGAAGCCATCGCCACCGTCCGCGACATGATCACCGGGAGCTTACGGCAGGCCGCGACGAAATCGGATTTCGCGTCGAGCGGTCGCACGCTTCCGGCATAGGCGCGGTCGGCGAACTTATCGACCGGCTCGCCCATGATGTCGAAGACATAGCTTTCGGTTTCCATCGGCAGGAAGCCGCCCGAGCCCAGCCAGCGCGAGACCCGGTTTTCGCCGGCATTGTAGGCGGCGGCCGCCAGGCCGAGATTGCCATAGCTGGTCTTCATCTCGGCGAGGTATTTCGCCGAGGCCGGGATCGCCTGGTTGATGTCGAAGGAATTGGCGAGCCCGCGCATCTTGGCGGTCCCCGGCATGAACTGGGCGATTCCTTCGGCGCCAACCGGACTGACGGCGTTGGGATCGAACCGACTTTCCTTCCAGATCAGCCGGGCGAAGAAATCCCTGGGCAGACCGTTCTGGTCGGCATGGGCCTGGATCAGGTTGCAGACCTTGTCGATCAGCCGCTGCTTGGCCGATTGCGGCGGATCGGCCTGGGCCAAGGTGGGCCACCCGCACAGCAGGATCAGCGCCACCGGGAGGAAGCGCAGCATTCGACCTACTCTGCCGCGGCCTTGCCGCGACCAAATCGTTGTTCGATATAGTCGGCGACCATCTTTTCGAAATCCTGCGCGATCGACGGTCCGCGCAGCGTCGCCGCCTTCTTGCCGTCGACGAAAACGGGCGCCGTCGGCGTCTCGCCGGTGCCTGGCAGCGAAATGCCGATATCGGCATGTTTGGACTCGCCCGGGCCGTTGACGATGCAGCCCATCACGGCGACCTTGAGGTTCTCGACCCCTGGGTATTTCTCACGCCACGCCGGCATGTTCTTCCTGAGATCGGCCTGGATGTTCTGGGCCAGTTCCTGGAACACGGTCGAGGTTGTGCGGCCGCAGCCGGGGCAAGCGGCGACGATCGGCACGAATTGCCTGAAGCCCATGGTCTGCAGCAATTCCTGCGACACCTGCACCTCGCGCGTGCGATCGCCGTTCGGCTCCGGCGTCAGCGATATGCGGATGGTGTCGCCGATGCCTTGCTGCAACAGGATGCCCATGGCGGCGGATGAGGCGACGATGCCTTTCGAGCCCATGCCGGCTTCGGTGAGGCCGAGATGCAGCGCATGGTCGGAACGGCTGGCGAGCTCGGTGTAAACGGCTATCAGGTCCTGCACGCCGCTGACCTTGGCCGAGAGGATGATCTTGTCGCGGCCAAGGCCGATCTCCTCGGCCATCTCGGCCGAGAGGATCGCCGACTGCACGATCGCCTCGCGCGTCACTTGCTGTGCAGTTAACGGAAAGCCGCGAGCCTGGTTGTCGTCCATCAGCCGGGTCAGGAGTTCCTGGTCGAGCGAGCCCCAGTTGACGCCGATGCGCACCGGCTTGTCATGTTTGATCGCCATCTCGACGATTGCCGCGAACTGCCGGTCCTTCTTGTCCTTGAAGCCGACATTGCCGGGATTGATGCGGTATTTGGCCAGCGCCTCGGCGCAGGCCGGATGATCGGCCAGGAGCTTGTGACCAATATAGTGGAAGTCGCCGACGATGGGCACGTTGATACCGAGCCGCGCCAGCCGCTCCCGGATGCGCGGCACGGCGGCGGCGCTTTCATCGCGGTCTACGGTGATGCGCACGATCTCGGAGCCGGCGCGATGCAGCGCCGCGACCTGGGCGACCGTCTGGTCGACATCGGCGGTATCCGTATTGGTCATCGACTGCACGACGACGGGAGCACCGCCGCCAACCACCACGCCGCCCACATCGACGCCAACCGAGGTGCGGCGCGGGAAGGGAAAGGAATAATATCCGGTCATGCCGGCAGCCTTTAATCTCTGGAGCGCCGCGCGTCCACTTGGACGCACAAAAGCGCGCTCCGGGCCGATGCGCTGAAGTCCGGGCATGAGGTGGAGGAGCAAAGATGGCTTGTCAATGGCGACAGGTCGCCACTGGCCGCAATCGATGCCGCCGCCGGTTGCTCGGCGCCCGACTTTTATCGCTCGCTTGCGTCGGCCAATCGGCTACCTGGCGATTGGCAGGCCCCATCGCTTTGTCTTTCCCGGAACGAGTCCGTCATTTCGGGGAGGAGCAAGGAGAAGAGCGACGCAGCGCAGTCCCAGAAACCAAGCCCTGACCTCAGAGCGCCGCGGCAAGGCGGAATTCTGCTCCGCTGCACTCTTCGGTCAAGGGTTATGGCATAGATTAAAGGAGGGGCCCGCGCCGAGCTTCGTCCCTGCTCGTCCTGGGACTAGGAAGTCGGAAGGCCTCTGCCTGGTACGAATATCTGTGATGGTCGACCTGAAACCGAAGATCAAAACCACCAGTCCGGCGGCAATTGCCGCCGGCAGGAAAGACCCGAATGGTGAGCGGTTATGTCAGTGGGGCATCAATGCGTCGTGGGTTTGGCCCTCAGTTTTTCAATCTCGTCCTTGATTGCCAGCTTGCGTCGCTTGAGATTCACGATTTCCAGGTCGTCCACCGACGGGTGATTCATCGCGTCATCGAGCTCGCGTTCGATGTCGCCGTGTTTCCGCTGCAACTCATCAAGATGGGATGCAAGAGACATGATTGGTTCTCCCTTTCATGATTTCCTCGATTGCAGCCGCCAAAGGCGCGTCCACCGCAGGCTCGCTCTGTGACGGCACAATGACAGTGTGCCACCTTCGCGCAGCGATGTCGAATGATCCGTGGTAGCATTCCACGACAACGTGAAATGTGATATGGGCTGCGCGCCGGTGGCAGAGAGTGCCACCCCCCGCCCAATCAGGCCCAGCTTTGGGCGCCGCAGACGTGCAGACGGTAGAGAATGTCCGATCAGGAACAGGCCGATATTCGCCTCGAATTTTCCCGGCTGAAGCAGGAACACGCCGATTTCGACGCCGCGATCAATGCGATGATCGCCATGAACTGCGACCCGCTGCAGATCCAGCGCATGAAGAAGAAGAAGCTTGCGCTGAAGGATCGGCTGATGAAGCTGGAAGACAGGATCATCCCGGACATCATCGCCTGACTTCAGGTCCAGGCCGCGATCGAAAGCCGCGCCGCGCGTTCGCGCAACAGGGCCAGGAGTTCGCCTGTCTTCTCCTGCGACGTGTCGATGGGCACCACCAGGCACATCGTCGCCTCGACGGTGCCGGGTGCTGAAAACACCGGCGCGGCGAGGCATTTCGTATAGGCGTCGACGAGCCCCGAAGTGATGCAATAGCCGGTGGCTCGCGCCGTCGCTATGTCGGCGATGAAATCGTCCAGACGCAATCTGCGGCCATCGGGCAGCATAAGGTCGTCTTCCGATATCATGGCTTCGATCCGGGCCTGTTCGAGGCCGGCGAGCAGCAGCCTGCCTGACGCGGTCCAGGGCAGCGGGATCTGCAATCCGGTGGCGGAGCTGATGCGGAACGGCCGGGTGCCCGGGCTCGAGTGGACGATCGTGTAGCGGCCGCTCTGCAGCATGCACAGTTCGGAGGTCTCACCGGTCTCGCGCGACAGGTTGTCGACCTCCTGGCGTCCTCGCCTCAAGAGGTCGTTGCCGCGCACATAATCCATTCCATAGAGATAGAGCTTCTTACCGAAATAGACGCGGTTGCCGTCGCCGGCCATCTCCAGGAGGCCCGCATCGACCAGCGATCGCACCAGTGTGTAGGTGGTCGAACGCGGCGCGTTGACCCCCTTGGCGAGGTCGCCGATACCGATGGCGCGCTGCGTCGAATGAAGGAACTCCAGAATCTCGAGCACCCGGTTGAGGCCCTTCTCCCGAGAGACCGAAATCTTTGCGTCCGCTGAGACCGCCAAGGCGCTGCCATCTTGCATTGTCGATTCCTGATGTTAGTATCTGTCTTGTACAGGATACACTCGTCCCTTGTAAGAGACAATTTCTGTAACGATCCGGGTGCGCGTATTGCCTGTGCGTAGGGGAACACAACACGAAAGGAGGTCGCTGTGGACGACACATCCAAAAGGCGTGATTTTCTGAAACTGGGCATGGCCGGACTGGCAACGGCCGGCGTCATGAGCGCGGCGGCAACGGTCGACGTCCAGAAGGCGGCGGCGCAGGCTGCGCCCGATAGCTTGCTACGCACCGTGCTGGAGCGCGGCAAATTGATTGTCGGCACCGGAAGCACCAATGCGCCATGGCATTTCGAGAACGATGCCGGCGAACTCGTCGGCATGGACATCACCATGGGGCGCATCCTGGCAAAGGGCTTGTTCGATGACCCGGCCAAGGTCGAGTTTGTCATGCAGGACCCGGCGCAGCGCATTCCGAACGTGACGACGAACAAGGTCGACATCACCATCCAGTTCATGACCATGACCGCGCAGCGCTCGCAGCTGATCAACTTCTCCAGGCCCTACTACGTCGAGGGCGTCGCCTTGCTGACTTTGCCCGGCGCCGAGAACAAGACCTTCGACAAGCTGCTTGCCGCAGGCTCCGCGACGCGCGTTTCCATCCTGCAGAATGTCGACGCCGAATCTTCGGTGCATTTTGCCTTGCCGGAGGCGCAGGTGATGCAGATCGATACACAGGCCAACGTGCTGCAGGCATTGGAATCCAAGCGTGCCGATGCCGCTGCCGTCGACCTCTCCACCGTGCGCTGGCTCGCCTCGCGCAATCCGGACAAATACTTCGATGCCGGCAAGAGCTGGTACTCGATGCTTTATGGCGCGGCGCTCCGGCAAGGCGATCTCGATTGGCTGACCTTCGTCAACCAGACCTTCACCATCGCCATGTTCGGCCATGAAACGGCGCTCTATGACGCCGCGTTCAAGGACTATTTCGGGCAGGAGCCGCCGGCGCGCCACCCCGGCTTCCCGGTTATCTGACGTCATCGGCGGAAGGGCGCCGACCCTTCCGCCTTTTTTCCTGGCGACGCGGCCAGCTTTGCGTCACATCGGGAGCACTGAGGCCGACGCATGGGTTATGCGCTCAATTTCAACCTGATCTGGCGGCATTTCGACAAGCTGTGGGGCGGTCTGCTGCTCAGCCTGGAGCTCGCCGTCATCTCGATCGCCATCGGCATCGTCATCGGCCTGGTCCTGGCGGTCTGGTACGTGTCGGCCGGACGCATGGTGCGCGGCATCATTGCCGCCTATGTCGAATTCATCCGAAACGTGCCGCTGATCCTGCTCGTCTATCTCGTCTTCTACGGTCTGCCGACCGTGGTCGACATCGCCTACAGCGCGCAAACCTCGTTCGTCGCCACGCTGGCGCTCTACAGCGGCGCCTATCTGGTCGAGGTGTTCCGCTCCGGTCTCGAAGCGGTGCCGCGCGGCCAGCTAGACGCCGGCAAGGCGATCGGCCTGACGCCTTGGCAAAGGCTGCTCCATGTGCGCCTGCCGACCATGCTGCGCATCACGCTGCCGGCGCTTTCCAACACTTTCATATCGCTGTTCAAGGACACCTCCGTCGCTTCGGTCATCTCGGTGCCCGAACTGACCTTCGGCGCGCAATGGATCAACTTCAACACCTTCCGCATCGTCGAGGTCTATCTCGTCGTGACGGCGATGTATCTGCTGACCGGCTACGCCCTGCTTTACGCGCTCCGGCTCGTCGAACGCTGGTTCAAGGTGGTGCACTAGCATGCTTGGCCAGATCGCCTACGCCTTGCCTTTCCTGGCTCAGGGTTTTGCGCTGACGCTTTGGGTGTCGCTGCTGGTCGTGACGTTCTCGCTCGTCGCCGGTGTCGTCCTTGGCGTCGGCCTGGTCTATGGCCCGGCGCCGGCGCGCTGGGCGGTGCGCATCTTCAGCGACACTATTCGCGGCATACCGATCCTGGTGCTCATCTTCTTCGTTTACTACGGGATGCCGGCCGTCGGGCTTCACCTGCCGTCCTTCTGGGCTGCCGTGCTGGCGCTGACCTTGTTCAAGACAGCCCAGGTCGTCGAATATCTCCGGGGCGCCGTCGGCTCCATCCCGAAGGGACAATCGGAGGCGGCAATGGCGATCGGCCTGACCTTCCGCCAGCGGCTGGCCCATGTCATTTTTCCGCAAGCGTTCAGGCGTTTCCTGCCGCCCTGGATCAATGGCGTCACCGACGCGGTCAAGGGCAGCGCGCTGGTCTCGCTGCTCGGCATCACCGATCTCATGCAGGCCATCAACCAGGTCATCGGCCGCACCTATGAGGCCATGCCGCTCTACATCCTTGGCGCCCTCATCTACTTCGCCGTCAACTATGCGCTTTCGCTTGCCAGCAGGCGGCTGGAGCGGCGTTTCTCCTTCATCCGGGAATAGCAATGTCCACAAGCTCGAACGATGCCCCGGCCCTTCTCGACATCCGCGATGTGTCCAAATCCTTTGGCGCCGTCCAGGTCCTGCGCTCGGTCAGCCTGCGCGTGGCGCGCGGCGAGGTGGTGACGGTCATCGGGCCCTCGGGCAGCGGCAAGACCACGCTGCTGCGCTGCGTCAACTTCCTGGAGAGCTATGACAGCGGGTCCATCCGCATCGACGGCAAGGAGGTCGGCTTCCGAGAAACCGGAGCCCGCCAGCGCCGCAGCGAACGCGACCTTGCCGCGATGCGCGCCGAGACCGGCATGGTGTTCCAGAGCTTCAACCTGTTTCCGCATCTCACCGCCGCCGGCAACATCATGCTCGGCCTCACCAAGGTGCGCGGCAAAAGCACCGTGGAGGCGCGCACGATTGCCGAACACTGGCTCGGCCGCGTCGGTCTTGCCCATAAGGCCGACAGCCTGCCGGCGGAGCTCTCCGGCGGCCAGCAGCAGCGCGTCGGAATTGCGCGCGCCGTGGCCATGGGGCCGAAAATCCTGCTGCTCGACGAGATAACCTCCGCCCTCGATCCGGAACTCGTCGGCGAGGTGCTTGAAGTGGTGCGCAGCCTCGCCGAGGACGGCATGACGATGGTGATGGTCACGCATGAGATGGCCTTTGCCCGCGACGCCTCGAGCCGCATCGTCTTCATGGCCGATGGCGGCG
Organism: Mesorhizobium sp. B2-1-1; assembly: GCF_006442975.2. Classification (NCBI taxonomy): domain Bacteria; kingdom Pseudomonadati; phylum Pseudomonadota; class Alphaproteobacteria; order Hyphomicrobiales; family Phyllobacteriaceae; genus Mesorhizobium; species Mesorhizobium sp. B2-1-1. Next base: position 1,263,225 of record NZ_CP083954.1, on the reverse strand, counting down.
TCGGCGCCGTCGGCCCGCCGAAGGAGATCCTTGCTGCGGACGCCGACAATGAGCGTCTGCGCAATTTCCTGGCGCGCTTCCGCGCCTCGCACTTCTGACATCGGATGGTTGACACCATCCCAAGGAGCCTTCTTCCATGACGCCTTACACCAGGCTCGCCGAACTCGGCCTCACATTGCCCGAGCCGCCGACGCCCATCGCCAACTTCGTTACCCATGCCGAGAGCGGCCGGCTGATCTTCCTGTCCGGCCAGGGACCGCTGCGGGCCGACGGCTCGCTCTGCACCGGGAAGGTGGGCGAGGATGTGACGGTGGAGGAGGCTTATCAGCATGCCCGCCTCACCGGCCTCAACCTGCTTGCCGTCATGCATGCTGCCGCCGGCGATCTCGGCCGCATCGTGCGCGTCGTCAAGCTGCTCGGCTTCGTCAACGCCACGCCGACCTTCAGCGACCACCCCAAAGTGGTGAATGGCTGCTCCGATCTTTTCGCCGACGTTTTCGCCACGATCGGCGGGCATGCCCGCTCGGCGATCGGCGTCGGCTCCTTGCCGGGAAACATCACCGTCGAAATCGAAGCGGTCGTCGAGATCGCTGCCTGATCTGTCATCCACGGGATTGCTCACATGAAAACATATTCAGACACCGGCTCCAACACCACGATCCGCGAACGGCTCGGCCTTCGCCCGATCATCAACGTCTCCGGCACGATGACGGCGCTCGGCGCGTCGATCATCGTGCCTGAAGCGATCAGCGCCATGTCGGAAATGGCATCGCAATGGGTGGAAATGGACGATCTGCAGCGCGCCGCAAGCGCCGTCGTCGCGCGCCTCACCGGTGGCGAGGCCGGCTTCATCACCGCCTGCTGTGCCAGCGGCATCACCATGGCGATCGCCGGCGCGATGACGGAAACCAACCTGCTCGCCATCGAACGCCTGCCGGACGACACCGGCGACCTCAAGTCGGAGGTGATCATCCAGCTTGGCCACATCGTCAACTACGGCGCCCCGATCGACCAGTCGGTCCGCGTCGCCGGCGCCAAGGTGGTGCCCGCCGGCACGGTCAGCGTCACGCAGGACTATCATGTGCGCGACGCGATCAACGAGCGAACGGCGGCAGGGCTCTATGTCGTCGCGCATCACACGGTTCAATACGGCATGCTGTCGCTGGAGGAGTTCTGCGAAATCTGCCACGCCAGGGGCGTGCCGGTGATCGTCGACGCGGCTTCCGAATATGACCTGCGCGGCTTCCTGGCGCGTGGCGCCGACATCGTCATCTACAGCGGCCACAAATTCCTGAGCGGCCCGACCAGCGGCATCGTCACCGGACGCAAGGATCTGGTGCGCGCCGCCTATCTGCAGAACCGCGGCGTCGCCCGCGCCATGAAGGTCGGCAAGGAAAGCATCGCCGGCACCATGGCCGCGCTCGAGGCATGGGAGAAGCGCGACCACGCCGGCATCCGCCGGCGCGAAGAGGCCGCCCTCAACCTTTGGAAGGATGCTCTGCAGGGTATCCCGGGCATTGGCGCGGAGATCATTCCCGACCCGACCTCCAACCCGCTCGACCGCCTGCAGGTCTTCGTGCTGCCGGAAAGCCGCTTCACCGCCGCCGGCCTTGCCTCGGCGCTTGCCGGTGGATCGCCGCCCATCATCGTGCGCAATCACGAGGTCGAACGCGGCCATTTCTTCCTCGACCCCTGCAATCTTCATCCCGGAGAGGCGGAAATCGTCGCCGAACGGCTGCGCGCCCTGTTGACCGCGAAGGACCGGCCCGCCGACGCCATGAAGATTGCTCGCAAGGTCTCTTCCGGCGCCTTGCGCTGGCCGGATTGAGCGCCAAGCGGACCAACGAACCCAAAGCACCGGCTGATCACGTGACTGTGAACAGCCGGATGCGTACGCGGCGGGAATAAATCTCGGCCGCAACGGGTCTCCTCGACATAGGCCGCCACAGGCGTTGAGGAGATCCGCATGTCCGTCATCATGAACACGACAGCGAACATGGCCGCGGCGTCGGCCGCCATGTGCTGGAGCGCATGACCTCAACCGGCCTCTCTCCCATGATGCACGGCTTTCCCATTGCGCTTGACACTGGTGACGCAGATGAATTCACTTTCGCCACGGCAGGCGGCTTTGCCTGTTGCCGAGGGTTTCGCCCGCACGGGCGGGGCGAGACCGCCGGTATTGCTTGAAAGCGCACGGCCTGTTCCTCGTGGAGTATCGGATGGTGCTGCTTTGAGCGAGAAGGCCGGAGCCGAGCGCTTCAGCGAGGTGGTGCTGCCTCATCTCGGTGACGCGCTGGCGCTTGCCCGCTGGTTGACCGGCAATGACGCCGATGCCGAGGACGTCGTGCAGGACGCCTGCATAAAGGCGCATACGGGCATATCAGGCTATGCCGGCGGCAATGCCCGCGCCTGGCTGCTGACCATCGTGCGCAACACCGCCTATACCTGGATGTCGCGCAACCGGCCGCGCGGCATGTTGGCCGTCGGTGATCTCGGCGATCTCGACGAGATGGCGGCGGCACACGGCATCAGCGTGCCGGACGAATATGGTCCGGAGGCAAGCCTGATCGCCAAGGCCGACACGGTGGCGCTTGAAACGGCGATAGCAGCCCTGCCGCAGCCGTTTCGCGAGACGCTTGTGCTGCGCGACATCAGCGGCCTCAGCTATCGCGAGATAGCGGCCATGCTCGGCGTGCCGATGGGCACGGTGATGTCCAGGCTGGCTCGCGCGCGGAGCCTGCTTATGTCTGACCTGGGGAGAGCGCCATGACCATGCATGACGATGGACTGCCCAATGATCCGGAAGGCATCAGGCTGATGATCCACGCCCTCGTCGATGGCGAACTTGATGCAGCGGCCGCGCTTGCGGTGGAGCGGCGCATTGCGGCCGATCCGCGGCTTGCCTCGGAGCATGCCCGCATCGTGGCCTTGCGGGGCGCGGTCAGCCGCCTGCCGCGCCCAGATGTCGGCGACGCCTTTCGCGCGCGCATCGCGGCCATTGGCACTGCGGCCACCGCGCAGCCGGAGTCAGGCGAAACGGCCAAGCCGCAGCAGGGCCGGCCGGCGCTCCCGGGGGTGCTTGCCCCGGGCGGGAGAGGCCAGAGGCGAAACGCCGATACGCGGCTGTCGCCAAGTCGAGCGCGCCGCTTCGGTTCGTTCGACTGGCGCGCTCTTGCCGCCTCGATCATGATCAGCGCGGTGCTGGCCAGCGGGGCAACGCAATGGGTGATGGTCAACGGCGCGTCCGACAGCTTCGCCGCGGCGGTCGCCAGCGGCCATCGCCGCAGCCTGCTTGCCGCCAGCCCGATCGATATCGTCTCGTCGGACCGCCACACGGTAAAGCCCTGGCTCGACGCCCGGATCGGCGTGTCGCCGCCGGCACCGGATCTTGCCAAGGACGGTTTTGCGCTGATCGGCGGCCGGGTCGAGGTGATTTCCGGCCGCCCGGTGCCGGCACTTGTCTACCGCCACCGCGAGCATCTGATCACGCTGGTCGCCGAACCGCAGCAGGGCGGCAAGGTCAGCGAGCCTGACGATCTTTCCTCGGGCGGCTTTTCGCTGGTGCAGTGGAGCGACGGCGCCTTCTCCTACTGGGCGATCTCCGACATGGAGCGGCCCGAACTCGACGATTTCGTTGCCCGCTTCCGCAAGGCTGCAGCATAGGCCGATTTCCCGGCCGGACCCCGGCAATGCCCCGCATCCTTGCCGCCGCCGCCGAATTCCGCTAAGGCGCGCCTTTGTCGCCGGGAGCAGAAGCTTGGACGATCAACGCGCCGACGTCGCCATTATCATGGGCAGCCAGTCCGACTGGGCGACCATGCGCCATGCCGCCGAGACACTGGAGGCGCTTGGCATCCCGCACAAACGGCTGATCGTCTCGGCGCACCGCACTCCCGACCGGCTCTACGCCTTCGCCAAGGGCGCCAAGGCCGCCGGCTACAAGGTCATCATCGCCGGTGCCGGCGGTGCGGCGCACCTGCCCGGCATGACGGCGGCGATGACACCGCTGCCGGTGTTCGGCGTGCCGGTGGAATCCAAGGCCCTGTCGGGACAGGATTCGCTGCTGTCCATCGTCCAGATGCCGGCCGGCATTCCGGTGGGAACGCTGGCCATCGGCAAGGCCGGTGCGGCCAATGCGGCTCTGTTGGCCGCCGCCGTGCTGGCGCTCAACGACGACAAGCTTGCCGGGCGGCTCGATGCCTGGCGCGCCTCGCAGACCGCCAAGGTCGCGGCCGAACCCACGGACACGCAATGAGCCTGCCCGCCGGATCGACCATCGGCATCATCGGCGGCGGCCAGCTCGGCCGCATGCTGGCAATGGCGGCCGCTCGCCTCGGCTACCGCACCGTGGTGCTGGAGCCGCAGCCGGATTGCCCCGCGGCACAGGTCGCCAACCGTCAGGTCACGGCCGCCTACGATGACCCCGCCGCGCTTGCCGAATTGGCCGAGGCAAGTGCCGTCGTCACCTATGAATTCGAGAACGTTCCGGTTGCCGCCGCCGAGGCGCTCGCCGCAAAGGTGCCGGTCTATCCGCCTGCGCGCGCGCTTGATGTGGCGCAGGACCGGGTGACCGAAAAGACATTTCTCAACGGCATCGGCATTGCCACGGCGGATTTCCGCGCGGTCGACAATGACGGCGAGCTGACCGCAGCGCTGAAATCCTTTGGCGGCAGCGGCATATTGAAGACGCGGCGCATGGGCTATGACGGCAAGGGCCAGCGCGTCTTCCGTGACATGCAAGCCGGCGGCTTCGCCGGCACCTGCGAGGCCATGGGCAGCGTGCCGCTGGTCCTCGAGGCCTTCGTTTCCTTTGAGCGCGAAGTCTCCGTCATCGCCGCGCGCGGCATCGATGGCGTCGTCGCCGCCTACGATCCGGCCGAGAACGTCCACCGCAACGGCATTCTCCACACATCGACCGTGCCGGCCGCGATCGCGCCCCGGACAGCCGAGGCGGCCCGGACAGCGGCGGTGAAGATCCTGTCGGCGCTCGACTATGTCGGCGTCATCGGCGTCGAGTTCTTCGTGCTGGCCGATGGCTCGCTGCTGGCCAACGAGATCGCGCCGCGCGTCCACAATTCAGGCCACTGGACGGAAGCCGCCTGCACCGTTTCGCAGTTCGAGCAGCATATCCGCGCCGTGGCCGGCCTGCCGCTCGGCGACCCGCGACACCATTCCGACTGCGTGATGGAGAACCTGATCGGCGACAATATCTCGCGCGTTCCGGAATTGCTGGCGGAGCCCGACCTGATGCTGCATCTCTACGGCAAGGCCGCAGCGCGGCCCGGCCGCAAGATGGGCCATTTCACCCGGATCAGCCGCCGCGCCTGACAGCAATCTCGACGCCGCGAGCTACCGGGCAGGAAAACTCGGCGCATGGCGTTCTCAAGTCACGTGGCGACCACCACATCATACCAGCCGGTGCCGAGCCATTGGCCGATTGCGGATATTTGACGACACCGGGCATTCATCTCCGCTACCGGGCATGCTTGCGGTTGACACGGACAAGGCTCCTCGTTTATGAGCCACCCACAGTTCAAAGGCGCGTCTTCTGGCGCGCCTTAAAATTTCGACCCGGACCGGGTCCACACCGACAGGCAAGACCATGAAGATCAAGAATTCGCTCAAGGCGCTGAAGGCGCGTCATCGCGACAACCGTCTGGTTCGCCGCAAGGGCCGCGTCTACATCATCAACAAGACCGCCCCCCGCTATAAGGCGCGCCAGGGCTGAGCTTCGTCGCGAGGCTTTTGCCTCCGCAGTTGGTGTTTATCGTCGGTCCGCCGGCCGTTCACGCTAAAATCAGTTTGACGTTCCGCCGCCCGCGACTAGATTCGGGCGATGCGGATTCTTTTTGCATTTTTGACGGTCCTTCTCTTTTGCAGCGCCATCTCGTTGCCGGCGCGGGCCGATGATCGGGCGGTCGTGCAAGCGGCCCCGGAGCCGGCGCCTCCGGATGCCCAGCCAGTGCCGCAAGCCGCGCCTCCCGCAATGAACAGGGAAGCCCGCCTCGACAAGCTGTTTGCCGATCTCAAGCGCGAGCGCAACGAAAAGGCGGCAGAGCGTATCGCCGGCATCATCTGGAGCGAATGGTCCCAGTCGGGCAGCGCCTCGATCGACCTGATGATGCAATGGTCGCAGAAGGCGCTCGAGAACCAGAAATTCGACGTAGCGCTCGATTTCCTCGACCAGGTGGTCACCTTGCAGCCGGCCTATGCCGAGGGCTGGAACCGGCGCGCCACGGTGCATTTCATGATGAAGAACTACGGCAAGTCGATGTCCGACATCGACCATACGTTGCAACTCGAACCACGCCATTTCGGCGCGCTGTCGGGCCTGGCACAGATCATGACCGTGACCGGACGCAAGCAATCGGCGCTCGAGGCCTGGCAGAAGGTCCTTGCCATCTATCCGATGCTGCGCAGCGCCCAGGATCAAGTCGGCACGCTTTCGGAAGAGCTCGCCGGCGAAGGCATTTGATATTTTAAGGCAGTAGGGAAATAGGGCAGTAAGGCAGTAGGAAAGAGATCGCCCGGAAATACTTGCCCTACTCCCCTATTCCCCTATTCCCCTATTCCCCTACTCCCCTACTCCCCTACTCCCCTACTCCCTCTCGTATATCCCACATGAACCTGCTCTATGCCGTCTTCGCCTTCCTTCTGGCGCTCGTCTTTGGCTTTGTCGGCATCACCCGCGTCGGCTCCTGGCTGATCGAGCGCCGCAACCCGGCCGTCGGCGAATTCATCGACATCGATGGCGCGCGCATCCATTATGTCCACGTTCCTGGCCACGCCAAGGCCGACCTGCCGCCTGTTGTCTTCATCCACGGCGCCAGCGCCAATCTCAGGGATCAGATGCTGCCGCTCAGGCCGTTGCTCGAAGGGCGCGCCGAATTGCTGTTCTTCGACCGGCCGGGATTCGGTTGGTCGGGACGCGGGCCCGGCAACAAGGAGGATCCGTGGTCGCAGGCCGACACCGTCGCCGCGCTGATGGACCATCTCGGCATGAAGCAGGCTATCATCGTCGGCCATTCCTTCGGTGGCGCGGTGACGACCGCCTTCGGCCGCGAGCATGCCGACAAGACGCTCGGGCTGGTATTCCTGGCACCGGCAACCCATCCGTGGCCCGGCGGCGCAACCGCCTGGTACTACGACCTGACCACCATTCCGGTGATCGGCCGGCTGTTCTCCGAAACGCTGAGCTATCCGGCAGGAATGCTGCGGATCGCCGACGCTACGACCTGCGTCTTCTCGCCCAACAAAGTGCCGGACAATTATGTCGCCGAGGCCTCGATCCCGCTGGTGCTGAGACCGTCGGCCTTCCGCGCAAATGCCAGCGATGTCGCCGGCCTCTACCGCTATGCGCTTGGGGCCGCGCCGCGCTACGCCGAGATCAAGGCGCCGACCGTGGTCATCTCGGGCGATCGAGACAAGGTCGTCTACGCCCATATCCATTCGGTCGGCCTCGAGCGCAACATTGCCGGCGCCGAACTGGTCTGGGTGCGCAATCTCGGCCACAAGCCGGACTGGATCGCGTCTGATCTGGTCGTTGGCGCCATCGAGAAGGCCGCCGGCAGGAGCGTGGATCTGGAGGCGATGGCAAGGGCGGTGGAAGCGCGGATCGCCGGCGATGCCTATGGCGTCGGCAAATGCGCCGACCTCAAGGAACCCGAAGCGGAGTTGGCGCCGACCTGATGTGCGTCTTCCGAAAACGGTCGTCGAAAAACGGTATCGGGGCCAGAGCGGCATGTACGTCCTGAAACACGGCATAAAGAAAAATCCCGAAAAATTCTGGGCGCTGCCGATCGCATCTTCTTCGGTTACGGCGCCTGCCCCATCCTTGCGGGCGTCTTTCTTAGTTATCCTCCCCTGGACGGATTTTACGGCGAGCGGATCATTCCAAGCGGGAACCATTACGGAAACCATATCTATGTGACCAACGGCGTGATCGCCTTCGACTACCATGGCTATTCCAGCCGCGAACGGCTTCTGGAACACCACAAACGAGGATGGGTTCGCACAGCGCCGACTGGCACTGCACGCTGGAAAAGGTCGATTTCGATCTGCTCGACACTGCCGAACTTAATCGGCGAAAGATGCGGGGACCGGATCAACATCTGCAAGATCCCATACCCCGCGCGTCGCTTGCTTCAGCGCATTGACCACGCCGCAGCGGCAACAAGAGCTCTCAAGATCGCAACGCGGTGAAGCCCTGGGGCGGGCTTATCGGGTGCCCAAGTCCGATCCGACATAGGCGATGCGCAGCATATTGGTCGAACCGGGCGTCCTTAGCGGCACGCCGGCGGTGATGATGACGCGGTCGCCGGGCTTGCCGAATTCCTCTTCAAGCGCGATGCGGCAGGCGCGATCGACCATGTCGTCGAGATCGGTGGCATCGGGGGAGACGACGCAGTGCGTGCCCCACAGCAGCGACAGCCGCCGCGCCGTGTTGACGATCGGCGACAGGGCCACGATCGGCACCTGCGGGCGCTCGCGCGCGGCGCGCAGGCCCGTGGTGCCGGAAGCCGTGTAGGTGATGATCGCCGACAGTTTCAGCGTCTCGGCGATTTCGCGGGCCGCCAGCGAGATCGCATCGGCGCCGGTTGCTTCAGGCTCGGAACGCTGGGCGTTGATGATGCCTGCATAGGTCGGATCGGTTTCCACCTTGGTGGCGATGCGGTTCATCATCGCCACCGCTTCCACCGGATAGGCGCCCGCGGCCGATTCGGCCGAAAGCATGATGGCGTCGGCGCCTTCGAAGACGGCGATCGAAACGTCGGAGACTTCCGCGCGGGTCGGCACGGGCGCGGTGATCATCGATTCCAGCATCTGCGTGGCGACCACCACCGGCTTGCCGGCGCGGCGCGCTGCGCGCGTGATCTGCTTCTGGATCCCGGGCACGGCTTCCAGCGGCATCTCGACGCCGAGATCGCCGCGCGCGACCATCAGCGCGTCTGAGAGTTCAATGATTTCGGCCAGACGGGCAACCGCCTGCGGCTTCTCGATCTTGGCCATGATCAGCGCCCGGCCGCGTGCGATCTTGCGCGCTTCGGCCAGGTCCTCCGGCCGCTGCACGAAGGACAGCGCTATCCAGTCGACGCCGGTGGCGAGCACCGCGTCGAGATCCCTGCGGTCCTTCTCGGTCAGCGCGCCGACCGGCAGGTCGGTATCGGGCAGGCTGACGCCCTTTCTGTCGGAAATCGTGGTGCCGGCAACGACGGTGCAGACGATCGCCTTGCCGTTGGCCTTCACCGCTTTCAGCTCCAGCTTTCCGTCGTCGATCAGCAGCCGGTGGCCGGCCTCGACCGAACTCAGGATTTCGGGATGCGGCAGATAGACCCTGGCCGCGGTGCCGGGCTCGGGATTGTCGTCGAGCGTGAAGGTCTGGCCGACGGTCAGCACCTCCTTGCCGTTGGCGAACTTGCCGACGCGCAGCTTGGGTCCTTGCAGGTCGGCAAGGATGCCGATCGGCCTTCCGACCGTCTCCTCGACGGCGCGGATGCGTCCGACCAGCGTGCGCATCAACTCGTGATCGGTATGGCTCATGTTGATGCGGAACACATCGGCGCCCGCTTCGAACAGCTTCTTCAGCATTTCCTCGGAAGAGGAGGCCGGACCGATGGTGGCTAGGATCTTGACCTTGCGGCTGCGTCTCATTGACTGTTTGTTCCCGGGGCGGCTGGCGCGCCTCCCGTTGCGGGGTCGTCGGTTAGCTGGACCATCCAGCTTGCCTGCTCGCCCGTGTCGTATTCCTGGAATCCGGCGCGCTGGAAGCCCCGGGCGACGCAATCGGTGACGCCGGCGATCTTGAACTCTTTTTCAGCCACGCACATGTTGATCGGGCCGTCCCAGCGTCCGCCGCGTTCGGCGTCTTCTGCATAAAGATAGTAAAACCTTGATGACAGCGGCCCTTCGATCAGCGTCTTGCAACTCGATCCTTCGATGTGCCACCAGCCCTCGGTGATCCAGCCGGCCTTGGCACGATAGCCGATGCCGACGCCGACCAGGTTTTGCGTCGCGTTGCAGACGCGGAAATCAGCGCGGGCGGGCGAGGCCGCAACCATCGCGGACAAACCCACGGCGAGCGTCAGGAGCGGCATGGCGAAGGCGAAGCGCACGCGCCGCCCGCCGGCGGAACTCATCCTGAAACCCCTCAAGAACCACATCAGCATCTCTCTGCGCCCCTTTTCGGAAAAGTCCGGGCGCATGTCAACGCGCCGTTTTGTCCAATTCCAATCGATTTAAGAAGGCTCCCGGCGCGCGATCCGTCGCCCCTTGCCAGATTTCAGCGGAAACCTTGGCCAAACAACGGCATTGCGCCCGCGTCGTCTTCGTGGAAAGACGATAGCATCCTCCCCGGAAGCCAGCGAACAGACCATTTCCCGCCAATGACCCGATCCACAGTTTTCGCGCCTTTCGACGTCGTCGAGGGCGACCGCAAGCGGGGCATGGTGCTGTTGGCCGACCATGCCCGCCGCGACCTGCCTGAAGACTATGGCAGCCTTGGCCTGCCGGCGGCCGCATTCGACCGTCACATCGCCTATGACATCGGCGTCGAGGCGGTGACGCGCGAACTCGCTGCCTTGCTCGATGTGCCAGCGGTGCTCGCCAATTTTTCGCGGCTGCTGATCGATCCCAATCGTGGTGAGGATGATCCAACGCTGATCCGTCAGCTCTATGACGGCACCGTCGTGACGGGAAACTATCCACTCGCCCCGGAGGAGCGCGAAAGGCGGCTTGACCGCTTCTACCGGCCCTATCACGACGCCGTCGGCGCCATGATCGCCTCGGTCGCGCAGGCTTCCGGCAAGGCACCCTTCATCTTCTCCGTGCATTCCTTCACGCCGGTCATGCAGGGCAGGCAGCGGCCGTGGCATGTCGGCGTACTGTGGGACCGCGACGACCGCGTGGCGCGGCCGCTGATCGACATGTTGGCCGCTGACAAAAACCTCGTTGTCGGCGACAACGAGCCCTATGACGGCGCGCTGCGGGGCGACACCATGTTCAGGCACGCCATCGTCAACGGCTATGCCCACGCGCTGATCGAAATCCGCCAGGACCTGATCGCGACCGACGGGGATGCGCTTTCGTGGGCTGAGCGTCTGGCGCCGATCGTTGACGCGATCGATCGCCGTCCCGATATACACCAAGTGAAGATGTTCGGCTCACGCACCGGGCCGTTATGAGGAGGTTTCGATGACCGAACTCAGCGACGAACAGAAACGTGACTTCGAGGCCGCCGCCTTTCGCAGGCTGGTGGCGCATTTGCGTGAGCGCGGCGACGTGCAGAACATCGATTTGATGAATCTCGCCGGCTTCTGCCGCAACTGCCTGTCGAACTGGTATCGCGAGGCCGCGGAAGCCGAAGGCGTCGATCTCAGCAAGGACCAGTCGCGCGAGATCGTCTACGGCATGCCTTACGCGCAATGGCAGGCGCTGCACCAGACCGAAGCCTCCGACGCCAAGAAGGCCGAATTCGAGGCCAGGCGACCCAGAGACCACTAGGTGGTCTCTCACGTCCTCGATTACCCTTGAGCGCTCGGTTTGGCCCAAATGCTTCCCGAGCGCAGCGCTTGACTGGAAATTGAATCGATCTAATTTGCCGCGCAAAGTCACTTTCTAACCGGATTCGCCTATGAACGCGTCGAATGCAATGCAGACCGCCATTCGCGGCCGCTGGGCCGTGGCGGCCATCTTCCTCGCCAATGGCTTCCTGACCGGCAGCTGGGCGCCGCAGATCCCGGTGTTCCTGACCCGCCTGGACATTTCCAAGTTCACTCTGGGGCTTTTGATCCTGCTGTTCGGCGCCGGCGCCGTCTCCGCCATGACCTGGTGCGGTCACCTGATTTCGAAACACGGCTCGCGCACCGTGCTGCGCTGGTTTGGCCTCTGCGGTAGCCTCGGCCTGCTGGTCGTGGCGCTGGCGCCCAACGTGCCGCTGGCTGCCGTCGCCATGTTCATCTTTGGCGGCTCCATCGGCGGCATGGATGTCGCCATGAACGCCAATGCGGTGGTGGTCGAGCGGCGGCTGTCGCGCGCGATCATGTCCTCCTCGCATGGCTTCTGGAGCCTCGGCGGTTTCGCCGGCGGTGCCCTTGGCGGCTTTGCCATCCAGAATTACGGCCACCTCGCCCACGCCGCGGTCGTGACGGCGCTTGCCTTAGCGGCGATCGCGGCGGCGGTGCCCTATATCGTCGCCGAGGGCAGGCCGCAGGCTGCCGAGCATCATAAATTCACCTTGCCGGGAAACCCGCTGGTCTACCTCGTGGGCCTGATGGCGCTGCTGACGATGGTCTCTGAAGGCGCCGTACTCGACTGGGCAGCGCTTTATCTCAGGCAGGAACTCGGCGCCGATCTCGCCATTGCCGGTCTCGCCTACGCCGCCTTTTCCGGTGTCATGGCGATCATGCGTTTCTTCGGCGACGGCGTGCGCAATCGTTTCGGGGCCGTGACGACGTTGCGCGGTTCGGCGATCATCGCTGCCGCCGGCATGCTGATCGCAGGCCTGTCGCCCTCACCGTGGCTTGCCATCTCCGCCTTCGCTCTGTGCGGCTTCGGCATCGCCAATATGGTGCCGATCATCTTTTCGGCCGGCGGCAACCAGGAAGGCATGTCGTCGGGCACCGGCATGAGCGTGGTCACCACTATGGGCTATTCCGGCATCCTCGTGGCGCCCTCCGCGATCGGCTTTGTCGCCGAGCATTCCAGCTTCGGCCCGATCTTCGTCGCCATGTCGGGCCTGCTGATCGTCGTCCTGCTGATGGCCGGATTGGCTCACCGCGCCGAATTCGCTCCCGACGCGGCGCCGGCCGAATAGCGTTTCAGTTCCTCGTTAAGGAAATCCGCCACGCGTCGGATGCGCACGCTGGTGCGCACGTCGCGATGCATGGCCAGCCACACCGGCAGCTTGGGCAGCGGCAGGCCCGGCAGCACATCCTCCACCAGGGGGTCCCGCTTGGCCAGCGGCTCCTGGCCGAGGCCGATGCCGATTCCCGCCCGCACCGCCTCCCAAAGCACGATCTGGTTGTCGGCCCGGAAGCGAAAACTGTTCCGCGTGACCGATATGCCGAAATGCGTAAAGCCTCGGATCATCTCGTCGCTCCGGTCGAAGCCGATCAGCGCGTGGTCGAGCAGGTCGGCCGGCTCGCGCGGGCGGCCGCACCGGTCGAGATAGGCTAGGGAAGCACAGGCGCAGAGCGCGATATCGCAGACCTTGCGCGCCACCAACTCGTTCTGTGTCGGCTTGACCATGCGGATGGCGATGTCGGCATCCCGGCGCAGCAGGTTCTCGACCTGGTTGGAAGCGACGATCTCGACCTCGATGCCGGGCTCCTCGATGCCGAGCCGCGCCATCATGTCGGGCAGCACATAGGCCGCCACCACCTCGCTGGCGGCGATGCGCACCGTCCCTTCGATCGCTTCGACCGAACCCAGCGCCAGCCGTGAAAAAGCGCTCGCCTGCTCGCTCACCGCCTTGCCGCGCTCTAACAGAGTGGCCCCGGCTTCCGTCAGCGCGTAGCCGCTTCGCCCGCGCCGGAAAAGGGTGACGCCGAGCGCCTGTTCTAGTTCCGAGATGTGGCGGCCAAGCGTCGGCTGACTTGCCGACAGCTTTCTCGCCGCGGCCGACAGGCTGCCGGTCTCAGCGACCGTGACGAAGCTTTTGATCAGGTTCCAGTCGATGTCAGCCATTCACAACTGAATATCAGAACTGCACACATGGTCAATTTCAATTCATTGGTGAGGCAATCATATTCGGCCTGCAAACATCGATACGCCCTGCAACAAGCCAATCAGGAGTAACCCAAATGACCAAGATTGCACTCACCGCCGCTGCCCTCCTCATCGCCGCCAACGCCGCTTTCGCAAGCAGCGACAAGTTCGGCTCGAACAATGCCAGCCAGACGCCTGTCGCCAGCAAAGACAAGACGATCACCACATCGATCGAGAAGTCGAATGCAATCATCCGGAAGCCGGTCGTCCAGGGCAGCAACCGCGACCTCTTCGGCAACCGCTGAACAGACGCCGAGATATCCCCAAGGCGGTGGGCTTGTCCCGTCGCTTCACAGCAAACAGGAGACGAAGAATGACCAAGATTGCAATCCTCGGCGCCAATGGCCGGCTCGGCCGCGTGGTCGCCAAGGCCTTCATCGACGCGGGCTATGATGTCCGCGCCATCACCCGCACCGGCAAGGTGCCGGCTGAGCTTGCAGGCGCGACGGCCGTCGCCGGCGATGCGCTGGACCGCGAGTCTCTGATCCGCGCGACGCAGGGCGTCGACATCATTTTCAACGGCCTGAACCCGATCTACACCGACTGGGGCAAGTGCCTGCCGATGGCCGAGAATGTCATGACCGCCTGCCGAGCCAACGGCACGCTGCATCTCTTCCCCGGCACCGTCTACAATTATGGCTCGCCGATGCCGGCGGTGATCACGGAAGACACGCCGTTCCATCCGACGACCGAGAAAGGGCGGATCCGCTGCGCCATGGAGGAGCTGTTCCGCCGTGAAGCTGAGGCGGGTCGGGTGCGCACGATCATTCTGCGCGCCGGCGATTTCTTCGGCGGCACCGGCAACGGCTCCTGGTTCGACCTCGTCGTCGCCGCCAAGATGAGCAAGGGCATCTACACTGCGCCCGGCCCGGCCGATCTGGTGCATGAATGGGCCTATCTGCCGGATTTCGCTGTCGGTTTCGTCGCACTGGCGCGCAATCTCGACAAGCTCGGCTCTTACGAGGCGCTGAATTTTCCGGGCCATGCCGTCACCGACATCGAGATCAAGACGGCCGCCGAAAAGGCGCTCGGACGCAAGCTTAAACTAAGCTTCATGCCCTGGTGGGTGCTGCGCGCCGGCAGCCCGTTCGTGGCGATGTGGCGCGAGATCGTCTCGATGTCCTATCTGCGTTTCGAGGCGCACCGGCTGGCCTCGGCGCGGCTGAACGAGATCATCGGTGAAATCCCGCACACCCCTCTGAACCAGGCGGTGCACGAAGCCTTGCAGGATATCGGCGTCGCCGTCGCGCCGGCCTGGCACCAAGCAGCGTGATTGCCGAGCGTGCCGAAAAGACGGGAACGGCGGGCCCGGCCGCAGATCGTTGCCGGTCAGATCCGGCCCATCAGAAGCAGGATAAGCACCACGACGAGGACGACGCCGACGATGCCCGACGGCCCGTAGCCCCAGGAGCGCGAATGCGGCCATGCCGGCACCGCGCCGATCAGGATCAGGATCAGGATGATGATGAGAATCGTGCTGATCGTCATTTTAGAGCCCTCGCCGTCTGGTTGAATCCGAGGGAACAATGCAAAAGGCCGCCCGGTAGTTCCCGGGCGGCCTTTTGACCTGCCTTGCGAAACCGCTCTATTCGGCGGCCTTCGGGAAGGCGACTGCCGGCTCGGCGTCGCCATCGGCCGCTGGCTCCTGCGGCGAGATCTCTCGCTTGCCGCGTCGCAACAGCCGGCTGAACCACCCTCGCCGCGCGCCGGGCTTGACCTTGGCGCGGGTGAACACCATCAGCATCGACGGCGTCACCACCAGCGTCAGCACGGTGGCGAAGGACAGGCCGAACACGATCGCCGACGACAGCGAAATCCACCACTGCGTCGAAGGCGCGTTGATCGTCGTCTCATGATGGAAGATCTCGAGACCGAGGCCGAAGGCGATCGGCAGCACGCCCAAGATAGCCGAAACCGCCGTCAGCACCACCGGGCGGGCACGCTCGCGGCAGGTCTGCAGCACCGCTTCCATCTTGTCCCAGCCCTCCTCGCGCAGCCGGTCATAGGTGTCGATCAGCACGATATTGTTGTTGACCACCACGCCGGCCAGCGCGATGACGCCGATGCCCGACATGACGATGCCGAACGCTTCGCCTGTCAGAAGCAGGCCCAGGAACACGCCGATCGTCGCCATGACCACGCAGGACAGCACCAGCCAGACGCTGGTGAACTTGTTGAACTGCGCCAGCAGCACCAGGAAGATCAGGAAGATCGCCGCGCCGAAGGCCTTGCTGAGGAAGGCGCTCGCTTCCGCGCTGTCTTCGTTGGAACCGGCGAGCTTCCAGCGGATGCCGCTGCCGAGGTCCATGTCCGAGACCGCCTTGGTCACCTGCTCCTGTACAGCTGCGACCTGCGCTCCGGCGGCGACATTGGCCTGCACGACGACGGTGCGCGCGCCGTCGATGCGGTTGAGAATGCCGACCGTCGGCTCGGGCTTGCGCACGACGAAGTTCGAGATCGGCACCGACCCTTGCGACGTCTGCACTCTGAGTTCGTCGAGCGTCGACAGCGTGCGCCGGTCTTCCGGCAGGCGCAGGCGGATGTCGACGGCATCGTCCGCGCCCGCCGGCCGGTATTCCGACAGCTTCAAGCCGTTGGTCACCAGCTGCACCACGGTGCCGACCGAGGTCGGGCTGATGCCGTATTGGGCGGCCTTGGCGCGGTCGACCTCGAGCGCCCAGTCGACGCCGGGCGGCGGCAGGCCGTCCGAAATGTCGATGACGTTGGGCACCTTGGCGATCCGCGCCGCCACTTCGCGCGCCTTGTCGTCGAGCCCGGCGGGATCGGCGGCCGAAAGCCTGATCTGGATCGGCTTGCCGGTCGGCGGGCCGGCCTCCGGCACGCGCACCTCGACATCGACGCCGGGAATGCCGGCCATGACGCCGCGCAGGTCGCTGAGGATCTGGTTGGCGGATTTGCGCTCGCGCCAGTCGACGAACTCGTACTGGATCACGCCGACGACGTCCTCGGGAATGTCCTGGCCGCCGCCCTGAGTCTTGCCGGCGCGTGTATAGACCGATTTTACGCCCGGCCAGCCGAGCAGCCTGTTCTCCGCCGTCCTGGTGGCGGCATCCATCTCGGCCAGCGAAAGATTGCCGCGCGCATGCACGTAGAGCAGGCCGTAGTCCGGCTCGACGCTGGGGAAGAACTCGACGCCGGCGCCGTATTTCGAATAGGCGTAGCCGACGCCGAACAGCAGCGCCACGGTGAGCACCAGGACGGTGATCGGGAAGCGCACCGCCTGCTTGACGATGGCCATGTACCAGCCGTCGCGGTTGTCGTCCTCGTGATGCTTCGGCGCCTTGGCGAAGATCGCGCCCAGCGTCGGCGCGAACACCAGCGCATAGAGCATCGAGGCCGACAGCGTGACGATCAGCGTGATCGGCATGTATTTCATGAAGTCGCCGATGATGCCGGGCCAGAACAGCAGCGGCGAGAACGCGGCGATGCGCGTCATCGTCGCCGCGATGACCGGGCCGGCCATGCGCTTGGCGGCGAGCGCGAAGGCATCCGCCTTCGGCATGCCTTCGCTCATGCGCCGCTCGGCGAACTCGGTGACGATGATGGCGTCGTCGACCAGCATGCCGACAGCCAGGATGAGGCTGAACAGCACGATCATGTTGATCGTGTAGCCCATCATGGCAAGCAGCAATATGCCGATGAGGAAGGACGATGGTATGGCCAGCCCGATGAGCAGCGAGGCGCGGCCCGACAGCGCGTAGAGAATGACGATGAACACCAGGATCACGGCGATCATGACGTGGTTCTGGAGGTCACCCAAGAGCTGGTTGACGAAGACCGACTTGTCCTGCGTGTAGGTGACATGCATGCCTTCGGGCATCGTCTTGATGAAGGTGTCGGACACCTCCCTGACATGGTTCAGCGTGTCGATCAGGTTGGCGCCGATGCGCTTCTTCACCTCGATGGCGATGGCCGGCTTGCCGTCGAGGCGAGTGACCGTCTCGGCGTCCTTGAAGGTCGAGCGTATGGTGGCGATGTCCTTGGCCTGCACCACGGCGTTGGGTGTGGCGACGACCGGCAGGTTGGCCACGTCCTCGGGCGTCTCGATCAGCGACGGCACCTTGACCGCGTATTTGCCTTCCGAGCCTTCGAGATTGCCGGCGGCGACCAGGCTGTTGGAGGCGCCGACGCCTTGCATCAGCTGGTCGAGCTGCAGCCCGTAGGAGGACAGCTTCACCGGATCGATGACCACTTCGACCAGATCGTCGCGCGCGCCCTGCAGCGAGCCTTCCAGCACGCCCGGTACCTCTTCGATACGGTCGCGCAGTTCGCGCGCAGCCGCCGTCAGCAAGCGCTCCGGCACGTCGCCCGACAGAGTGACGACGAGGACCGGAAACTCGGAAACGTTGACCTCGTTGACCGTCGGCTCCTCGGCCGCCTGCGGCAGGTCGGCCTTGGCGTCCTGCACCTTGCTGCGCGTGTCCTGGAGCGCCGTGGCCAGATTGGTTTGCGGCTGGAACTCGACAAGCACGTAGCCGCCGCCCTGGAAGGCGGCCGAGCGCATCTCCTTGAGGCCCTTCAGGCTCTTCAGCTTGCTTTCCATCGGCCGCAGGAGAAGGCGTTCCGAATCCTCCGGCGAAATGCCCTGGTAGATCAGGCTGATATACATCATCGGGATCGGAACGTCGGGTTCCGCTTCCTTGGGCGTCGACTGATAGGCGACCCAGCCCGCCGCCAGCAGGAACAGCAGGGCGGATATTGTGAGGCGGGCATTGTGGATTGCGAGTCTGACGATATCCATGACTTGATGCCTGCTGTTTCTTCGGAAGCGGCGAACTGGCGGGAGGCGCCGGAGATCCCGACGCCGGGCTTTGCGCTACTGCGTACCGGCGGTGGCTTCGCCGATCAGCTTGTTGATGGTCGCCTGGTCGGCCTCGACGGGCTTGACGATATCGCCTTCCTTCACCAGTTCCTGGCCGGCGACAATGATGCGCGCATCTTTCGGAATTCCGCCGAGCACGAGACCGTTCGGCGTGTCGTCCACCAGGTCGATCGGGTAGAAGGCCACCTTGTCGTCGCTGCCGACGGCGCGGATGCCGAGATCACCCTTGTCACCCAGCGTCACCACCGAACGCGGCAGCAGAACCGCATCGGTCGGCTCGGCGCTGAGCGTGATCTCGGCCGTCATACCGGCGGGGATGCTGCCATCCGCATTGGGGATCGCCACTTCGACACGGAAGGTGCGGGTCTGGGAGGAGGCGTCGCGGCTGATATACCGCACGGTGCCGGTGACCTTCTGGTCGTTGACCAGGCGCACATTGGCCTCTTCGCCGATCTTGATGTAGCGCAGGTCGCGTTCGCTGATTTCGCCGCGGGCGATCACCGGATCGAGCTTGAGGATGGTCGCCACCTCGCCGCCTTGCATGACCGAGCTGCCGAGTTCCACCGGCACCCTGTCGATGACGCCGTCGAACGGCGCCTTGACCTCGTTGCGGTCGAGCTCGGCCTGCGCGGTCTCCAGCATTGATTGCGCCGAGGTCAAATTCGAGCGCGCCGTGTCGAGCTGCAGCTTCGGCAGATTGCCGGTCTTGGCCAGCCGTTCGGCGGCGTCGAGCTCGGCCCTGCGTTGCGCCAGCAACTGCTTGGCGTTGTCGACATTCGAGATTTTCTCTTCGGCCGCCAGCATCAGAACCAGATCGCCCGTCTTGACGTGCTGGCCTTGGCTGACCGGCAGTTTGTCGATGACACCGGCGACGCGCGTTGCCAGCACCGCGCGCTTGTCGGCCTCGGTCAGCCCCGAAATGCGGATAGCGCGCGCATAGGTCTTGCGCGGCGGCGTCACCACCGCGACGGTGCGCGGCGCGGCTTTCGGCTCGGCTTGCGCCGTGTTCGGCTTGCCGGCCTCCGGCGTCTTGGCCTTTTCGGCCTCTGCCGCCCTCTGGGCGTCGGCGGCGGCACTGCCAACGGATGAAAACTCGCCCGTCGCCATCCAGGCGGCGAAACCGATGAGCACAACAACGGCAGCAAGCTTGTGAAACCTGATTTTCGGCATCGTCGTTTTTTCCACTGCGGGGTTTGGCCGGGACTGCGTCCTCCTCGAGGAGCGCGTCGCCGATATGGGTGCGCGCCAGGCCGTGTTCAAATTGCCGTGATCGGCGAAGCGCGCTTCTACATCAAGTTTGCAACGCAATATAGTCGGAAAGTTGCAGCAGCATTGCGAAGCTGGACAGAGTATAGCCCTCGCGAAGCATTTTTTTGCCCAAATAGGGTGCGGCTTTAGCGGGGCTCGTTGGCGACCGATGATCGGCCGTTGAAGGCCCGGTGCGGCCGGGCCTGCGTCTGCTCTCGGAGGCACGACGCCGGCGCGAGGCGATTTTCAACCCCACGCGGGTTTCGAGCACGATGATAACCTCGGCCTGACGGACCATCCCGGCGTGCGACATTTCACGCAACACACTGGAATTGCTTGAAGAACTGACCGTTCAACTCTGATCCAGATCGTCGTTCCCTGGTCAAGCCGGATGCTCCAGGAGCGAGGACGGGTCGCCTCGATGCGTCTGCTCCATCGCGTTCCGCCGTCTAGGCTTGAGACATGATATAGCCTCGAACAAAACGCCTGCTGGTGCTGTTCGTGGCAGTATTCCTCGCCCGCCAGTCACCGTTCCGGATACGGTCGAGGGATGGCGCCCAACAGCGGCGCCCGCACGACACTGGCAGCAGGCGTCAGCATGATGATGCGCGCCTCACACGCGATGGTTGTTGCTGGCGCCGGAAGGAACTTGCTGGCACCGCGCGGCAGATCACGCCCGTGTGACGGATGCGGGTTCAGGCCCGGCGACGCTCCGCTTCGGGGTTCTTGCGCGCGGCCAGGAATTCCTTCACCCGTCGGCCAGGTGCCGGACCCCGCACCGGCTTGAAGCCGTCGTCGAACTCGCCGGAGAGGTCGAGCGTCGGCCGCTTGCCGACGGCATCGTAGTTCTCCTCCAGCCAGTCGCTGGCGGCGGTGCGGCCAAGATCGCGCAGATAGGCCAGGAATGCCCATTCGGCATTGACCTTCGATGATGCCGACAGGTCCTTGAAGGCCTCATCGGCGTCGATGCGGTGCATGCGGATGTCCCGGTACTCGCCCCGCGGCAGGCGGCCGGCGGCGATCAGTTCCTTGACGAAGGCGATCGAACGGAATTCGCGCAGCAGCCCGGCGTTGAAGGTGATCTCGTCGATGCGGTTCTGGATCTCATTGGCGCTTTTGGGCGTTCCCTCGCGCACGACCGGATTGATCTGCACCAAAAGCACGTCCTCGGTGGCAGCCGTCTTGAAGAACGGATAGAGCGCCGGATTGCCGCCATAACCGCCATCCCAATAGGGCACGCCCTTGATCTCGACGGCGCGGAACAGTTGCGGCAGGCAGGCCGAGGCCATCACTGTGTCGAGGTCGATCTCGCCATCGGAAAACACCCGCAACTGCCCTGTCTCGACATTGGTGGCCGAGATGAACAGTTCCATCGACTTGCAGGCGCGTACATTGTCGAAATCGATCCCCTGCGCGACCACGTCGCGCAGCGGATTGAGGCCGAGCGGGTTGGCGACATAGGGCGAGAACACGCGCGACATGGTGTCGAAGAAGACATAACCCGGCGTGTTCTCGATCGACCAATTGCCCCAGGCGACGTCCCACGGCATGCGCTGCACCGGGCTGAACCGGCCCTTCGCCGCCACCGCATGCCAGAAGTCGTCGAGCTTCTTGCGCGCGCCTTCGACGCCGCCGCGAACGAAGCCGTCGGCCAGCGCCACCGCGTTCATCGCGCCCGCGCTTGTGCCGGACACCGCTGCGATCTCCAGCCGGCCATCCTCCAGAAGCCGGTCGAGCACGCCCCAGGAAAAAGCCCCGTGGGAACCGCCGCCCTGAAGCGCGATGTTGATCTTCTTTACTTCCTCCGCCTTGCCGTTCTTCGTCATGCGTTCCTGTCGATCCCGGTGCCTGGCTTATTGCGTGCCCGGGAATCGGGACGTCAGCGTCACGGCAGACCTATGTTGCAGTGCAGCATATAAGGACGCACCAAGGCAAGAACACGAGCACGGTCGCGTGATGGCATGAAATTTCGATCATGCGGAAACGCCCTCCGCCTTGTGGCGGAGGGCGCGGTGTATCTTCCAAACAGGTTTGATGCTCAGGCGACGAGGTCCGGCATCGGTCCGACATAGCGCGACAGCGGCCGGATCAGCCGTCCCGTCGTCTGCTGCTCGCGCGCATGCGCGACCCAACCGGCGACGCGCCCGGCCGCGAAGACATTGCTGAAGGCTTGGCTGGGAAAACCCGCCGCTTCCAGCACCAACGCGGTGTAGAACTCGACATTGGTCTGCAGCGAGCGCTGCGGCTTGGCAATCCGAAGCACATCGAGCGCAGCCTGTTCGACTGTCTCGGCGAAGGCCAGCCGGCGACCGGTCTCGCCCTCCCCGCCGAGTTGCCGCACCACCGCCTTCAGCACATCGGCGCGCGGATCGCGCACGCGGTAGATGCGGTGGCCGAAGCCCATGATGCGTTCACCACGCGCGATCTCGCCGCGCAGCCAGCCGGCGGTGTCGCCATGCGCCTGGATGGCGTCGAGCATCTCGATGACAGGGCCGGGCGCGCCGCCATGCAGTGGGCCCTTGAGCGCCCCGAGGCCAGCCAGCACCGACGATGTCAGCCCGGCCTGCGTCGAAGCGACGATGCGCGTGGCGAAGGTCGAGGCATTGAGGCCGTGGTCGCAGACGGTCACGAGGTAAGTGTCGAGTGCCTTTGCCAGAACCGGCGTCGGCACGGAACCGTCGAGCATCCTCAGCATATCGGCGGCATGATCGGCCTTCCCATCCGGCGCGACCGGCTGCTCGCCGTGCAGCAGGCGCAAGAGCGCCGGCGTCAGCACGGCGGGCGCCGCGATCAGCCCAAGCGCGTCCGTCAGCGTCTCGCCGTCCGGCAGCAGCGCCATGCCGGCGCGCATGGCGCTATAGACGTCGAGCGGCGCCAGCAGGGGCAGGCAAGGCAAGAGCCGGTCGAACACCTCGACGCGCGCCTGGCCCAGTCTCGCGGCCAGTTCCGCGTCTCCGGGAACGTCGTCGAAGAAGCCGTCGAGAAGCAGGCGAACGACCTGCGGATAGTTCCATCGCCCGGCCAGTTCCGGCAGGGAGTACCCCCGGATCGTCAAGCGGCCGCCCAGCCCATCCACGTCGGACAGCACCGTTTCCGCCGCCACCACATCATCGAGCCCGTTCGCCATGGCTTAGTCTCCTTGAGCTTTTTCGACATCAAGGATAAGGATGGGCAACACGCGCATCAATCTTGATCAATAGAATCAACATGGGACCGACATGTCCGAATGGCTGTCGCGGGACGAGGCACTGGAACGGCTCAAGGTGCGGCCGCAGACGCTCTACGCCTATGTCAGTCGCGGGCGCATCGGCATGCGCCCGGACAGTGCCGATCCACGCCGCAGCCAATATCGCGCCGACGATATCGCGGCCCTGATGATGCGAAGAGAGCGCGGACGCAGCCCATCGGCCATCGCCGAAAGCGCCATCGCCTGGGGCGAACCCTCGCTCGTCACCTCGATCTCGACCGTTTCGCACGGCCACCTTGTCTATCGGGGCCGCGACGCCGTTGCGCTGTCCGAACATGCCACGCTCGAAGAGACCGCCGCCGTGCTGTGGGCCCTGCCTGAGCCGGTGAGTTTCGAGGCTCCGGCCTCGGATCAATCCCAACAACTCGGCCGAGCCCCGGCCTTCATGCAACTTGCCATGCTCGCCGGCCAGGCGCGGCCTTCACTAGGGCGCGGCGCCGCCTCGCTGTGCGCCGACGCCGCGCGCGCGATCGGCGTGCTGGCCGGCGCTCTTGGCGCCTCGGCGGGATCAGATCCGGTGCACATGCGGTTGGCGCGAGGCTGGTCGGTGGATGAAGGCGGGGCGCAGGCTATCCGGCGCGCCCTTGTGCTGCTTGCCGATCACGAACTCAACGCATCGACCTTCGCGGCGCGCGTCGCGGCCTCGACCGGAGCCTCGCCCGCCGCCTGCCTGCTCGCCGGTCTGGCGACACTTTCCGGTCCGCGGCACGGTGGCGCCGGCGAGGCGGTGATGCAACTCGCGGACGATGCGGCGCGGCACGGCGCCGATGCGGCGATCCGGCGCTGGCTCGGCCATGACAGGCCTTTGCCAGCGTTCGGCCATCCGCTCTATCCCGAAGGCGATCCCCGCGCCACGGCGCTTTTGGCGGCCATCGACAACACCGACAGAACATTGCGATCGCTGGAAATCGCCGCCATTGCCGCGACCGGCGCCCGCCCGAACGTCGACTTTGCCCTGGCCGTTCTGACGCGCAGCCTCGACCTGCCGCGCGATGCGCCGTTCCAGCTGTTCGCGCTTGGACGCAGCGTTGGCTGGGCCGCCCACATGGTCGAACAGGCAATGAGCGGCGGCAGCATCAGGCCGCGCGGTCGCTACGAGGGATTATTGCCGTAGGATCGGAAGAAAAGCGCTGCGCGCTCACGACATGGTGTCGAGCTTGCGCTGCATGGCCGCGATCTGGTCCTTCAACTGCTGCAGATCGTCGGGTTTTTCCGGCGTTTCCTTCCTGGCCGGTTCGGCGGGGGCCGCCGCAGGTGCCGAGCCTGCCGGCGGGAAAGGCGTGAACAGCCGCATGGCATTCTGGAACATTTCCATGTTGCGGCGCGTCTGCTCCTCCAGCGCCTTGATCGGCGTGGCCATCTTCATCATGTCGAGTGGTGACTTGCCGATGGCGCCCTTCATCTGCTCGCGGAAGCGCTCCTGTTCCTTGGAGAAGGCGATCATCGACTGTTCGAGGAAGCTCGGCACGATCATCTGCATCTGGTCGCCGTAGAAGGCGATCAACTGGCGCAGGAACGGGATCGGCAGCATGTTCTGCCCGTCCTTGTTCTCCAATTCGAAGATGATCTGGGTCAGAACCGGATGCGTGATGTCGTCGCCGGTCTTGGCGTCCTGCACCGTGAACTCTTCGCCCTTCTTGACCATTTCGGCCAGGTCCTCGAGCGTCACATAGGTGCTGGTGCCGGTGTTGTAGAGCCGGCGATTGGCATATTTCTTGATGACGATCGGATCGTCTTTCGCAGCCATCTGCATCCTCCCCGGACACCGGCGCGCCTGAGTAAGCCGCCGGTAACGATTGCGCCCGTTCAAAGGATATGCGCAAAAGCGTCACAATTCCAAGCAGTTTGTGCAGTGCGGGATTAATTATCGCTGCATGGCCGGTGAAATATGCTGCGCAGCAGCGGACAGCTTGATGTCGCGGCCATGCGCAGCTTGCTTGCGACGCATGGGTGCCCTGCCGATTTCCGGTTTGACTCGGGGTTGGGAAAGGGCAAGAAAAGTCTTCAATGACAGAACATCAGCTTGAAGTTTGGAGAACAGAATGCCCGCTTCCAATGCCATCGTCGTCGCCAGCGCGGCGCGCACACCGGTCGGTTCCTTCAACGGCGCTTTCGCCGCCACCCCGGCTCACGAGCTTGGCGCCGTCGTCGTAAGGGAATTGTTGTCGCGCGCCGGCGTCGAGGCGGCCGAAGTCGACGAGGTCATTCTTGGCCAGGTGCTGACCGCGGCCCAAGGGCAGAACCCCGCCCGCCAGGCTTCGATCCTCGCCGGGCTGCCCAGGGAGACCACCGCCTGGGGCCTCAACCAGGTGTGCGGCTCGGGCCTGCGCGCCATCGCGCTCGGCATGCAGCAGATCGCCACCGGCGATGCCAAGGTGGTTGTCGCCGGCGGCCAGGAATCGATGTCGATGTCGCCGCACGCCCAGCATCTGCGCGCTGGCGTCAAGATGGGCGACTACAAGATGATCGACACCATGATCAAGGATGGACTGTGGGATGCCTTTAATGGCTATCACATGGGCAACACGGCCGAGAACGTCGCCCGCCAGTTCCAGATCACCCGCGAGGACCAGGACCAGTTCGCGCTGGCCTCGCAGAACAAGGCCGAGGCCGCGCAGAAGGCCGGCCGGTTCAAGGACGAGATCGTCGCCTTCACCATCAAGGGCAAGAAGGGCGATACAATTGTCGACCAGGACGAATACATCCGCCATGGCGCGACGCTGGATGCCATGACCAAACTGAAGCCGGCCTTCGACAAGGACGGCACTGTGACCGCCGCCAATGCCTCCGGCATCAACGACGGCGCCGCCGGCGCGCTTTTGATGAGCGAAGCGGAAGCTGCCAGGCGGGGCATCACCCCGCTGGCGCGCATCGTCTCCTGGGCGACCGCGGGCGTTGACCCGGCGATCATGGGCACCGGTCCGATTCCCGCCTCGCGAAAAGCGCTGGAAAAGGCCGGCTGGTCGGTCGGCGATCTCGACCTGATCGAGGCCAACGAGGCTTTCGCCGCGCAGGCCTGCGCGGTCAACAAGGACATGGGCTGGGATCCCTCGATCGTCAACGTCAATGGTGGCGCCATCGCCATCGGTCATCCGATCGGCGCCTCTGGCGCGCGCATTTTCAACACGCTGGTCCACGAGATGCGCCGAAGAGGTGCCAAGAAGGGTCTCTCCACCCTGTGCATCGGCGGCGGCATGGGCGTCGCCATGTGCGTCGAAGCGCTCTAAAAGAGAAGTGAATGGGGAGTAGCGAATAGGGAAGAACGGCGTCGGCGCAATGGGATATCTGATCCCTACTCGTCATTCGCTACTCCCTGTTCACTCTCCCAACCAAAGGGAGGGAGCGCATGACCAAGGTTGCAATCGTCACGGGCGGATCGCGCGGCATCGGCGCGGCAATATCGATGGCGCTGAAGGAAGCCGGCTATTCGGTTGCCGCCAACTACGCCGGCAATGATGAGGCGGCGAGCAAGTTCACGGCCACAACCGGCATCAAGACCTACAAATGGTCGGTCGCCGACTACGACGCCTGCGCCGCCGGCATCAAGCAGGTCGAGGCCGATCTGGGCCCGGTCGCGGTGCTGGTCAACAATGCCGGCATCACGCGCGACGCCATGTTCCACAAGCTGACGCGTGAGCAGTGGAAGGAGGTCATCGACACCAATCTCTCCGGCGTTTTCAACATGACGCATCCGCTGTGGAGCGGCATGCGCGACCGCAAGTTCGGCCGCGTCATCACCATCTCCTCCATCAATGGCCAGAAGGGCCAGGCCGGCCAGGTCAACTACTCCGCGGCCAAGGCCGGCGACATCGGTTTCTCGAAGGCTCTGGCCCAGGAAGGAGCCCGCGCGGGCATCACCGTCAACATCATCTGCCCAGGCTATATCGCCACCGAAATGGTCCGGGCGATCGATGAGAAGGTGCTCAACGAACGCATCATCCCGCTAATCCCGGTCGGGCGCCTCGGCGAGCCGGAGGAGATCGCGCGCTGCGTCGTCTTCCTCGCCTCCGAGGACGCCGGCTTCATCACGGGATCGACCATCACCGCCAATGGCGGCCAGTACTTCGCCTGAGGTCTCGCCGGGCTGCCGGCTTCCCGGTGCCGATTGAAGGAGGGCTCGTTCGCCATCCGCTTCGGATGTCCGTGACGCCGTCCGATGACGGCTGTCGGCCTACTGTTCCAATCCGGCACGCAAAGGTTAATCGCGGCAGCGGGTATTGTGCAAAACTGCCTGGATAAGCTGTGCATTGTCGGTGGAAAACCTATGCGTAACACTACATCTTGTCGTGAACAAACAGGGAAAATCCCGACATCGCCGATTCGTCGCCCTTTCGTTCCATGTTTGGCCGCAATGTTAACGAGAGCAGTTGCAATCGCCTGTCAAACTGTTAATTTCTATTAAGAAAGTTCAACAATTTCATAAGCTTGGATGAAGCAAGGCGGGCTGCCACACGGCTTTGCCAGCGAAAGTTAACGGCGGCTCTCGCCTAGCATGAAACGGGCCAATTCCGTGATTCAGCATGTGGTAAGGATCATCAGCCAAAACTCCACATCTAGCCGTGAACAAAACCTGAATCCGGGCGAGTCAGCGATTCGTCGCCGATTCGTTCCAGACTCGTTCCAACCCTTAATCAGCAGCCGAACCGAAGCTCGACGGAGGTGACTTCGAACCGCCAGCGGAACATTCCGCTTTCGCTTCGCGCCTGAAATCCCTATGTGTCGCCTGTCATACGCGCCACCCGAGGCGTGCTCCCGACAATGAGAGGCCAGAAAGCCTTATTTCCGAGCCGATGAACATCCATCCGAAACCCACCGAGCCGCTGATCCTATCGGGTCGCGACGTGACTGCCGTGCTTGGGCCGACCAACACAGGCAAGACCCATCTCGCCATCGAGCGCATGGTGGCGCATGAAAGCGGCATCATCGGCCTGCCGCTCAGGCTCTTGGCGCGAGAGGTCTACACCCGCGTCTGCGAAAAGGTCGGTGCCCACAAGGTGGCGCTCATCACCGGCGAGGAGAAGATCCAGCCGCCAGGCGCCAGATATTCGGTCTGTACCGTCGAAGCCATGCCGCGCGAGACCGATGCCGCCTTCGTCGCCATCGACGAGGTGCAGCTTGCGGGGGACCTCGAGCGCGGCCACATCTTCACCGACCGCATCCTGCATCTGCGCGGCCGCCAGGAGACGCTGCTGCTCGGCGCCGCCACCATGCACGGCATCTTGCAGCGCCTGTTGAAAGGCGTCTCGGTGGTGACACGACCGCGGCTGTCACATCTGGCCTATGCCGGTTCGAAGAAGCTGACCCGCTTGCCCCGGCGCACAGCGATCGTCGCCTTCTCCGCCGACGAGGTCTATGCCATCGCCGAACTGATCCGCCGCCAGCAGGGCGGTGCGGCCGTCGTGCTTGGCGCGCTCTCGCCCCGCACCCGCAACGCCCAGGTGGCGCTGTTTCAGTCGGGCGACGTCGACTATCTCGTCGCCACCGATGCCATCGGCATGGGCCTTAACCTCGATCTCGACCATGTCGCCTTCGCCCAGAACCGCAAGTTCGACGGCTATCAGTATCGCAACCTGACGGCGGCCGAACTTGGCCAGATCGCCGGGCGCGCCGGCCGGCACCTGCGCGACGGCACCTTTGGCGTCACCGGCCAGGTCGACCCGCTGGACGAGGAATTGGTCAAGAAGATCGAAAGCCACGACTTCGACCCCGTGAAGGTTCTGCAGTGGCGCACAGCGCGTTTCAATTTCGCCAGCCTCGACGCGCTGAAGCGCTCGATCGAGACCAATGCCCCGGTGGAAGGCCTGACCCGTGCGCTGCCGGCAGTCGATGCGCAGGCGCTTGAGCACCTGTCGCGTGACGAGGACATCAGGGCGCTCGCCACCGACGCAAGGCGCGTCGCGCTGCTGTGGGAGGCCTGCGCGCTCCCCGACTACCGCAAGATAGCGCCGGCCCAGCACGCCGACCTCATTGCGTCGATCTACATGGACCTCGCCAGGCATGGCCATGTCGACGAGAATTACATGGCCGAGCAGGTGCGCCGCGCCGACACCACCGAGGGCGACATCGATACGCTGTCGCATCGCATCGCCCAGATCCGCACCTGGACATTCGTGTCGAACCGGCCCGGCTGGCTGGCCGATCAGGCACACTGGCAGGAAAAGACGCGCGAAATCGAAGACAGATTGTCGGATGCGCTGCATGAGCGGTTGACGAAACGCTTCGTAGACCGCAGGACTTCCGTCCTCATGCGGCGCCTTAGAGAAAATACCATGCCTGAAGCCGAAATAAGCCCAACCGGAACCGTCCTCGTCGAAGGCCACCATGTCGGCGAGTTGCAGGGGTTCCGTTTCACCGCCGATCAGAGCGCTGGCGGCGAAGACGCCAAGGCCGTGCGCGCGGCCGCCCAGAAGGCGCTGGCGGCGGAGTTCGAGGCACGCGCCGAACGCTTCGGCGCATGCGCCAATGGCGACATCGCGCTCGGTTCCGACGGCACGCTGCGCTGGATCGGCGCGCCGATCGGCACTCTGGTTGCCGGTGAAGACGCGCTGAAGCCGCGCCTGGTGCTTTTGGCCGACGAACAGCTGACCGGCCCGGCGCGTGACAAGGTCGCCGCGCGCGCCGAGCGCTTCGTCAATTTCCAGATCGAATCCCTGCTGAAGCCGCTGGTCGATTTAAAGAATGCCGAGCAGATATCGGGTATCGGCCGCGGCATTGCCTTCCAGCTGGTCGAGAATTTCGGCCTTATCAATCGTCGCGACATCGCCGAGGAGATGAAGTCGCTCGACCAGGAAGGCCGCGCGGCATTGCGCCGGCTGGGCGTGCGCTTCGGCGCCTATCATGTCTTCGTGCCGGCGCTGATCAAGCCGGCGCCCGCGGGATTGGTGACGTTGCTGTGGGCGCTGAAAAACGATGGCAAGGACAAGCTCGGCTTCGGCGACGTCGTCCATGCGCTGGCATCGGGCCGCACCTCGGTGGTCATCGATCCGGCTTTCGACAAGGCCTTCTACAAGCTTGCGGGCTACCGAAATCTCGGCCGCCGCGCCGTGCGCATCGACATTCTGGAACGGCTGGCCGACCTGATCCGCCCGGCGACCAACTGGAAGCCCGGCCTCGGCCAGCGTCCGGATGGCGCCTATGATGGCCAGTCTTTCATGGTGACGCCGCCGATGATGTCGATTCTCGGCGCCACGGCCGACGACATGGAAGAAATCCTGAAAGGTCTTGGCTATCGTGCCGAGCCGAAGCCGGCGGCCGAAATCAAGGCACGGCTGGAAGCGCAGGACAATGCCGCCCGGGAAGCCGTGGCGGCCAAGCTGGCAGCGGAAGAGGCCGCGCGCACCGAGCAGGCCAAGGCGGCGGAGGCGGCTGCGACGGACACGCCTGAGGAGACATCAGCGGAAGATCCGGAAA
This sequence comes from Mesorhizobium sp. B2-1-1, assembly GCF_006442975.2. Lineage (NCBI taxonomy): Bacteria > Pseudomonadati > Pseudomonadota > Alphaproteobacteria > Hyphomicrobiales > Phyllobacteriaceae > Mesorhizobium > Mesorhizobium sp. B2-1-1. Next base: position 1,232,713 of record NZ_CP083954.1, on the reverse strand, counting down.
CTGCGACTGCCCAGACCGCCGTCGAAATTCCTGCTGAACCCATTGCGGAACCGGCCGAAACTGTTGCGGAAGAACAACCCGAAGCTCCAGCCGAAGCTACGGAAGAGGTTGCGTCTGTAGCAGAAGCCGTGCCTGAGACTCCTGCCGCCGAAAGCGCCGACGCTCTCACTTCCCCCTCGACGGGGGAGATCGCGGAGCGAGGCGAGGAGGGGGACAGCGCCGACGCTCCCCAACAGGGACCCGCTGCGGAAGCCGAAGAGCCTAAGCCGATCCTGTTGTGGCGGCAGGGCCGCTTCGACCAGCGGCCTCGTCACCGTCACCACGAGAACCGCGCCCGGCCGCGCAACGGCCAGGCGGCGCGCTCCGATGCCCCGGCGGATGCCGCTGTCGGCCAGCCCGGCACCCGGCCCGCCCATGAAGGGCGCCGCGATGGCGCCGGCAAGCCGCGTTTCGATCGCTCGAAGTTCAAGCCCAGGCCGCAAGGCGAAGGCGGGGAACGGCGGGAGGGAAAGCCGCAGGGCGAGCGTTCTGACCGCCGTGAGGGCCGGCCGGGCGGCAGTCCGGAAGGCAAGGGCGGCCCGCAAGGCGGCAAACCCTCGTTTCAGGCAAAACCGCGCGAGGAGCGCCCGGTGCGCTTCGATCCCGACTCTCCCTTCGCCAAGCTCGCCGCTTTGCGCGACCAGCTGAAGAAATAGCCGCACAGGATCCGATGGTCGCCCCGATGGCCACCGACCGCCAGCGTATCGACAAATGGCTGTTCTTCTCGCGCGCGGTGAAATCGCGCTCGCTGGCCGCCAAACTGGTCGTGGCCGGCCGGGTGCGCATCAATCGCGACAAAGCAGCGCAGGCCTCCGACCTGGTCAAGCCTGGCGACGTCCTGACCATCACGCTGGAGCGGCGCATCTTCATCTGGAAGGTGCTCGATGCGGGAAGCCGGCGCGGCCCCGCCGTGGAGGCACGCACGCTCTACGAAGACATGTCGCCGCCTGCCGCACCGACGGGCGAGGCGCCTCCCGACGCGATCCCAGGGCTGCGCGAGGCCGGAAGCGGCCGCCCCACGAAGAAGGAGCGCCGCGAGACCGACCGCTTGCTTGGCGACGACTGACCGCCGGTGCACGGAGGCATGTATGTTCTTCCACGCCGCCGACACAACGGTCCGAGCACATGACCGATGCCCGCCATTGCCGAGCCGTTGGAATTCCATTCCGGCAATGCCGGCATGGCCGGAATGGCCGCCCTTGCAAGCGGGCGCCAAAGGCGTTACCTCACGGAAAAAGCCAACAAAAACGGGACGTCCCGGAGCAGATCGATGACCTATGTCGTGACCGACAATTGCATCAAATGCAAATATATGGACTGCATCGAGGTCTGTCCGGTCGACTGTTTCTACGAGGGCGAGAACATGCTCGTCATCCATCCCGACGAGTGCATTGACTGCGGTGTCTGCGAACCGGAATGCCCCGCCGACGCGATCAAGCCCGATACTGAGTCGGGCCTCGACAAATGGCTGCAGATAAACACCGAATACGCTGAGAAATGGCCTAATATCACCGCCAAGAAGGAGCCGCCGGCCGACGCCAAGGCCTTCGATGGCGAGGCCGGCAAGTTCGAGAAATATTTCTCGGCTGAACCCGGAGAAGGCGACTGACAGCGCTGCCGTTTCAACCGGCATGACGCGGCGTAAGAGGTACGGCCTATTAACCGCCTTGACAGGCGGCGTGAACCTGTGGCCTTCGCTTATGCAGCAAAACCTTGATTCTTCCGACTTTTTGTGTTACATGAGCGAAACATGCCGGTGACACAACGTCGATTTATGGCGCTAACGCCCCAAATCACTGAAAGGTGAAAATCCCATATCGGACCAGAGCGATCTGGGCCAGGCGATCGCAATCGTGCGGTTTGCCGGTCCCGGCTTTTCCGGTGGGTTCATCTGTTGTGCGGCTAATGATCGGTAACCCGATCGCGCGAGTTCAGCCGGCACCGCCGCCGGCCCACAACAAGGAGTTCAGGGCGTAATGGCAACGATCACCCCGCAGAAGAAGTCCACCGCTGCACGTCACGGTTTCAAGACCGGCGAGTACATCGTCTATCCGGCGCATGGTGTCGGCCAGATCGTCTCGATCGACGAGCAGGAAGTGGCCGGGCACAAGCTGGAACTGTTCGTCATCGATTTCCAGAAGGACAAGATGCGCCTCAAGGTGCCGGTCGCCAAGGCAACCTCGATCGGCATGCGCAAGCTGTCGGAAGAGGATTATGTCGAACGCGCACTGAAGGTCGTGCAAGGCCGCGCCCGCGTCAAGCGCACCATGTGGTCGCGTCGCGCGCAGGAATATGATGCCAAGATCAATTCCGGCGACCTAATCTCGATCTCGGAAGTTGTTCGCGACCTCTACCGCGCCGACAACCAGCCGGAGCAGTCCTATTCCGAACGCCAGCTCTACGAAGCCGCGCTCGACCGCATGGCCCGCGAGATCGCCGCTGTCAACCGCATGTCGGAAACCGAAGCCGTGCGTTTGATCGAGGTCAATCTCAACAAGGGCCCTAAGCGCGGCGCCAAGGCCGACAATGAGGAAGCCGAGCAGGAAGAAGCTGCCTGAGGCCTTGCGCCTTTTGAGTTTTTGAAAAACCCGGTCTTGCGCCGGGTTTTTTGTTGCAGGCAATATTTGGAAAGTTGGTGCACGCCCTCGGCGTGCAATCGTCACAGGAACGTTACGCGGGTCGCTTCCTTCTTGCCTTGGGCGAAACCGGCACGGGCCGCGGGGATGCGGGTCGCCAGATCCATCTGGTTGGTGCCCATTGCGGCGCGGGAATCGACGTCAGGCGTGATCACCACCACCCGGCTGCCCTGCTGGCGCAGGGCTTCGACCTCGCTTGCAAGGTCCGCGCCCGGCGGTCTGCGCAGGCCCTCGAACTGGCCTTCCGGTAGCGGCCCGCTCCGTCCGCTGAACGGCGAGAGCACGATCACGTTCGCATAGCCCGAGGCAAGGTCGGCATTATCGGCGGAGCGCACGCCACCGGAGATGTAGCGGACGCCATTGATGCTGTGCGTGGGCCCCGCACCGGGCAGCGCGGTGCTCGCGGTGGCCGCGTCAACCAGATCGACGCCGGAATCGCGGTCGAACGCAGCCAGTTCACCGGTAAGCGCGTCGACGGCCACCAAGATCATCGGCCTTTCCGGCCATTCATGGCGAGGCAATCTGGCGGCGACCAGCGCGCGCCGCTGTTTGGCCACTTCCGGTCCGAATTTGACATCGCTCTCCAAACCGAATGCCCCCATCGCCCGTTGCAGATCGGCTGCCGAGATAGCGGCGGCGGAGATGGCACGCATCCGCTCGAACACACTATCCATCGAAGCGAACGGCGGTTGCTGGCGGCTCTGTCCGGCCGGTTGAACCGGCAGCGGGGACAGCACCGCGGCCAGCAGCTCGCCCGGCGGTATGCCGCTGCGCACCTGCACTGCCGCATTGGCGCCTGCCGAGGTTCCGATCACCAGATCGGCGGCCTCGGTCAGATCGACACCAGTGTCGGCGAGGCCCGCGATGATGCCGATCAGCCAGGCATTTCCGGCGGCCCCGCCACCACCGAGAACAAGAGCAACGTTGCGAACCATCGGCCCCACTATTGCAGCGCATGGACACGCCCGTCCATCGAAATAGAAACACCGTGCCTGACGGCGGCTCACGAGGATAAATGCCCGGCAGGGAGCAAGCGCAGCGCAGGCCTAGGACGAGAAATTGCCGCCTTCTCCCCCACCCTCCTTCTCCGCCATTTCCTGCTTTAGCGTCGCGATGAACCGTCTTGTCCGTTCGCGCTCCGGATTGCCGAACAGCACCGCCGCGGGGCCCTTTTCGACGACAATGCCGGCCTCGAGGAACACCACCTCGCGAGCGATCTTTGAAGCAAGCCGCAGATCGTGCGTGGCCATCACCATCGTCGTCCCCTCGCTGGCGAGCCGGCCGAGCACGTCGACGACTTCCTGCGCCAGTTCCGGGTCGAGCGCGGAGGTCGGCTCGTCGCACAAAAGCACCTTTGGCGACGGCGCCAGCGCCCGGGCGATCGCTACCCGCTGCTGCTGGCCGCCCGACAGCGTTGCCGGCCAGGCATCGACCTTGTGCGCCATGCCGACCTTTTCCAGCAGCGCGAGCGCCCGTTCGCGCGCCCGTGCCTGGGGCCACTTCAGCACCGTCACCAGCCCTTCCATGACGTTCTCGATCGCGGTGCGATGCGGGAACAGTTGGAAGTTCTGGAACACCATGCCGGTCTGCAGCCGCAGCCGCTGAATGTCCCGGGCCGCCACCTTCGCTCCCGGATGGAACTCCAGCGCCTGATCGCCGATACGCACTGTGCCCGAAGTTGGGATCTCAAGCAGGTTGATGCAGCGCAGCAGCGTACTTTTGCCACCACCCGAAGGACCGACCAGCGCGGTGACGCTGCCTTCGGCAATGGCAACCGTCACGCCCTTCAGCACGAGATTGTCGCCGAAGCGCTTTTCGATGTTGGCAAGGTCGATCACGAGCGCGCCTCCAGGAACCCGCCATAGCGATTGAGCCGCGCCTCCAGCCGCGTCTGCAAGGCCGACAGCACCGAACTCATCGCCAGATAGAGGATCGCCGCCTCGACATAGAGGATCAGCGGCTCATAGGTGGTGGCGACGATGCGCTGCGCGGCCTGGAACATTTCCGGCACGGTGATGGCGGCGGCCAGCGACGTGTCCTTGACCAGCGAGATGAAGGTGTTGGAGAGCGGCGGCACCGCCACGCGCCCAGCCTGCGGCAAGATGGTGCGGCGCATCGCCTGGCTCCAGGTCATGCCGATCGAATAGGCCGCCTCCCATTGCCCCTTTGGCACCGCGCCTATCGCCGCGCGAATGATTTCCGACGAATAGGCGCCGATATTGAGCGTGAAGCCGATCAACGCCGCGGGGAACGCGTCAAGCAGGATGCCGACCGAGGGCAGGCCGTAGAAGATCAGGAACAGCTGCACCAAGAGCGGCGTGCCGCGGAATATCCACACGTAGAAGCGCGCCACCGCGACCAGGGGCATTGGCCCGAAGAGCCGGATCAGCGCGGTTCCGAGACCGACGCTCAAGCCAAGCACAAAGGACAGGAGCGTCAGCGGTACGGTGAAGATCAACGCGGCCCATAGCAGCGAAGGCAGCGATTCCAGCATGAGTTGCAGCCAGTGCGGCACGAAAGGCTCCTTCTTGCGACTGCCGTATATCACGCGAAAGGCGGCGGGCCGTCAAAACGGTCCGCCGCCGGGCGATGTCGCGCGGGCCGCCAACGGCCCGGCCGTAAATTACTTCGAAACGTCCTGGCCGAAATACTTGTCTGCGATCTTCTGATAGGTGCCGTCTGCCTTGATGTCGGCCAGCGCCTTGTTGATCGCGGCAACCAGTTCCGGGTCGCCCTTGCGAACGATGACGCCGGAATAGTCGGCGTTCTCTTCCTGGGCCGCGATCTTCACATTGGCATCCGGCTTGTGCTTCTTGAAGTCGAGGAAGGACAGGCTGTCATTGATGGTTGCGTCGGCGCGGCCGGTCAGAAGCAGCTGGATCGACTGGTCGAACCCGTCGGTGCCGACCAGTTCGGCGCCGTTGGCCTCGGCCAGTTTGCCGAAATTCGAAGTCAGCGACTGCGCCGACTTCTTGCCCTTGAGATCGGCGAAACTCTTGATGTCGGTATTGTCGCCGCGCACGATCAGCACTGCCTTGGAGGCGATGTAGGGGTCGGAGAAATCGTATTTCGCCTTGCGGGCGTCGGTGATGCCGACTTCGTTGATGACCGCGTCATAGCGATTGGCATCGAGGCCCGCGATCAGCCCGTCCCATTTGCCCTCGAGGAACTCTACCTTCACGCCGAGCTTGTCGCCGATCGCCTTGGCGATTTCGACATCGAAGCCGACCAGCGCTCCGCCGGCATCATGATAGGTAAAGGGTGCGTAGGTGCCCTCCGTGCCGACCTTGATGACGCCGGCCTGCTTGATCTGGTCGAGATTGGCGCCGGCATAGCCTGCGGTAACAGCCAGAACCTGCAAAGTTCCGGCGACGATGAGCGACTTGAGCCATTTCATTTTTCTGTGATCCCGTCCTGGCCTGATATCCGGCATGGTGTGTGAGCGCTGGAAATTGACAGATGTGAGTTGAAAAAATAAGGAATGAGATTTCAAAAACATCCATTATTCGGAATCGGATTCTACCACTGACGTTTCTGGCGGTGCCTCGAACCCGCCCGGAGTTTTTTCGCGCAGCCTCCACGCCGCGCCGCCGGCGGCGGAACCTTTCCCGCGCATGGCACGTTTTGCGTTCGTTGTAGGGCAGGACGCCGTCATTTCAAGTCGAGCGGCTGCCGGGTTTCGAAATGACATCCGTATCGCCAGAGCCAGGGAGTGCCTCATGATGGAAGACACGGCAGGACGGATCATGGTCCGCGCGGCAATGAGGGCTCCCTATCTCGAACGCGACGAGGAGTTGCGGCTGGCGCTGCGCTGGAAAAAGGACAACGACCAGAACGCGCTGCACAGCATCACCGTGGCGCATATGCGCCTGGTCATTTCCATGGCCTCCAAATTCCGTCATTACGGCCTGCCGCTTGGCGATCTGGTCCAGGAGGGCCATGTCGGCCTGCTCGAGGCCGCGGCCCGTTTCGAGCCGGAGCGCGAAGTGCGGTTTTCGACCTATGCGACCTGGTGGATCCGGGCCTCGATGCAGGACTACATCCTGCGCAACTGGTCGATCGTGCGCGGCGGCACCAGCTCGGCGCAAAAGGCTCTGTTCTTCAACCTGCGGCGCCTGCGCGCCCGGCTGGCGAACGGCGCCGCGGAGCCGCTGTCGAACAGGACGTTGTACCGCGAGGTTTCAGCGGCCCTCGGCGTCTCCGAAGCCGATGTCGCGCTGATGGATTCGCGGCTCTCGGCGCCCGACTCCTCCCTCAATGTCCCGCTTGCCGACGATGGGGGCGCGACCGAGCGGATGGACTTCCTCGTGTCGGACGATCCCTTGCCCGACGAGGTCGTCAGCGACACCATCGATATCGAACGCCGCTCGATATGGCTGAAGGCGGCGCTTGCCGCACTCAACGCGCGTGAGCTGCGCATCATCGAGGAGCGTCGGCTGAGCGACGAGGGCGCGACGCTCGAAGCGCTCGGCGAGACGCTTGGCATTTCCAAGGAACGCGTGCGCCAGATCGAGGCCCGCGCCATGGAAAAGCTGAAAGTGGCGCTGGTGAAGCAGAACCCGGAATTCCTCGCCACCGCCGCCTAAGTGGGAAAGTGTGTAACGGTTCCCGTCCGGGAATTGCGAAAACGGGAGAGCGAGTTAGCGCCGACAATAGCTATTTGTCGGTGACGATCTTGACCTTGTCGCCGGCCGAAACCGCAGCCCCCGGCGACAGCGCGTTGAGCACCCGGAACAGGTCGAGTTTGCGGTCGACGCCGACCATCTGCGCCGAAAGCGAACCCATCGTCTGCCCCGGCTGGACGGTGACCACGCGGATATGCAGCGGCTTCAGCGCCGCCTTTTCGGCGGCACTCAGAATGCGGAACGAGCCGCTGACGGAACGCGCCACGGTGTCGAGCGACGTGCTGGCGGATGGTGCCGCCGTCAGCAGCCGGTAGACCTGGCCGCCGGCGCGGATTACCGCGATATCGAACTGCCAGCCTTCGGCGCCTGCATGCGCCGTCGCCGCCTCGTTGCCGTTGATCGTTTCCTGCCTGACGCTCGCGTCGTCGAGACCGGCCACCCAGCCGCTCCTGATATAATCGGTCAGCGCACGGTTCTTGTCGATCGACACGCCGTCGAAGCGGATCGCAATGTCGCCCGGCCCGGTCGCCGTCACGGCGGCGGCCGAATTGTCGATGATGAAGCCCTCCGGCACCGAGAAGGACACGCCCAGGCCCGGATGCAGAAAGGTCTCGCCGCGCACATACCCTTCTTCCGGCGTGTCGCCGTAGAGCAGGCCGTCTATCCCGGCGAGGAAGGCGTCGCGATCGCGGGTGCCGACGCCCGGCGGGCCGAACTGGCGGGCATGGCGTTGCGCAAGGTCGATACGCTGCGGCGTATTGGGATGCGTTGCCAGGAAATCGAGGCTGGCGTCGGTGGCGCCGCTGATCGAGCGGAAATCGGTGTAGGCCGACATGGACTGCAAGAAGCGGCCGGCGGCGTAAGGATCGTAGCCGGCTTCGCCGATCGACTTGATGCCGATCGCGTCGGCTTCCAGTTCCTGGTTGCGCGAAAACTGCGCCAGTCTCAGCTTGCCGCGGATCAGCGCCGCCTTGGCGGTCGGGCTGTCGCCGAGCACGTCGGAAACAACCTTGGTGGCGAGCCCCTCCTCGGCCTCGAGCTGCTGGCGCTGCAGGCCGTGGTTGGCGGTGACGTGGCCCATCTCATGCGCGATGACGGCGGCGAGCTCGGCCGAATCATTGGCCAGGGCCAGCAGGCCGCGCGTGACGTAGAGGTAGCCGCCCGGCAGTGCGAAGGCATTGACGTTGGGCGAATTGAGGATGGTGATACGATAGGTCTGGGTCGGGTTGGCCGACACCACCGTCAGGCTGCCTACGACCTTGGCGACCATGCGCTCGAGCTTGGGATCGGAGTATTCGCCGCCATAGGTCGCCAGGATGCGTGGATGCTGCGCCTTGGCCAGTTCGGCCAATTTGTTATTGGCCGCGACATTGTCGACCGTGATCGGTTTGTCGGAAGGCTGGAAGCCGGATTCCTGGACTTCCGGAGGTGTGAACATCTGGCAGCTTGCCAGGGCCACGACAAAGCCGGCCAGCGCCAGAAAGCGCGCCAGCATTTTCCCTCTTGGTCTTTCCGTGCCGGTCGGCAGAACGGCTTCCTTTCGGGTCTGGCGCATGCCCGCGAAAATCGGGGCGATCCTCGCAAGGGCTCATGCGCAAATCAAAGCATTACAGCATCCACGCCATACCAACGCGCGGCGGATGCCGCAGGCAAATCACGGCCTGCACCGGACCGGTACAGGGCGGACCTAGCCACACTACCTCTGTCAAGGCAAGCAATCGCCCCGTCGCCAGGAGCCGGTTTGAGCGTAAATTATGTCCGCTTCCGGGCAATATCTCGTGATCCAGCCTCCCAGGCGCTTGTGCCAACATAGCGCCGGAAAACTTCAGGACCAGCCCCGGCAAAGAAATCATCCGCCTTGCCCTTGGCGGCAACCATGCCGTTGTCGAGGAACACCACCTCCTCACAAATACGGCGTGCGTCCTGTGGCTGGTGCGTAACGAACAGCAGCGTCATGCCCCGCTCGGCATGCACGTCGGCGACAAGATCGAGCATGTCGTCGCGCAAGGCCGGTCCGAGTGAAGCGAAAGGCTCGTCCAGAAGAAGCACCGGGCGGTTGCGAACCAGCACGCGCGCCAATGCGACACGCTGGCGTTCGCCTCCCGAAAGTTCGCGCGGCAGGCGTCTTTCCTTGCCCGCGAGGCCGGTGCGCGCGATCGCCTCCGCGATGTCAGCGCCGTCGGCCTCGGTCAGCCGCAGCGAGGGCGAGCGGCCGAGCCCGACATTCTCTTCGACCGAAAGATGGGCAAAAAGATTGTTTTCCTGGAACACCATCGACACGGGCCGCGCCGAAGGCGGCGCCGCGCCGACATCGGCGCCGCCGATCAGCACGCGGCCAGCCTGCGGCGTCTCGAAGCCCGCCACCAGATTGAGCAGCGTCGACTTGCCCGAGCCGCTCGGCCCCATGATGGCGGTAATTTTCGACGCGGCGAAATCGACATCGAAAACGAGCGGCGCGTCGCCGTAGCTGAACGAGACCGTGTCCAGCCGCACCTCGGCTCCCCTTGTCGCACCATTGGTGGCGCCCGCAGCCATCAGTCTCGTTCTCCCCTTCCCAGCCCGCTCGCCGCCACCACAAGCGCAAGGCAGACCAGACCGAGCAGCAGCGCCAGGCCGGCGGCGTCCTCGGTACGGTAGCTGCCCATGCGCGCCAGGAGAAGGTAGGGCAAGGTCTGCACGGAATCACTGCCGAACAATGCGATGACGCCGAGATCGCCAAGCGACAGCGCCATGGCAAACGCGAAGGCGGTGGCCAGCGGCCGTCGCAGCGAGGGCCAGTCGACCAGCCGCAACCGGGCCCAGCCCGCTATTCCCAGAAGCGCGCAGAGCCGCTCATGGCGCTCGCTCGCCGCATCATAGGCGGGGCGGATGGCACGGATGGCGAAAGGCATCGCCATGACTGCATTGACAGTGACGACCATGACCGGGGCTATGGCAAAGACATCGCCGACATGGCGCAGCAGAAGGAACCAGCCGGCGCCGATGACGATGGGCGGCACGACCAGGACGAAGCCGGCACCGGTGTCGGTGGCGTGTTCGAGCACGGTCCGCGGACCGGAGCGGCGCTTCAGGGCCAGCACGCGGCGCGCCATGGTGAGCGAAAGCGACAGCGCAACCGACAGCAGCGCCGACAGGAAAGCCAGCACGGCGCTGGTCAGCGTCGCCTGCCGCACCGCCGCTTCGCCGGCGAGACGACCGAGGTCGGCGCCGAGGCCTGACATCACCGTCGCCGTCATCGGCCCGGCGACGAACAAAAGGGCCAGCACGACGAGCGCGGCATTCAGCGCGGTCTCGGTCCTGCCGGCCGAGACGTAGCGGCGCGGCGCCACCGGCAGATTGGCGTCACCGGTGGTGTTGGCGCCGAGCCGCGTCAACGCCAGCACCACGACAAAGGTCAGCGCGATCTGCAGCAGCGTCAGCGCCACCGCCCGCGCGGGATCGAAATCGAAACGCAGCGCCTGGTAGATGCCGACCTCCAGCGTCGTCGCGCCGGGGCCACCGCCCAGCGTCAACACGATCGTGAAGGATGTGATGCAGAGCATGAACACCAGGCCGGCGACGCCCGGCAGAGCGGCGCGCAGTGTCGGCCACTCGATCAGCCGGAAAGCCGGTGCGGCACCCATGCCGAGCTGGCTCGCCAGCCGCCATTGGTCGGCTTGGATGGTTTGCAGCGCTTCGAGGAACAGCCGCGTGGCCAGCGGCAGGTTGAAGAAGACATGAGCAACGAGGATGCCGGAGAGGCCATAGATGCCCGGCCAATTGTAACCGCCGACGGCACCAAGAAAGCCGGCGAAATAGCCGGCGCGGCCATAGAGCGCCAGGATGCCGAGCGCCGCCACGATCGCCGGCAGCGCCAACGGCAGGGCGAAGAGCTGGAGGATGAAGCCGCGGCCGGGAAAGTGCGGATGCCGCGACAGCGCGCGAGCCACGAACAGGGCCGGCGCCACCGACAGCAGCGTCGAAAGCGCCGCCTGCCACAACGTAAAGCGCACGACGCGCAGGAGATAAGCATCGAAGGCTGCCCAGGCTCCGGAGAAATCGTTCGCGCCTTCGAAAAGAAGACCCGCAAACGCGCCGCCGATCAGCAGCGCGATCGCCGCAAGCGCGAGGATGCCGGCGGAGATGCGGGGGTCAGACGCGCGCTGCACGCTGCGCCACCCAAAGGACCTTTAGCGAGCGTCGCGTTCCTTCGCGCCCCCCTCTGTCCTGCCGGACATCTCCCCCACTTGGGGGGAGATTGGCTGCTTCAGCGCTCCACCCTCTCCTGTGACGTCGCCAATTGGCGAAAGCCGTCGTGACGGCCAATCTCCCCCCTTGTGGGGGAGATGTCCGGCAGGACAGAGGGGGGCGCCGTAGAGCACTCATCATTCGATCATACGACCAAACTACTTGCTCATCACCGCCAGCCATTCATCCACCCATGCCTTGCGGTTGGCCGCGACCTCCTCGGGGCTGAACAGCAAGGTCTTGGTCGGTTTGACCAGTCTGTCGAAGGCGGGATTGAGCGGCTTGTCCGTCTTGCCGGCCGGGAACATCCAGTTGGTCTCGGGGATGGCATCCTGGAATTTCGGCCCCGTCATGAAGGCAATGAACTTTTCCGCCAGCGGATTTTTGGCTCCCGTCGTGGTGATGCCGGCGACCTCGATCTGCAGATATTCGCCCTCCTCGAAGGAAGCGGCCTGGTAGCGCTCGGTGTTCTCGGCAACCATGTGGTAGGCGGGCGAGGTCGTGTAGGACAACACCATCGGCACCTCGCCCTTGGTGAACAGGCCGTAGGCCTCGCTCCAGCCCGGCGTCACGGTCAAGACCTTTGCCTTGAGCTTGGCCCAGGCCTCCGGCGCCTTGTCGCCATAGACCGACTTCACCCACAACAGCAGGCCGAGGCCCGGCGTCGATGTGCGCGGATCCTGGATGACGATCTTGTCGTCGGCACTGCCCTCGACCAATTCCTTCAGGCTCTTGGGCGGCGTCTTCAGCTTCTGCGTGTCATAGACGACGGCGAAATAGCCATAGTCGTACGGGACAAAGATGTCGTCGTTCCAGCCGCCCGGCACATTGAGCCCGGTCACGGCGCCATGCGGCGCAAACAGGCCAGTGGCCTTGGCATCGGCGGTGAGATTGGTGTCGAGGCCAAGCACGATGTCGGCCTTAGTCGCGGCCCCTTCCAGCTTGACGCGGTTGAGCAGCGCGACGCCGTCGGCAACCGAGACGAAGTCGACATCGCAGCCGCATTCGGCCTCGAATTCCTTCTTCACCACCGGGCCGGGGCCCCAGTCGGCGGTAAAGCTCTCATAAGTGTAGACGGTGAGCTTGTCCTTGGCTAAGGCCGGCCCGGACAGAACCACGACCATTGCAGAGACAAGGGCGTATAAAAGCGTGCGCATCGGCGCCTCCTTCGTTCGGGTTAAAGGAATTGAGGCGTCGGACTGTCCGAAACGTCTAATCCCTCCGCCGGTACAAACCGGATCAGGTTCAGCGGGTTGGCGAGACTGCCTCTCAGCCGGTCCGCGAATATCGCGTCCGGCACCCCGTTAGAGCGCCTCGACACATAGGCCCGGCCGGTGAACCGCGCAAGTGGCTGTTTGCCGGCCTTCCGTTTCCGCTGTCGGGCTGGTAAGGGCCACACGATATGAGCACATTCACCATCCTGCTTGGCGGCGACCTCATCCGCACGCCACGGCTCGACCGTCAGGTCGAGGGGACCCGCGTCATCGCCGCCGATGCCGGCATCGGCCATGCGAGGACGCTCGGCCTTGTGCCGGAACTGTGGGTCGGCGATTTCGATTCCGTGCCCGCCGGCCTGCCGGATGAGTTGGCCGCCGTGCCGCGCCGAACCTTCCCGGCAGAGAAGGACGCCACCGATGGCGAACTCGCGATATCGGCCGCCCTGGAGCGCGGCGCGACCAGCCTCGTGCTTGCCGGCGCCTTCGGCGGCAAACGCGCCGACCATGCCTTCCTGCACATGGCGCTCGCCCTGCGGCTGGCCGGGGCCGGGACAAAGGTGCTGTTGACCAGCGGCGCGCAGGAAGGCGTGCCCCTGGCGCACGGCACGGTCCACTTCGACTATACAGACGGCACCCTGTTCTCGATCCTGGGTTTTTCCGAGCTTGCCGGGCTGACCGTCGCCGGCGCGAAATGGCCGCTTGACCGCGTCAAGGTCGCGTTCGGCTCATCGCTGACCATCTCTAATGAGGTCAAGGGCAGGCTCGAGATCGCGCTGGGAGCGGGGCGCGCGCTGCTGCTCGCCCATCCCTATCCCTTGCCAGAAAGCTGACATGGCGCCGCCTCTTCTCAATCTCGACGGAATAAAACTGACGTTCGGCGGCACGCCCCTGCTCGACGGCGCCGACTTGGCTGCGTCGGCAGGCGACAAGATCGCGCTGGTCGGCCGCAACGGGTCCGGCAAGTCGACGCTGCTCAAGATCGCCGCCGGCCTGATCGAGCCGCAGGACGGCGAGGTGTTCCGCCAGCCATCGGCGACCGTCCGCTATCTGCCGCAAATGCCCGACATGGACGGCTTCGCAACCGTGCGCGCCTATGTCGAGGCCGGGCTCGGTCCCGCCGACGATCCTTATCGCGCCAGCTACCTGATGGAGCACCTCGGCCTCTCGGGCGAGGAGCAGCCGGGCGACCTCTCCGGCGGCGAGGCCAGGCGCGCCGCCCTTGCCCGCGTCATGGCGCCCGAGCCTGATATCCTGCTGCTCGATGAGCCGACCAACCACCTCGATCTCTCGGTGATCGAATGGCTGGAAGAGGAACTCGTCCGCACCTCCTCGGCCCTCATCGTCATCTCGCACGACCGCCGTTTCCTTGAGCGCGTCTCGCGCGCCACCGTGTGGCTCGACCGGGGCCAGACGCGCCGGCTGGATAAGGGCTTCGGCCATTTCGAGGAATGGCGCGACCAGGTGCTTGAGGAAGAAGAGCGCGAACAGCACAAGCTCGGCCGCCAGATCGTGCGCGAGGAACACTGGCTGCGTTATGGCGTGACGGCGCGGCGCAAGCGCAACATGCGCCGCCTGGGCGAATTGCAGACCATGCGCCAGCGTTTTCGCGGCCATCGCGGCGCCGAAGGCACCGCGACCATGGTGGCCAGCGACGCCGCCGAATCCGGCAAGCTGGTGATCGAGGCCAGGAACATCGAGAAGAGCTTTGGCGACCTCACCGTGGTCAAGGGGTTCTCGACCCGCATCCAACGCGGCGACCGCGTCGGCCTCGTCGGGCCGAACGGCGCCGGCAAGACGACGCTTCTGAAGATGCTGACCGGAGAATTGCAGCCGGATGCCGGTTCGGTGCGGCTCGGCACCAATCTGGAGATCGCCACGCTCGACCAGAAGCGCGAGGCGGTCGATCCGCAGGAGACGCTGGCTCAGTATCTCACCGACGGGCGCGGCGAGAACCTTGTCATCAATGGCGAGCAGCGCCACGTCGTCTCCTACATGAAGGATTTCCTGTTCAAACCGGAACAGGCGCGCACGCCGGTGCGCGAGCTGTCCGGCGGCGAACGCGCGAGGCTGATCCTGGCGCGTGTGCTGGCGCGGCCGGCCAACCTTCTGGTGCTCGACGAGCCCACCAACGATCTCGACATGGAGACGCTGGAGTTGCTGCAGGAACTGGTCGCCGGCTTTGCCGGTACGGTCATCCTGGTCAGCCACGACCGCGATTTCCTCGACCGCACCGTCACCAGCATCATCGCGCCGGACGGCGGCGGCCGCTGGGTCGAATATGCCGGCGGCTATTCCGACATGCTGGCGCAGCGCGGCGGTACCAGGCTCGACGACCGCAAGGCGCGCGCGAAGGCGGATGCAAGCGAGGCCCCGACGGCCAAGGCGGACAGCGCCACCGCCAAAGCCCCGGCAAAAAAACTCTCGTTCAAGCAGAAATTCGCGCTGGAATCGCTGCCCAAGAAGATCGAGGCGGTCACAGCCTCGATCTCGCGGCTGGAGAACAACATCGCCGATCCCGCCTATTACGAGCGCGATCCGGCCTCGTTCCAGAAGACCATCGCCGCCCTCGACAAGGAGCGCGCGACACTGGCGGCACTGGAGGAAGAGTGGCTCGAACTGGAGATGTTGCGCGAGGAGATGGAGGGGTGAGGATGGTATGCGCTACGTTATGCGCTTAAAAGAGGGCTGTCTCCGTGCTTCAATCGACGACAAAACCTCAGCGAAAGTCTGTCAATACATCCATTGACGCTCAGCTGATCAAAGACGCCAAAGCGTCGGGTATCAATCTCTCGCGCGCCGCCGAGGCGGGTATTGCGAAGGCCATCGCGGCGGAAAAAACGCGTCGGTGGCAAGAGGAGAACTTTGAGGCGATTGTGAGCTCCAACGCCTATGTCGAGCGGAACGGGTTGCCATAGGCCACACGCCCGCTGTTTTGATGGCCCGTTACGATCTCCATCGGAATGCCGGAGGCAGTGGTTACCTTGTCGATGTTCAGTCCGACCTTCTTGAGAGGCTGAACACGAGAGTCGTCATTCCGTTGATGCCGCCCGACACAGCCCCCGTTCCTGGCCGCCGGCTCTGCCTTGATGGCCACTGAATTGCCGGATGCCGAGGGAAATCTCTCCAAGCACCACGACGACATCGTCGCCGCGCTCGACATGCTGTTCCAAGGCTTCTGACCGGAGCCGACCGTTGCCGTCGGCTCAGCCCGCCGTCTTCGCCTGCCAAGCCTTGATCGCCTCGTCGAACACCTTCTCGCCGGGAATGCCTTTTTCCATCGTCAGCAACGCTCGTCGTCCGGTCTTGTAGACGACCGGCACGTCGATCCAGTCCTGTCCCCGAAGCAACGTCAGGTTGGCGTCCTCGTCGGCCTTGGTGTCGTTGAGCGCGACGAGGAAGAAGCCGTCGGCGATCTTGGCCGGAATGCCGATCAGCGGGCTGCCGGCATCCTGCTCGGAACTCTTCATGGCCACGCGCAGGATGTTGTCGACGCCGCCGCCTTCGAACCCGTCGGGCGTCAGGAAGATCATCTCGATGATGTGGCTGGCCGGCAGAGTCTGGTCAGTGTTGCGGCGAATGGTCATGCGCAACTGGATGTCCTTGCCGGGAATGGTTGCCTCGGCGCGGATCGCCGGCTCAGGCGGCAGGTCGCCGCCGGGCGATTCCTGCACCAGCGACCAGACGATGTTGCCCGGCTCGGCCGAACCCTGCGCGGTGCTGGTGCGCTCCTCATAGAAGATCGCCTTCTGGCCGACCGGCAGAGAGGTTTGCGTCGGCGCACCGGCAGGCGAGGGCGGCGTGGCGGCGTTGTCAGCCGGCGCCGCGGGTGCGGTCCCATTGGCGGGTGGCGCCGCCGGCGCAGCGCCCGGTGCAGGGGGCGTGGTCCCGGCGGGCGCGCCTGCGGCCGGCGTGCCTCCTGCCGGAGCCGACAAGGCCGGGGTGGTCGTGGCTGAAGGCGGCGTCGTCAGCGCCGCGACGGACTCGCCCTCGCCCACGCCGCTCTGTCCGCCGGCCGGGCCAGGATCGACCTCGCTTCCTTGCGGTGTCAGTCTTTGAGTGAACTTCGGTGTCCCTTCGGGCTCGGCACCGCTAGCCGCAGGTGCCGGGGGCGTTGCCGCCGCATCGCTCGCCGGCTTGGCGGGTGTCGATTTGACCGGCTCGGTCGTCGCGACCTTGCTGCCGCCGCCCAGACCCAGCATCTTGCCGAAGGCATCCTTGTTCAGCCAGATGCCATAGCCGCCGCCGGCAATGACCAGCAACGCAACGGCAGCGGCAATCAGCCCGCCATAGCTGCGCTTGCGTTCAGCCGGACGCAAGCGCTGGAAAGTGTCGGCGGCCGCAGCCTCTTCGTCGCTCGCAAAGACATCGGCATGCTCGTCGTCCTGACCCACATCCATGCCAGGCTGAGCCCTGTCGTCGAACTCCGGGGCCGGCTGCACCGGTACGGGCTTTTGCCAGTTCGGCTCGACCTCGGCGGCAGGCGATGCAGGCCTGGAGATGTCGGGCGCCGGAGCGGGGGGCGCCGGCTTGTAGGGTTCAGCCTTCGAGGCGGGCGCTGCCGGCCAGGCCGGCTCCGCCTTTACCGGCTGTTTGGTATGGTTCGACTGGTTCTTGTTGCGATCGATGGAGGAAAATATGTGCTCCAGTTCGGCAAGCGGATCGGTCTCCGGCACGCTTTTGGCATATTCGCGCTCGAGCCTCGATATGGCGTCTTCCAGGCCGCGCTTCTGCCTTTCGGCTTCCGACGGCGAAAGCGGCGGCTCGCGCTCGGCAATCTTCTTTGCAATCGTCGAGCGCGCTTTGTCGTAGACTTTGGCCCGCAGCTCCGGCGTAGGATCGCCAAAATTGTTTATCGTATCCCTCAGAGCAGAAACGAAATCTTTCGCCATGCGTCAGTCGACCTGTATTGTGCTCCGGACCGGCCTCCGCAAATCAGCCGTAACGCCCGGAAAGGCTTGAGAAACTAGTCTTGAAACGGATCGGTCACAAGTATCGTGTCGTCCCGTTCCGGGCTGGTGGAGAGGAGCGCGACCGGCGCGCCGATCAACTCCTCGATATGGCGGACATATTTGACGGCCTGGGCCGGAAGGTCGTTCCAGCTGCGCGCGCCGGCGGTGGTGCCTTTCCACCCCTCCAGCGTCTCGTAGATTGGCTCGACGCGGGCCTGCGCGCCCTGGCTGGCGGGTAGATAGTCGATCGTCTCGCCGTCGAGGCGGTAGCCGGTACAGACCTTGATCTCGTCCAGCCCGTCAAGCACATCGAGCTTGGTCAGGGCGATGCCCTTGATGCCGTTGACGGCGACGGCCTGGCGCACCAGCACCGCGTCGAACCAGCCGCAGCGGCGCTTGCGGCCGGTGACGACGCCGAATTCATGGCCGCGCGTGCCGAGGAATTCACCGATCTCGTTCTGCTGCTCGGTCGGGAACGGACCTTCGCCGACGCGCGTCGTATAGGCCTTGGTGATGCCAAGCACATAGCCGATGGCGCCCGGGCCCACGCCGGCACCGGCTGCCGCCTGGCCGGCGACGGTGTTGGACGAGGTGACAAACGGATAGGTGCCATGATCGATGTCGAGCAGCGTGCCTTGCGCGCCCTCGAACAGGATGCGCTCGCCGGCCCGGCGCTTGTCGTCGAGCACCTTCCAGACCCGGTCCATGTAGGGCAGGATTTCGCCGGCGACCGAGGTCAGCTCTTGCATGACCGCGTCATGCGTGGCTTCGGCATGGCCAAGGCCGCGACGCAGTGCATTGTGATGCGTCAACAGCCTGTCGACCTTCAAGGGTAGTGTTTCCAAATCCGCCAGATCCATCACCCGCACCGCGCGCCGGCCCACCTTGTCCTCATAGGCGGGGCCGATACCGCGGCGGGTCGTGCCAATCTTGGTCCCGGAATTTGAGGCGGCGTCCTCGCGGAAGCCGTCCAGTTCCCGGTGCAGGGACAGGATAAGCGCTGTGTTTTCGGCTATTTTCAGGCGCTCCGGCGTTACCTCGACGCCTTGCCCCTTGAGCTTCGCCACTTCGGCGACGAATGCGTGCGGATCGAAGACGACGCCATTGCCAATGATGGACAGCTTGCCCTGCCGCACGACGCCCGACGGCAACAGCGACAGCTTGTAGACCTTGCCGTCGACGACCAGCGTGTGGCCGGCATTGTGGCCGCCCTGGAAACGCACCACGACATCGGCGCGCTCCGACAGCCAGTCGACGATCTTGCCCTTGCCTTCGTCACCCCATTGCGAGCCGACGACCACCACATTGGCCATGTTTCTTTTCCTTCGAGGCGCCGCCGCGCGGCTTGGATACGGTTCGAAACGACAGGCCTCTATAACGTCAAGAGCAGGCCGATGCGACCTTTCTTTGCCGCCGAAAATGGGCTGAGGCACAACAATTTTCAGCTTTGACATCATTTACTTGTCCAGGCGCGGGCAATAGGCCGGCGGGCACGCCCCATTCACCTCCTCCCCGCTGCGACCCGCCATGCACCGAAGCGCCTACATGTTCCTGCTGCTCACCACCTTGCTGTGGGGCGGCAACTCGGTGGCCGGCAAGCTGGCGGTCGATCACGTCTCACCGATGACGCTGGTCTTCCTGCGCTGGGTGTTGGCGGTGGCGATCCTGCTGCCGATCGGCTGGAATGCGCTGAAAAGAGATTGGCCCGTGGTGCGCAGGCACTGGTTCGTGCTCGCCGCGCTTGGCGCCAGCGGCTTCACCTTGTTCAACACGATCTTCTATACGGCGCTCAATTACACGACCGCGATCAACGTTTCGATCGAGCAGGCGGCGATGCCTATCCTGATCATCGTAGCCAATTTCATCTTCTTCCGCCTGCGCGTGAACTGGGCGCAGATCGCGGGCGTGGTGCTGACGATCTTCGGCGTCATCCTGACCGCCTGCCACGGCGATCCGCGCCGGCTGTTGACATTGGAGCTCAATTTCGGCGACGCCATCATGCTGGTCGCGGTCATTCTCTACAGTGGCTATTCGGTCGGGTTGCGGCTGAAGCCGGCCATGCAATGGCAGAGCCTGATGCTGGCCATGTCGCTCGCCGCGCTCATCACCTCGCTGCCGTTCTTCCTATGGGAAATCGTGGCCGGCAAGGTCATCGTTCCCGACGCGCGCGGCTGGGCGGTGATCGTCTATACCGCGATCGGCGCCTCGGTCGTCTCGCAGATATTCTACATCAGGGGCAATGAGCTGATCGGCGCCAACCGGGCCGGCCTGTTCATCAACCTGGTGCCGATCTTCGGCACCCTGCTTTCGGTGCTGATCGTCGGCGAGACATTCCAGCTCTACCAGGCGTTGGCGCTCGTCCTCGTGCTGGGCGGCATCGCGCTTGCCGAATATAGCGGCCGCAAGGCAGCCATGCCGAGGCGCCAGTAAACTCACTTCGCGCCCCGATCGTCAGCCTTGAGGAGAGCGTCGGCTCGCCCGGCAATTCGCAGGACTACTGCAATTCCTTGCGCACCGCCGCCACGTCGTCGGACGAGACTGCCGGGGCGGCATTGCCCCAGCAGACAAGCCCTACACGCTGCCGACCTCGAACTGCAGCCGCTTGGCCGAATCGATCGATTTGTGCGCCCGCACCTGCTCCAGCACTTTTTCCGGAAACGGTGCGTCGAGATAGAGCAGCGCGATGGCATCGCCCCCCGGCCGGTTGCGGCCGAGCTGGAAGTTGGCGATGTTGACGCCGTTCTCGCCGCACACCGTGCCGAGCAGGCCGATAATGCCCGGCGCGTCGGCATTGGTCGTGTAGAGCATGTGCTGGCCGACCTCGGCATCGAGATTGATGCCCTTGATCTGGATGAAGCGCGGCTTGCCGTCGGAGAAGCAAGTGCCGGCGATCGAGCGCGTCATATGCTCGGTCTTGACCGTCAGCTTGATATAGCCGTCGAACACGCCCGATTTGTCGCGCTTGACCTCGGCGACGATGATGCCGCGCTCCTTCACCATGATCGGCGCCGACACCATGTTGACGTCGGCGACCTGCGGCCTGATCAGCCCGGCAAGGGCCGCGCTGATCAGCGCGCGCGTATTCATCGTCGCGGTCGAGCCGTCGAACAGGATTTCCACCTCCTTGATCGGGTCCTCGGTGACCTGGCCGACAAAGGCGCCAAGCACTTCGGCGAGCTTGACGAAGGGCTTGAGCCGCGGCGCTTCCTCCGCGGTGATCGACGGCATGTTGATGGCGTTGGAGACGGCGCCCTTGATCAGGTAGTCGGCCATCTGTTCGGCGACCTGCAGCGCGACGTTCTCTTGCGCCTCCGCCGTCGAGGCGCCGAGATGGGGGGTGGCCACCACATTCTCCATGCCGAACAATGCGTTCTGTTCGGCCGGCTCGGCCTCGAACACGTCGATGCCGGCGCCGGCCACCTTGCCGCTTTTCAGCGCCGCCACCAGGTCGGCTTCGACGACCAGCCCGCCACGGGCGCAGTTGATGATGCGCACGCCGTCCTTCATTTTGGCGATCGCGGCGGCATCGATGATGTTGCGCGTCTTGTCGGTCAGCGGCGTGTGCAGCGTGATGAAGTCCGCGCGCGCGAAGAGCTCGTCCAGTTCAACCTTGTCGACGCCAAGTTCCTCGGCGCGTTTGTCCGACAGGAACGGATCGAAGGCGACGACATGCATCTTCAGGCCGACGCCGCGCGTGGCGACGATCGAGCCGATATTGCCGCAGCCGATGACGCCGAGCGTCTTGCCGGTGATCTCGACGCCCATGAAGCGGTTCTTTTCCCATTTGCCTGCATGCGTCGAGGCGTTGGCTTCCGGGATCTGGCGGGCGAGCGCGAAGATCATTGCTACCGTATGCTCGGCCGTCGTGATCGAATTGCCGAACGGCGTGTTCATCACGATAATGCCCTTGCGGCTGGCCGCCGGTATGTCGACATTGTCGACGCCGATACCGGCCCGGCCGACGACCTTGAGCCTGGTGGCGGCATTGATCAGCTTCTCGGTAACCTTGGTCGCCGAGCGGATGGCGAGGCCGTCATACTGGTCAATCACTTCAAGCAGCTTCTCCTTGTCCTTGCCGAGATCTGGAAGATAGTCGACCTCGATGCCGCGATCCCTAAAGATCTGAACAGCGGTGGTGGAAAGTTTATCCGAGACGAGAACGCGAGGCATGGGATTGGTCCTTGTTGCTTACCCCACCCGCCTTCGCTTCGCTCAGGCACCTTCTCCACGGGGGAGAAGGTCGGGCGCCGATCTTTCTCCCCTTGTGGGAGAAGGTGGCCGCGAAGCGGCCGGATGAGGGCTGTTCCAGAAAATAACTGTTGAGTTTCAGGCCGCCGCTTTCAGCGACGCCTTCTGGCCGGCGAAGGCCCAGTCGAGCCAGGGCAGCAGAGCTTCGAGATCGGAGGTCTCGACCGTTGCGCCGCACCAGATGCGCAGGCCAGGCGGCGCGTCGCGATAGGAACCGATGTCATAGGCGACACCTTCCTTGTCGAGCGCTGAAACCAGACCCTTGGCGAAGGCCGCCTGTGCGTCGGCGTCGAGTGCAGCGACTTGTCCGTCGGTGAAGGACAGGCAGACGGACGTGTTCGACCGCGTCGCCGGCTCTACGGCGAGATGGCCAAGCCAGGAGGATTTCGCGACGAAACGGTCGAGCACGGCCGCGTTGGCGTCGGCCCTGGCGACCAGCGCATCGAGGCCGCCGATCGATTTCGCCCAGCTGAGCGCGTCGAGATAGTCCTCGACGCACAGCATCGACGGCGTGTTGATGGTTTCGCCCTTGAAGATGCCTTCGATCAATTTGCCGCCCGAGGTCAGGCGGAAGATCTTCGGCAGCGGCCATGCAGGCTTATAGCTCTCCAGCCGCTCGACGGCGCGGGGCGACAGGATCAGCATGCCATGCGCGCCTTCGCCGCCCAGCACCTTCTGCCAGGAGAAGGTCACGACATCGAGTTTCTCGAAGTCGAGCTTCTGCGCGAAGGCGGCCGATGTCGCGTCGCAGATGGTCAGACCCTTGCGATCGGCCGGGATGAAATCGCCGTTCGGCACGCGCACGCCCGAGGTCGTGCCGTTCCAGGTGAAGACCACGTCGCGGTCGAAATCGATCTTGCCGAGATCCGGCAGTTCGCCGTAACCGGCCTCGAGCTTGCGCACATCGGCAAGCTTCAACTGCTTGACCACGTCGGTGATCCAGCCGGAGCCGAAACTCTCCCAGGCGACCATGTCGACGCCGCGCTCGCCCAGCAGCGACCAAAGCGCCATCTCGACGGCGCCTGTGTCGGACGCCGGCACGATGCCGATGCGGTAGTCGGCAGGAACCTGGAGAATTTCGCGCGTCAGCGCGATCGCCTGTTCGAGCTTGGTCTTGCCGATCTTGGCGCGATGGGAACGGCCGAGCGCGGCAGCTTTCAGCGCCTCGACCGACCAGCCGGGACGTTTCGCGCAGGGACCTGAGGAAAAATTGGGGTTTGCCGGACGGAATCCGGGCTTCGTATGCGTCGTCATCGTGGTCTATCCTTCCAGATAGTGGCCCCTCGTTGGGGAGGGGTGGCCCACGGACGGCGATATGCGCTCGGGCTTCGGGCGTCAAGGGGAAAGTTTTTGTCGCGGGCAGGATACTGGCGACCCGCGATCAGGATCTCGTGAGCTTCAAACGCAAACGGCGGACCGAAGAGATCCGCCGCCAGGGTTCATGTATGCCAGCCTACTACCAGAGATCGTAGCGTAGCCCGAGCTTAACCTGATGATTGCTGATTCCCTTGTGGACCGGAAACGAGGTCAGGCTCTCGGCCGTCACATATTCGGCGTCGGGCGCCGAGAAATACTGATAGCCGAGATCGACGGAAACATTCTTCGACACCTGATAGGCAAGGCCGGCATTCAGCGTGTAAGCGAAGGAATACTTGGTCTTGTCGTCACTCAGTCCGAAGTCGTCGGTTGGATCGCCATTGTCGGTGAAATAGCTCGCCGAGAGCTTGTGCGTGCTCCTGACGATGCCGATGCCGGCGCCGAGATAGGGTGTTATGCCGACATAGGTTCCAAGGTCGACATAGCCGTTGAGCATGCCTGAAAAGGCATAGTTCTTCAGGGACGCCGACGCCAGGGTCGCCTCTGCCGCGGTCGCTGAATCGTCATAGCCAATGCGGATCTTGTTGCCGGGCAGGTAACCCAGATTGAGATCGGCACGCAGATAATCGTTGAAGTGGTAGCCGAAGCCGATGCTGGCGAAGACCGGGTCTTCCTCGTTGTCGAAGCTCGCCGGCGTGAAGGCGAAATCCTCATTCTTGAAGCTCTTCTCTACCAGGTAGGAGACATCGCCGCGCAGATACCAGCCCGAGCCGACCTCGACCGGCACGTAGTCGGGCGCCTGGTCGACATAGACCGGGGGCTCATAGTCGGCGGCCAGCGCAGGCGTCAGCGGCATGATGGCGAATGTGGCAAGCACCGGCGCCATACGCGATGTGAGTTTCATGATCCCCTGCTCCCGATTTCGGCGCCACCAGACGGCAGCCATCGTTTCAGGAAGCATTGTTAACCATAGTGGTTAAGTCGGGGTTAAGGCTAACAGAGCGTTAGCGAATGATTTTCGGGCAGCCAGACAAGCGAAAACCGCCCGGCTGATGCCGGGCGGTTTCGGACCGTTGGATGGTCGGATGTTACTTGGTGTAGATCGGCTCGGGTTCGGGCTGATAGGCCACCGTCGGCGCGGCGCAACCGTTGTTGCCGCCGAACTGGTACCGCAGGCCGCCGCGCACCTCATGCGTGTCGATGCCGCGGTCGAAGCCCGGCCCGGCGCTGCTGATATCCCACTCGAACATGCGGCCACCCTGGATGTGGCTGTAGCGATAGCCCGCGTCCAGGATCAGCTTGTCGGTCAGGCAGTAGGAAGCGCCGGCCATGAGCGCGTAGGCAAAGCGCCAGCTTTTCGCACCGGGGTTGAACTCGGTGGTGTTCGGGTCCCTGACATCGTCCCATCTGACATGCGCGCCGCCGATGCCGGCGCCGACATAGGGCGTGATGCCGTGATAGGTGCCGAGATCGACATAGGCGTTGGCCAGCAGCAGCAAGGCGCTCATTTTCGACACTTCGGTCGACGTCGAGAAAGCGTCCGAGGTTCCGCCGTCGAAGTTCGACTTGAACCAGTAATCGGCGGTCAAATCCGTACGAAAATGATCGTTGATCTTGTAGCCGACGCCGGCGCCGAGCGAGAAGCCGCCCTTGAGCTTGCCGAAATCGAAGCTCCTGTCGCCGGGAATGACGTTACAATTACAGGGATCGATGGTGTAGGTCGTGTAATCGATGCCGCGCACTTTCGACTTGTGGTAGTCGAGATCGCCGCGAATGTACCAGCCGCCGACATCGACTGGCTGCTCGTATACCGGCGGCGGCGCCTCTTCGACCACCGGCTCCGGAAGGTCGGCCGCGAACACCGGCCATGCCAGGCCCGCGAACAGCGCGGCGAACAGGGCCTTTCTTGCTGTATTGAACATGCTTGTCACCCCTAGAAACCCTCGGAACAGCGGTCGCGTCCGAATGAGATTGGCTTTCAGGCGTGGATAATGAATTGCAAAGGTTAAAAGGCATTTAACCCTGTCTATTAACCACGAATCTCGAGCATTTGAGGAATTCGGATGGTTCCATGTGTCTCGAGCCAGTTCCGCAGGCAAACAAAAGCCCGCCGGACGGGCGGGCTTCGAAGCAATCAGAGCGGCGTCGGCCCTCCGGATGCTCCTGAGATTAGGCGGCGCTGCGTGTTTCCGAGATGACCTCGACGATGTCGTTGACGACGGCCTCGACCAGCTGCGGGTCGTCGCCCTCGGCCATGACACGGATCAGCGGCTCGGTGCCGGACGGCCGGATGACGAGCCGCCCCGCCTTGCCGAGGCGTTGACGGGCGTCCTCGATCGCAGCCTTGACCGGAGCTTCCTCGAGCGGCTTGCCGCCGGCGATGCGGACGTTCTTGAGGAGTTGCGGCACCGGCTCGAACTTCTTCGACAATTCGCTGACCGGCCGGCCCTGCCGCTTGATGCAGGCCAGCACCTGCAGCGCCGAAACCAGGCCGTCGCCCGTGGTCGAGAAGTCCGACAGCACGATGTGGCCCGACTGCTCGCCGCCGACATTGAGCCCGTGCGCGCGCATATGCTCGACGACATAGCGGTCGCCGACCTTGGTGCGGTGCAATTGCAGCTTCATGTCGCCGAGGAAGCGTTCGAGGCCGAGATTGGACATGACCGTCGAAACGACGCCACCGCCGGCAAGCCGCCCGCTCTGGTGCCAGGACTCGGCGATCATTGCCATGATCTGGTCGCCGTCGACGATCGCGCCGTTCTCGTCAACGATGACGACACGGTCGGCATCGCCGTCGAGCGCGATGCCGATGTCGGCGCGCACCTCGTGCACTTTCTTCTGCAGGCCTGCCGGATGGGTCGAGCCGCATTCCTTGTTGATGTTGAAGCCGTTGGGCTCGACATTGATGGCCACCACTTCGGCGCCCAGCTCCCAAAGCGCCTCGGGGGCAACCTTGTAGGCGGCGCCATTGGCGCAATCGACGACGATCCTCAAACCTGAAAGCGACATCGAACGCGGCAAGGTGCGCTTTGCAAACTCGATGTAGCGGTCATGCACGCCATCGACGCGCTTGGCGCGACCAAGTCCGTCGGAATCGGCGAGTGCCAGTTCGATATCCTTGTCCAGCATGCTCTCGATGCGCTCTTCGATCTCGTCGGAGAGCTTGTAGCCGTCGGGACCGAATAGCTTGATGCCATTGTCGTAATAAGGATTGTGCGAGGCCGAGATCATGACGCCGATATCGGCGCGCAGCGAACGCACCAACATGGCGACCGCCGGCGTCGGGATGGGGCCGAGCAGGAACACGTCCATGCCGGCGGCGCAGAGGCCCGCCACCATGGCGTTCTCGATCATGTAGCCGGAAAGTCTGGTGTCCTTGCCGAGCACCACACGGTGACGATGGCTGCCGCGCTGGAAGGACAGGCCGGCCGCCATGCCGACCCTCATCGCGATTTCCGCCGTCATTGGAAACTTGTTGGCGCGCCCGCGAATACCGTCCGTGCCGAAATAATTTCCTGCCATGCTAGTCAGTGTCCCCGGTGGTTCTTGCCCGGTACGTCATGCCATAATTGGCCGGCGCACTACGATCACATTTCGTGATTATCTGTTACCAATCCTTTAGAAAACCCTTGTTGTGCATTGCACACAGACTGGCGCAACCTAGCGTGATGGCGCTGCCTCGCCACAATATACCATGCCTGTGGACCATTCGACATGGATTTACCCACAAATTCTTGTCTTCCAGCCGGCAACAGGCAACGATTTCATCACCTTGCCGGCAGAAGCCGGGTTTCGGCGATGTATACGCCACTTAGCATCTGGCGCAACCGACCGTTGAGCGTTATTGATTTGCTGGGACGTATAATGGGCTGCTGCAACGGAGAAACGCTATGCTCATCCACCGACTTGCCACTTTGACCGGCCTTGCGGTCGCGACGTTATTCCTGGCCGCGCCAGCCAACGCGCTGACGATGGCCGAGTGCAGCACGAAGTATAACGCGGCCAAGGACGCGGGGACACTTGCCGGCCAGACCTGGAACCAGTTCCGCAAGGCGCAGTGCGGCACTGATGCCGCCGCGACAGCCAAGCCCGACGCCAAGGCAGCGGACACCAAGGCGGCCGATACGAAGCCGGCCAAGGCGACCAAGGCTGCGGCCGCCGCCGACGACGGAGCCAAAGGCCTGACCGCAAAGGAATGCAGCACCAAGTACCAGGCGGCCAAGGCCGCCGGCACGCTCAACGGCATGAAGTGGAACGACTTCCGCAAGAGCGAATGCGCCACCGGCGCGTCCGCTGCCGCCGGCGCATCCGCTGCCGCCGCCACCAAACCGGCGACCACCAAGGCGGCGACCACGGCTGCGGCGACCGACAGCTCGGGCAAGGGCCTGAGCATGGCCGACTGCAGCAGCAAGTACCAGGCTGCCAAGACCGCCAATACGCTCAACGGCATGAAGTGGAACGACTTCCGGAAGGCCGAATGCGGCGCCAGCGCCTCGGACGATGACACCGTCCCGGCTCCAACAGAGGCGACCTACACCAAGGAGCCGGCAAAGCCGACTGTCGCTGCGCCGAAGGGCGTGAGTTTCCCGACCGCAATCTCGCCGAAATTCGCCACCGAAACCCCGGCCAAGGCCCGCATGCATACCTGCCTCCAGCAGTACTATGCCAACAAGGACGCCAACACGCTTGGCGGCTTGAAGTGGATCCAGAAGGGCGGCGGCTTCTACAGCCTGTGCAATGCCAAGCTGAAGAGCTGAGCGACAGCACTATTTGAGGAAAGTAAGGCCCGCGAGCCGCAGGGTTCGCGGGCTTTTTTGCCCGCAGCTTCAGCAGGAATCCCCGCTGACGAGAGGCGCGTTGCCGGCGACGCTGCAAACTCCCCTCGTGGGGGAGATGGCCGGCAGGCCAGAAGGGGGGGGCACGAAGGATCGTTGCCTGCTCCCGGCCAGGTTGCCTCGCATTCACGAAAAGCTGGGCGAGGGTGGCTCGAGGAATCGTCGAACGGCAAGAGAGATCCTCCCCCGCAGCCCGGAAGGCCTAACTCGATTTGTCGGCGGACGCTGCCCCCGCTGAGCTGCCCGGCATCTTCCACAAAGTGGGAAGATTGGCTGCTGCCACGCCGGCTTCCGCCAATCGCCTAACCAACCTTGCAGGCGCAGGCCACGGAGAAACTCAGCAGCCTGCCCCAAACAAAAACGCCGCGGTCGAACCGCGGCGTTTCTCAATTTGTTCTTGGCCGAGTTCAGCTCGACGGCTGCGGTTCCATGCCGCCCTCGGGCTCGGGACCCTTTTTGCGGCGGCCCGACTTCGGCACGGCCGAACCACGGCTCGGCGGCGTGTCGTCGCCGAGATCGCGCGCGGGCTTCTCGCCGGCGATCAGCTGCTTGATCTCGTCGCCCGACAGCGTCTCGTATTCGAGCAGGCCCTGCGCCAGCGCGATCCATTCCTTCTTCTTCTTGGTCAGCACCGACCTCGCGGTCGAATAGGCCTCGTCGATCAGGCGCCGCACCTCGGCGTCGATGATCTGCGCGGTTTCTTCCGAGATGTTCTGCGTGCGCGCCACCGAATGGCCGAGGAACACTTCCTCCTGGTTGTCGCCATAAGCGACATGGCCGAGCTTGTCGGAAAAGCCCCAGCGCGTGACCATGGCGCGCGCCAGCTTGGTCGCCTGCTCGATATCGGAGGAAGCGCCCGACGTGATGTTCTCCTTGCCGAACTTGAACTCCTCGGCGACGCGGCCGCCCATCATGATGGCAAGCCGTGAGATCATGTACTTGTAGCTCATCGAATAGCGGTCGCCTTCCGGCAACTGCATGACCATGCCGAGCGCGCGGCCGCGCGGAATGATTGTCGCCTTGTGCAGCGGATCGGCCGACGGCACGTTGAGCGCCAGTATGGCGTGACCGGCCTCGTGATAGGCGGTCAACTCCTTCTCGGCCTGGGTCATGGCCGAGGAGCGGCGCTCGGCGCCCATCATGATCTTGTCCTTGGCGTCCTCGAACTCGGCCATGGTCACGAGGCGCTTGTTACGCCGCGCCGCCATCAGGGCGGCCTCGTTGACGAGGTTCATCAGATCGGCGCCGGAGAAGCCCGGCGTGCCGCGGGAGACGACCTTGAGGTCGACATTGGGCGCCAGCGGCACGTTGCGCACATGCACTTTCAGGATCTTCTCGCGTCCGACGATGTCGGGGTTCGGCACCACCACCTGGCGGTCGAAACGGCCGGGCCTCAGCAGCGCCGGGTCGAGCACGTCGGGCCGGTTGGTGGCGGCGATCAGGATGATGCTTTCGTTGGACTCGAAGCCGTCCATCTCGACCAGCAGCTGATTTAGCGTCTGCTCGCGCTCATCATTACCGCCGCCGAGACCCGCGCCGCGGTGACGGCCGACCGCGTCGATTTCGTCGATGAAGATGATGCAGGGCGCGTTCTTCTTGGCCTGGTCGAACATGTCGCGCACGCGGCTGGCGCCGACGCCGACGAACATCTCGACGAAGTCCGAACCCGAAATGGTGAAGAACGGCACGTTGGCCTCGCCGGCGACCGAGCGGGCGAGCAGCGTCTTGCCGGTTCCCGGAGGGCCGACCAAGAGCACGCCGCGCGGGATCTTGCCGCCGAGCCGCTGGAATTTCTGCGGATCGCGCAGGAACTCGACGATCTCCTCCAGGTCTTCCTTGGCCTCGTCGACGCCGGCGACGTCCTGGAAGGTGACGCGGCCATGCGCCTCGGTCAGAAGCTTGGCCTTCGACTTGCCAAAGCCCATGGCACGACCGGAGCCGGACTGCATCTGGCGCATGAAGAATATCCATACGCCGAGGATCAGGATCATCGGCAGCCACGAGATCAGGTAACCGAACAGCGAGTTTGAACCGTCGGTCTCCGGCCGCGCATTGATGGTAACGTTCTTGTCCTGCAGCCGCGAGACCAGCGACGGATCGCCGGGCGAATAGGTCTGGAAGCCGCTCGAATTGTCGGTGTAGGTGCCGGAGATGCGGGCGCCGGCGATGGTCACCGTCTTGACCCGGCCCGCCGCGACATCCTGCAGGAACTGCGAATAAGGTACATCGCTCGAAGCCCCACGCGTCTGCGGCGTCTGGAACAGATTGAAGAGGGCGATGAGCAGGACCGCTATGATCGCCCAGAGCGCGAGGTTGCGATAGTTCGGATTCATCAATTGTCCCGTTGGCGTCCGCGGGCGGACACGCGTCGTGAGAGGAAACTTGAGCCTAACATAGGGAGAGCGCCCCCCCTTGCCAAGCAGAACAGCACGTGTGGGTTAAGCTTTCGCCCATGACCGACCGGCGCTATGGCCGCTTGAAAGGCGGCGCGGGAAGCAACGGTGCGCCGATCAATTCGGCGACGACCCGCGCCGGCGCCAGGTCGAAGGACGGCAGGAAACGGACAAAGGGGGCGACGACGGCCTGTGCCGTGAACCCCGGCGACGCCTGCCCACCCTGAGGCAGGCCAGGGTTTTCAACGGCTTGCCGCGATGCCGGCTCGCAGGCCAGGGCGGCGCGCACGAGGCTGCGCGGCGTCTCGCCTTCCGCGATTGCCAGACGCTTCGCCGCCGCTGCCCCGAACGGCGCGATCAACAATGCACTGCCGCCGTCGTCCAACGTGATGTTCCGGCGGCCGTCCCAGAGCAGCCCGCCGGTGGCCGCGACCACAGGCGGCAAGCCTCGCGTCTCGCGGCGCAGAAAGATGCCGGCGCGCCTGGAATCGACCACCGTCCGCGACAATGTGGCGCAAAGAAATCCAGCCTTCAGCCTACCGAACAGCGCCTCGCATCGCGCCTGGTCCGGCAGAAACGCAACGCCCCCGCTTATGGCGAGGAGGATGCGCAGCGCATAGACGGCCGCCGGATCGTCGCCGGCCGAAAGCAGGGTCGGATCGAGGCGGACAAGACCCGGCGCCGGCTGGCTGGCGAAGCGCGCGATTAAATCCGCGGCGCGGATGCCAAGCCGGCTGCGCGCCTCGCTCTCGCGCGCCGCCAGCGTCAATGCGTCATCGATGCGCTGCGCACCGTCAGCGCCGGCCAGTGCCGCGCGCATGCGCGGTCGCTCGAAGGCCGCGTCGGCATTGGTCGGGTCCTCGGCCCAGCCGACATGCTCGCGCCGCAGGAAGTTGCGCAAAGCCGAGCGTCGAATGCCAAGGAGCGGCCGCACGATCCATTCGTGCCAGTCGTGCAAGGTGACCGGTGCCATGCCGGCGAGGCCGCGCCCGTCCTCGCGGGCGCCCTTGCCTCGGACTAGCCGCATCAGCACCGTCTCGGCCTGGTCGTCCGCCGTATGACCGGTCACGATCAGACCGAGGCCTTCCTCCCGCGCCGCCTCGGCCAGCAGCCGGTAGCGAGCCTCCCGCGCGGCGGCCGGCAGCCCGGTCGACGGCTTGCGTCCGGACCAGGCGACGATGCGGTGCGCGATGGCGTGCGCGGCGCAAAGCCTGGCCACCGCTTCCGCTTCGGCCGCCGCGCCCTGCCGCAAACCGTGGTCGATCGTCACCGCCAGCAGCTTCGCGGACGGCGCGGTTCGGTCGAGATGTCGTTTGAGAAGGAGAAGTAGGGCGGTCGAGTCGCTGCCGCCGGATACGGCCGCAACGGCGCCGCTGGTAAAGTCGATGTGCGAAAAAAGGTCTTTCGAAAGATCAGGCTCGGTGTCGAGCATCAATGCATGTCGCCCGAACACGGCTCCGAGGGCAAGGCAACGGCAGGCAGGAGAAGGGCTAGCACGCCGCCAGGGCCTTTTCCTGCTTCACGCGCTCCTTGAGCGTGTTGGAAATGTCGGGGTAGCGCTTGCCGACCTCGCTGAAGGTGGCGCAGGCCACGTCGTGCTGCTTCAGGCCGACCAGCGACACGCCGAGCTTCAGCAGCATGTCGGGGGCCTTCTTGGCCTTGGGATAGTCCTTGCTGGCGGCGAGGAAGACCTCCGCGGCATCGCGGTATTTCTGCTGGCCAAGCAGCGATTCGCCCAGCCAATAGTGCGCATCCGCCGTTTTCGCGTCACGGGGAAAACGCGCGATGTGGTCACGAAAACCCTGTTCGGCGGTGCCGTAGTCGCCCGAAAGGATGAACTGGTAGGAGTTGCGGTAGAGCTCCTCGGGATCGTTCGTGGAAGGCAGCGCCGCAACCACCGTGCCGTCGGACTTGCCGCTCTTGGCCGGAGCGCCGGTGGCTGGAGCGACATCCTGCGCCGGTGCGGTCGCCTGCGTGCTGCCGCCGGCATCGACCACATTGCCGTTCTTGTCGACGGTGATGCTGCCGAAGGTCTTTTCGGGCGCTCCCCTTCCGGGGATCACCTTGCCCGGATCACCGTCAGAGGATTCGACGATGACGTCCTCGACGCTCTGGCCGCCGCCAGCCGACTGGCCGGCCGCTGCCCGATTGTCGGCCTCCGCGGGCGGTTGCGTGGCCGGCGCCTCGGCCACGCTGTCATCGCTGTCGGCGGGCGCGGCCTGTGACT